>NZ_JBGUAV010000006.1:0-202161 GCF_041821005.1 Halalkalibacter sp. AB-rgal2
TGACGTTTCTATTTGGTAAATTCTTTAATAGCAAGTTGTAAATTTCGCGGTCATAACCAGGCAGCAAATTGCTAACATTTTGCTAACGCAATCCAGTAAATAATAATAAAAACTCGTTAAAGATGTTACAGTAAGATTTTAACAAAACCCTGATATGCCGCACTTTTCGCACACCAGGTTAAAGATATTACACACTCTCACCTTAGGGGCGGCATGATGTAAATTTATCGGTGAACACTGTATATCTCATTTTGAAATTGGAGTTGTCAATACTACTTATTCCAAACGTATTCTTTTTGCCACTTAAATCACCACGGAGAATGGTTCCATATATGATGGTAAAGCAGCAAGTTGAGGTTATTTTTGATAAATCTATTCTAAATAAGATATTTAATAATTGGATTTTAAGTTGAATAAAAGGCTGGATTTGTCGAATTAACCAAGCCTTTTATTTACTTAAGGAAGAAAATGAAAAGGTTAACTTTTAATATTCGCCTTTAATGACAAAAAACGAGCCTCGAATGGTTCCAGCTAGTTTAGACCTCTGCCTAGCAAACTTAAACTTTCCTTCTAACTCCTTTGGTATCTCCATCCCCTCAGAAAGCTTAAAACCAACGGCCCGCTTCTTAGGGTCATCCACCGTATACATAACGTTGACCTCTAAACCATCTTCAAAAAAGACGAAAGCCCATTTGATATTTTCCACTTGAAAACGTGACGTTTCTAAAGGTTTAGCCGCAAACTCAATATCACGCTCTTCTTTCAAAATATGGTTCACATAATCTAGGGTCTCCTTACTTTCGCTAGCTGGTATAACTGTAAATTCATGCTTGTATTTGTTCATAAAGTAGCGGGCTTCATTAGCACGTAGACCAGCAAGCGCTTCTGTTACAGGTGAAGACTCTAAGCCAACCGTAGATACATGTTTAAAATCAACAATAGAGGACAATTTCCATCCCTCCCGTTATCTTTCTATTTCCTTACAACAGGAATCCACATTTCACCAAATATTAAGCCGTTACTTTGCCCCATCTCAACTGCTGTGTTTGGTCCGCCAACATAAGCAAAATCCTTTGCTTCTGGCAAGATTTGACCAAAGGCCATACTAGTAAGCATATTACTCAACGCATTAGCCGTTTCTGCTTCCCCTTTTACAACCAGGTATTTTCCCTTAGGAAACTGAATCACTCTGGATGCTTCTGGTAATGTTGTATCTGTCATGACGCCAGCATAATGCATCATCTTATGATTCACGGCTTCGTTCACGGCAAACATGTAGTCATTTGTGGCTATGGCTTTTAACGTATCAAGTCTTCCATCTTGTTTGATTGCACTCCAAAAGTCTAACTTTTCCTTGTTTGTGCCAGCGTAGTCTGTATAATCGCTCTTAAGCTCAGTTCCAATACCTAAAACGGTAAAGCTTTCTTTTTCTTCTAGTGTATAATTTGCCATAGTCAAACCTCCCTTTATGAATAAGTTATCAAATGATTTATCTTTTCATTTGATGAGTTTATAATAGTCTTTAATCATGTCAAAAAATGATACTGTTTAGGAGACCCCGATGAAAAAAGTTGAACGGATTAATATCTTAATGCGATATATCAACAACCGATCCCGCTTTACCATTTCTGAGATCATGCAAGAATTTAATATCTCTCGTTCGACCGCTATTAGAGATATCAGAGAAATTGAAGCCATGGGGATGCCGCTTGTCGCTGAAGTTGGAAGGGATGGGGGCTATTTTGTCATGAACAATTCTGTCCTGCCTACCGTTCGCTTTACCGATAATGAGATTAAAGCTCTTTTTATTGCCTTTATGGCGACAAGAAATCAACAACTCCCTTATCTAAAGAGCCGTCAGTCTTTAGCTGAAAAATTACTAGGACTCATATCAGAAAACCAGCAAGATGACCTTGTTCTATTAAATCAAATCTTGCTTTTTGAAGGGACAAATCCGAATAATCCCGACTTGCTTGAATTGTCAGATCTCCCACATCCTATGCTAGAAAGACTTATCCAAATTCTTCTTGTGGATAGCTATTTATTGATTACCATCAAAGAAGAGCAGGTCATAAAGGCTTATCCAATTTTTCTCTTGCACCTTTATAATGAAAAAGGCCTTTGGATGATAGAAGGCTTTGACTTAGAGGATGAAAAGAGGAGGATATTTCCTGTTGATAGTTTACATCATGTCAAATCATACTCTACCAAAAAAAGATTAAGGAAGAAGAAAATTTTAGAAAAACTACGTAAGCAGGAAGAAGTCACCAACCTTACCCTTGAGCTTGGTCCGAAGGCGATTGCCCAGTTTAAAAAATACCATCCTTTGAAAGTCTCCATTTCTTATACGAGTCCTTACCAATCCACAGCGATTCTAAAGACTTTTATCAATGTTAATCATTCAGAAGAATTAACCGAAATAACGAATTGGCTGCTTTTTCTAGGTGGGGATATTAAGGTCAGAGAAGTGCCAGAAGAAGTCATTAAAGGGTTACAAGAGAGAATATGTTTATACTGCCCATAAATAGCGTTTTTGGATAGGGATTTTTGGGTAACTATACTAGTAAAAAGGAGAAATGGTATGCAGGAAACGAATAAAATACTGTTAACAAAGGATGATATGACAAATCCAGCGGTCGTTCCTGAATGGGTCATACATGAGTACAATACCTTCCATCAGATTGTAACGAATGATACATTTCCCTGTTATTTTGGAATGAAAGCAGAGATGAAAGGGGAGCTCCGTTATGCCTATATCACTAAAGAGGATTGGTCTAACCTACCCAATGCGGTAGAGGAATTTTTAATGCTTTTTGTAGAACCCCCTTACGTCCGTCATGGCCTTTTTGTTTTTGTAGAACCTGAAGAAGAGAAGGATGACCTCGAACATTACCGTAAAAGGTTTTGGGAGATTTTGCAATACTTGCATGAAAACGATAAACAGAAATGGCCAGACAACAAACCTAAAGATCCCGAACATTACTTATGGGACTTCCATTTTGGCGGGGAACCGATCTTTGTGTTTGGAAATGCTCCTGCATACAAACAACGAAAAACGCGTAACCTTGGAAACAGCCTTATTCTTGGTTTTCAGCCAAGAAAGATTTTTGAAGGACTTGAAGGAACACAAAAGGGTGGGATTATGTCTCGTGAAAAAGTGAGAAAACGAGTAGAAAAATGGGATGATTTACCTAAACATCCTGATATTTCTCACTTTGGAGACCCTGATCACAATGAATGGAAGCAATTCTTCATTGGAGATGACGTAGAACCGATACAAGGAGAATGTCCTTTTCATCATAAAGGGCAGTAAAAGGAAAGCCTCGCACTTTGCAGAAGCGTGAGGTCTCGATCACATTGAACCTCTACTATGCTGAAGGTGAAGAAAGAGCACTGAAAAAGTACGATTTTCGAGGCCACTGAAAAAGTTTGGTTTTAACTTTTTCAGTGGCTTTGAAGTAATGTGCGTAGCCGTTGCCCGATTTTGAAAGTCTTGATATGAGTGGTTTTTTTCATAGCAAGGCGCGCAATGAGTGGAGCCATTACTCTTCTTTGAGTTACTAGAAAGGACTTTTTCAGTGGCTTCGGTGAAGACCTGCTGGCGTCTACGTAAGGTCAATTATTTTACCGCAGTACAGACCTTCATTTGTACAATATACGATGGATCATGTTAATGAAATGACGATCACCATTGGAAAAGCGGAAGATGAATCAGATATCAATGGATATGCCGTATATTGGTCAAATATCATAATGTGACTCGCTTTTTTAACTAGTTTCGCTAAAACAGGTTCTGAACATGGCGCTTACTATGCCAATTCAAGCTGTTAATGCAAAAAGGATTCTTGTTGTAACCTATCATGATATCGGAGAATCTGAGGTGTTCATTTTTGTGGGTATAGAATTGTAATATGTGACATTATCGATTGTTGTGATTTTAATGGGGATACAAACTCATAGAGTAACTAATAAATGAAGAGAAGCAAATAGAAATTGTAAAAGCTCTTGTATGATCTTAGTTAGATATGCAAGAGCTTTTCTATATCAACACCGACCTGCCCCGTTGGATAGCTAGTGTTTCATGAGCCATATTAGTCTTCTCTCAAAAGTCTATTGACACCAAATATTATTAAGATTATAGTAACCTTAATTAAAAATGTAAGCGAATTCAATCGTTATACCTTATCAATGAACACGTGTTCACAACACCACTATCCTTCATTCATTATTATAAGATTATTTATTTTCGTTTAGATACCAGAAATAGCAGTATAAACGCCGTTGGAAAAGATGGATTTGGAATTACTAGAAAAATTTCATGAACTTACATGAAGAAAATGAGAGAGGAATGATACGATGAGTACAGGTGTATTAGGAACCAATATAGTGGCACAAATAGGGATTATCGTGAAGGATATTGAAAAAACGTCTCAAGCTTTTGCGGATTTCTTTGGAGTAGAAAAGCCGCCAGCAAATCCAACCGATCGATGGGAGCAGGCACAAACAAACTATAAAGGGAATCCAACAGAAGCACGTGCAAAATTAGCGTTCTTTGATATGGGATCCTTACAGCTGGAATTGATTGAACCTGATGAGCATCCTAGTACATGGAGAGAACATTTAGATTCTCATGGGGAAGGGGTTCACCATATTGCCTTTGTCGTAAAAGATATGAAAGGTACTGTGGCTAAAATGGAATCGAGAAATATGCCTTTAGTACAAAAAGGAGAGTATACTGACGGTCGATATGCCTATATGGATACCTTTAACGATTTGAAAGTGATTCTTGAATTGTTAGAAAATGATAACTAAGGAGGAGAAGTTCTTGAAATTTTTCATTACAGGGGCCAATCGTGGTCTTGGTCTTTCATTAACGAAAATAAGCTTATTGAATGGTCATACAGTGTTTGCTGGAGTAAGAGGGCCAGAGGAAGCAAAAATAAAAGAATTACTCGAGCTGAAAGAAACCTATAACAAGAACTTGGAAGTGATTGATATTGATGTCCAAAAGGAGGATTCAGTTCTAGCAGCTTTAGGTCAATTAACAGAAAAAACGGATCATATTGATGTATTAATAAATAATGCAGCCATTTTAAATGAAAGAGGTAAGTCGATTGAAGAACTTGATATTGAAGCATGCACGCTTGCCTTTGATATTAATATTTTAGGACCTATTCGTGTCGTTAAGCATTTTCTTCCTTTACTGAAGAGAGGAGAAAATCAATCGATCCTTAATATTTCATCAGAAGCAGGTAGTTTAACGAATTCCTATAGCGGTGATTATCCATATGGGATTTCCAAGGCTGCACTAAATATGTTATCGGAAAAACTAAATTGTTATTTACACGATCAAAATATTCAAGTCTTATCGATTCATCCTGGTTGGATGAAAACGGATATGGGTGGTGAAAATGCTCTCCTTTATCCAATGGAGTCAGGAAAAGGAATCGTCGAGATAGCGGAGCGAAAAAAGGAAATAACGAGTCAGTATGTGTTTGTTGATTATAATGGTGACCCAATGAAAATATGAGAGGAGGTAGAAAGGGAATGGCTGTAACAATCACTGTTATTTTAGAGGATTACTATCATAAGGCAGAGAGTCGAACTGCAGGTCGATTCTCTGCTGCTATAACCACTCCTAAATCATTGAAGCTGGCTTAGGGAGACATCGGTTTAAAAACGGCCGATTACAATAAATGCAGTTAACACAAAGAAGACAATGTTTACGCCGATATCTCGATATTCCTTGCGTGCGACATGGAAAAGGGCGCCGAGAAGAACGACTGTGGCAAGTCCGGTTGCGGCAATGGGTGTCAATATGGGCGCGCTATTCATCGCTTGAGGCAGAATAAGTCCGAATGCCCCTACCAATTCTGCGACCCCGATAAAGGCGACGAACGTTTTGGGAACGTCCTTCACCCATCCCCAAGACGCTTTGGCTTTTTCATACTGAAACGCCTTTAACCACCCTGAGTAGACAAACCCCAGCGCTGCAAGGCCTTGAACGATCCATAATGCGATATTCATAAATGGTGCCAACCTCCTTATTACTTATTTGCGTTCTCTAAGGTTATAATAGTCTAGTAATCGGGTTCAATGAAGTAGGCACTTTATTTAAACATAGTAAATAAAAAGTTTCTTAAAGCATAGGGAAGAGGGGAGTTCAATGAAGGAGTATTGTAAATTTGAATCAGCGCTTCATATTTTGGTGGGGAAATGGAAGCCAGTCATTTTGCTACAGCTGATTTCCAACGGCACAATGAGATTCAGCGAGCTTCAAAAAGCTATACCGGGAATAAACAAAAAAATGCTTACCCAACAGTTAAGGGAGCTTGAGTATAACGATATCGTACATCGAGAGGTTTATAACCAAATCCCTCCGAAAGTAGAGTATTCGATTTCCGAGTATGGCAAAGGTTTAAGCACGGTGCTTCAGGCTTTGAACGATTGGGGAGTGGCTCATATGGAGCACATGGATACGCTGTACGGAGCAGATCGTCTAAGGAATGAATCCGATGAACTTAGCTGAACGCTAAGTTCATTTTTCTTCTATTTTTTCTAGCTGTAAAAAAGTATCTTCAATATGTTTAAGTACGATTTCAGCGTCTTCTTTTGAATGGTAATCATTTAGATCAATGGGTTCTCCAAAAACGACTGTTATTTTCTCTCTCTTAAAGAGTCCTTTTAAAGAGATAGGGCCATTGTAAACGGCTGGAACAATAGGAACCCCCGCACGTTTAGCAATGACAAAAGCTCCGCGTTTCAGACCTGCATTTTCTACTGACCTCGTTCCACTAGGGAATATCCCTACTACCTTTCCATTTTTTATTAGTTTTTGTGGGATTTTTAAAGTGCTTGGTCCTGGATTTTCTCTATCTACAGGAAATGCATGTAATGATGTGAAAAACCAATTCATGAATGTTGATTTAAAGAGCTCCTTTTTTGCCATGTAATACAAAGGAGTAGGCTTCATTGCGATACCTAATGCAACCACATCGATCCAAGTTTTGTGAGTACATACAACGACATAGCCATTATGTCGCTTTGGTAAATGCTTTCTATTAATAGTGCGAATACCTCCACCAAAGACAACTAGAAGTATTTTCATTATTCTTCTTCCAACCCTATACAATCTTCATACCCCTTTCAAGTAAGTACACATATGGAATTGTTATACATTCTACTATCTCATTTTTATATAAACTTTGTAAACTACTCTTGAAATTGGTAAATTCTTCCTTCTTTGCATCAGACTATTTAGTCCTCGTTTCAAGGGAAATTTAGAAATGGAAAATATGTAAAAAAGCAACGTTGTATTCGATAAACGTTGCTTTTCCACCTCTTTATTCAACCCACTCCACAATCTTATCCAAGGGCTTTCTCGTTTTTGGTCTTGGTTCTTTGGCGCGATAGCCGAATGCTACCATGACGGAAACAGCCAAGTGACCATCTTCTAGTAAATCTTCTTCAGCAAGAAGTGACTGTATTTGATTATAATCAAACCCTTCAATAGGACAAGAATCAATGCCTATTTGGGCGGCTGCGGTCATCATATTCGCTAATGCAATGTACGTTTGCTTGCTAGCCCAATCAAACATCGAACGTTCACTTTCCAATAAATGAAGATCATCCTCTTGAAAGCTTTTGTAACGAGCTTTCACTTTTTCAAAAAGGTCCTCTGGTATCTGTTTTACGTTTATCATTTGGTTTTTTACGTACTCGCTATCATATTTTGTATCTTTAATCGTTCTAGCGAGGATGATCACGAAATGGCTTGCAGTCGGGAGCTGCCCTTGTGCTCCCCATGTAATTGGACGTAGCTTTTCCCTTAATTCCTGTTTTTGAACAACAACAAATTTCCATGGCTCATACCCGACAGAGCTTGGAGATAGCCTTGCCGTTTCTAATATAAATTGGAAATCTTCATCAGGAATTTTCTTTGTTGGGTCAAATTCCTTCGTCGCGTGTCTAAATTGAAAGGCACCTAGAATTTCTTGTTTTTTTGCATGTTGACTCATTTGTTATTCTCCCTCTTTTTATGTTAGAGCTCCATAGCAACGGAGTCGGTTTTTGGTGTTAACAATCGTATCAGATTCAATGGAAAATTTCATGAGATAGGCTTTAATAATGAGCAAATAATAATACGTATGAGTGTTCTTATCATCTAGCAATAGTATGAATTTAATGTAATTTCATTGTAAAAGTTATGTTAATTCAACCTTGGAAAAAGTGAAAAGTGCTATTTTTAACTATATGTGGACAAGTAAAGAGATAACCAAGGAGGGAAAACATGAGACGAATCATGTATGTAAGTTTAATCGTACTACTCGTATTTTCAAATTTGATCCCACTTCAACAAATTCGTGCTGAAGATAGTTTCGATGAGGCTACTAGCATTGAGAGGGAATTTGAAGATGAAGCTTTACTGGGAGTTATAGAAGCTAAAATAAAGTCTATGGGGTATGCTCAATTATCGTATGAAGCGTTATCAGAGATTAAGCAGCTTACAAAGGTTAGAAATGAAGGAATTGAAAGCTTAAAAGGTATTGAGCTTTTAACCAATTTGACTGAGCTAGAAATGCGCTCAAATAACATCTCTGATTTAGCGCCTCTTTCAACGCTAACGAAATTGGAGTTAATAGATTTAAGAGGAAATAACCTTTCCTCACTTGAAGGAATAGAGACGTTAACTAATTTGCTCGAGCTAGATATTCGTGATAACGACATGACTGATTTGCAGCCATTAGAAAATGTAGTTCAGTTACAAGTGTTAAGTGCAAGAGACAATCAAATTTCTGATCTAACGCCGCTAGCGAACTTGGCGAATTTAGTTGAGCTGAACCTACATTCAAATAACGTGAGTGAGTTAACACCTTTAATGAACGTATCGAAAATAGAAAGGCTAATTGTAAGAGGTAACGCGATAACCGATATTTCGCCGTTGCAATATTTAGTCGAGCTTGAAGATCTGAATATTCGCGATAATGACATTACCGATATTAGCCCGTTACAGGATTTAGAGAAGCTACGAGTTCGGTTAAATCTCGACGGTAATCCGATCATTGATTTCTCACCTATTGCTCACTATTATTATGAGATTGAAGATGTTGATTTTACTTTACCTTTGCCGTCAGAGCCGGATGAAGAAGAGCTTGATGGAGAAGCAGCAGAAATTCACCTATTATTTGAAGATAACGTTTTGTTTCATGTGATAAATGAAGTGGTTAAGTCGAATGGTCACTCCCAATTATCGTATGAAGCACTGAAGGACGTGGAGACGTTAGCAAATGCTAGGAACTTACGTATAGAAAGCTTAAAAGGGATTGAGTTGTTAACTAATTTGAAAGAGCTAGACATGCGTTCAAATAACATCTCTGATTTAACACCCCTTTCTTCGTTAACGAAATTAGAATCAATTGATTTAAGAGAAAATAATATTTCTTCTCTTGAGGGGATTGAATCATTATCGAATTTGATTGAGCTTGATGTACGTTCGAACTCAATTGTGTCATTAGAACCTGTAAGACCGTTAGTATCACTTGAAGTTCTTGATATTCGCGATAATAGTGTTACTGATATTAAGCCTTTAGAAGGTTTAGTTCAATTAAAAGAATTAAGTGCTAGAAATAATGGCATTTCCGATTTGACGCCATTAACAAACCTTACAGAGCTAACGGACCTTAACTTACATTCAAACCGAGTTAGCGATCTAACACCGTTAGCAAACTTAACGAAAATAGAAAGACTTGTATTAAGAAGAAACGACATTATTGATCTTTCGCCTTTACAACATTTAGTCGTTCTAGAAGATTTGAATATTCGTGATAATCATATTACGGATATTCGTTCATTACGAGATTTGGAGCACTTACGAGTACGCCTAAACCTTGACGGAAACTCAATAAATGACTTTTCTCCAATTGCTCATTATTATGATGAAATTGAAGATGTTGATTTTGTTATACCTGGTCAAACAACGATTGATCTAGAGGCATTAAACCCGCTAGTTGGAAAAGATAGGATCGAAACAATTAAGAACGAAATCATTCGGTCAAATGAGCATATTGATGATCATAGTGTGAAAAATAGCAAGCTTGAAGGGTTAGCAGCAAGTCCTTTCGCTTTTTATCGAGGGACGGCAGCCTTATTTTTCCTTGATGTAAAAAATCATGTTGTAAACATTCCAGAAAATTGGTCAGCCTTAAGTAAAGCAAATACGTGGGTCACAGGTGATCTGCATGTTGAGAACATCGGTTTTTATGGTAATCGAAATAAGGAAGCTATTTTTGAATTAAATGATTTTGATGAAGCTGGAATTGCGCCTTTTTACTTTGATTTGTTGAACTATGGAACAAGCCTCTATCTTCTTAATGACTCTGCGCCGAATTTACAGTTAAGTGCTGAGGAGATTGTTGGGGTCGTTGAAGCATATGGCTACTATTATCGGCAGGCGCTAGCGAATGTTGCCGATGGGTCCGTCAATGTTCAAGAGTATTATTTTACAGCAGATCAGCTAGATGGATTTATGGGGGAGTTTGCAAAAGAAGTGAGTAATGAGCCCTTGAACAATCAATTAACGACTTGGACAACGATGCAGGCTGGCAGCCGTATGTTCGATTTAACAAATAATCGTCTTACGGAAGTAACAGTAGATGAATGGGAGGAGCTAGTACGCCATTGGGACTCTTATGTTGACCAACTAGATGAAGAGATCATTGAAATGGTTGGGAAAGACTATTTCACGATTAAAGACATTGCACGTAGAGTCAATGCGGGGTTAGGTAGCTTAGGTTATGATCGTTTTTATGTTTTAATCGAAGGTGAAACGGAATTAGCAGAAGACGATATTATTTTAGATATTAAGGCACAAGGGCCGTCAGCTGTTGAGTTATCTGGTTTATTTGATCGGTCTGCATTCCCTACACATGCTAGTCGAACAATTAGTGGGGTACGCGCATTACACAATTTCCCTGATATTCATTGGGGAACGTTAGAAACGGATAACCAGTCATTTTTAGTTAAAGAACGTTCTCCTTATAAAGATGAAGTAGGTCCAACAGACTTTAATGGAATAGAAGACCTTAATCATTTTGTAAAAGCGAGTGCAGAAGTAACAGCATATGCACATAGTCGTGCGGCCATTGAATTAGGGAATGAATCATTTGCAACAGATCTAATGCATTCTTTTAATACAGAGGTTCAGTCATTTGATGAGGAGTTGGCTGCGACAACATTGAATTATTACGCTCAAGTCGTTAAGGATCACCAATTATATGTGACACTATATAATGAACAAGTATTTGATGAACCGGAAGAAAAAGAAGAAGAGCCGGAAGAGGGTAATAACGCAGAAGCTGGGAACGAAGAAGATAACAATAGCGGAGGCAAAGCGGGAAAGAACACTAACACAGAAGCTGGAAGCGACGAAAGTAACAATAATGAAGAAAAGATAGAGAATGGTAATGAGCAGAGCGATCTGAAGGATGATCGTCAGTTACCACAAACCGCAACGTCTATGTTTACTTACTTATTAATGGGAGTCTTATTGTCTGTATTCGGAGGGATTCTCTTTATCAAATATCGTAGAAAAAAGCTCTTAACCATCCAATGAATTAGTTGAAAAATACATTAAAAATTTAAAATCCATGTTTCACTATAAGCTTTACTAGTGGAACATGGATTTTTAAAGCCAGTGAGCCATAATCTGTTGATATCGAAAAGGGAGCTTCTAAACAATATCTAGAGAGTGAATATGAGGTACAATGTGTTATTTCTAACCTGTTCCTCATCATTTTTAATGAGTAAGTCTTAGAGGTGAACAGTATTTGATTGCGATTTTGGGTCAGCCTTCCTGTAGCTTCCTCTCCATAATTCGATAGGGATCCATACGCAGCCAACTGCAACTAATATTCCATGAGTCACTCTTAAAGGCTGGTCAAAGAAAAACTGTGGGAGATATAGAATCATGCCTAATGTAAGTGGAATGCCGCTTAGCTGTGAAATTGATTTTCTGCCAGCTAACCGCAAAATTAGAACTCCTCCAAAGACGACGACAACCGCTTTCCATATGAAGTGTAAATCCAAAAACAACCCCTCCTTTCAAATAATATATTTATGCTGTAAAACAAATAGGTGCTGACGCTATTGTTTTGTTTTTATTGTGGATGATAACCTTCACTTTATTCTCTGCTCCTAAAAGATATCCGTTGTCTAATGGCATTTTTATTAAAGCTTTTTCTTTTATTCACGGTTTCAATCGTTTCTGCGTGAGGGATATTATATAACCTGCTTTTAGGTTCCTAAATTTTTTGAACAAGCGATATGCCGTTATTTCACGAAAATAGATATAAGGACATTGACTTTAATCTCAAATGTTTTGTCTTAATAGTTAATTTAGAATTTTAAATTGACAATAGGAAAAAAACATTCTATAATTCTTTATATATTCAACGTTGAATAAACAAAGGAGAATTCACTTTGACTAAATTATTAGTATTAGCAATGCTCAGCATTAAGCCAATGTCTGGATACGAAATCAAATCCATGCTTGAATTGAATGACGCACAACGGTGGGCTGGTGTGCTGCCAGGATCGATCTATAATGCACTAAAAAAATTAGAAAAAGATCGCTATATTGAAATTGAGAGTCTCGAAAATAATGGACATAGACAAAAGGCAATCTACAAAATAACAGCCTTTGGCGAGGATTATCAGAAGCAACTAGCTTTGGACTGTCTTGGAAATGCCAAAGTAAACTATCCGACTGATTTGTATTCGGGTATTTCCTTTGCTCACCAACTACCAAAAGAAAAAACAATAGAACAACTGAAAAAGAATAAAGATCAATTATATCTTGAATTACAAGCTGTTAAAACGGGATTTGAAGCAAAGGAAAGGGCGCTTCAAGGTGATATTCCGCAACTTACGATTATCGTTTTTGAGCATATGTTTGAGATGATTGAATCACAAATAAAGGTAATAGATCGAGCTTTGGAAATCATTGAAGGTTAATAAAAAATGTTAAGCCATTTGTAGTGGCTTTCATTTTTAGTTGAATAGTCAAAGTTGAGTATACAAAGGAGAGTATAGGTTATGAAGCTTATTGAGTTGAAACATGTTGAGAAACGTTTTAAAGGAAGAAAAATCATTAAGGATATCAATTTTTCTATCCATTCAAATGAAGTTGTAGCATTGGTTGGAACAAATGGAGCTGGCAAGACGACTACTATCAGGATGATTTTAGGTATTACTAGCCCTGATCATGGAGAGGTATTTCGCTGGACAAAAGACTTTAATAAAAAAGTGGGTGTTCAACTTCAAGCTACTCCTTTTTTTGAAGGGTTTAATGTAGTAGATAATTTGAAGCTATTTTCTACATTTTATCAATCGCCATTAGCGAACGAAGAATTGGATGCCATCTTAACAAGGTATCAGCTGTTTGATGCAAAAACGACTAATGCTTCTAAGCTGTCTTTAGGACAACAAAAACGGTTGGCCATTAGCATTACAACTTTACACAATCCAGATTTTGTGATATTAGATGAGCCTTCTGCTGGTCTCGATCCAAGTGGACAACGTGAAGTACAGAACATGATTCATCGTTTAAAGCAACAAGGCAAAAGTATCTTATTTTCCTCCCATGATATGTTAGAGGTCAAGAATACAGCTGATCGAGTATTGGTTATGGACGATGGTAGACTTTTGGAAAATGGAAAACCGTTAGAACTACTAGGGAAATATGATGCAACAGACTTAGAGGAACTATTTTATATCTTGACAAGGAAGGAGAATCCATATGTTTAATATTACCCGTATTACACTATATAAAAATATGAAAGATGCTTATTTATTATTTTGGTCAATCTTTCTTCCACTCGCTGTTTTATTCGGGTTGAATTATTTTAATATTGATGTATCAATGAATACTCTGCTTGGAGTTTTAAGTATTAGTATTTATTTCTACTGTTGTATAACGAATTCCTTTTCAGTTTATTCACAACGGAAAAGAGGGGTCTTTGATTTATTAAAGATCACACCATTCTCATTATGGAAGTATCTTTCTGCTATAACGTTTAGTCAAACAATCATTGCCTGCTCAGTTTCAATTGTTTTATTATTCGTAGAGAATAGCCTGTTCCATTTCAATATGTCAGCCTTAAGTATTTTTCTTTTCATTCCGCTATTTTGGGTAGGTTCCGCTATTTTCACATTGTTAGGATTTGCACTTTCGAGTTTGCCAAAAAATGAAGGACAATTAAGTATCACCACAAACTTAATTATGCTTCCTCTTATATTGTGTAGCAGCATTTTTTTTAATATTGCAGGAGCTCCTAAGATTGTACAATGGATAAGCTGGGTCAACCCATTTGAATGGTTGCAAAGAGGTTATCGAGCTGCTTTAGAAATGGACCTAAGCTTTTGGGCTCTTTCTATACTGATACTTTTCGCGATGCTGTCTATGTTTCTCTTTGTCGCTAAAGTAAGCTTCCGTAATAACGAAAAGTAAGAAGTGGGCTGAATTTATTACTATGAGTTAGAAGGGTGTGTTAAAACTCTATAAATGTAAAACGTAATTTCGCCATCGGTTAAACGTTGGTAAAGCAGACTTCTAGTTTCTTTTTGCATTGACAGTGAAATAAAGTGGTTACTATAATTAATGTATGAAGATGCCAATTATATCTACCAAACTATCTATTCAGCCAATTCGATCTAAAATTGTTGCTCGTCCTCGGCTACTTGAACAGTTGAACGAGGGGATGCACCACAAGCTTACCATCATATCTGCTGGTGCCGGTTTCGGTAAAACGACACTTGTGAGTCAATGGCTCACTAGCTGCGAGCAGCCGGTTACGTGGCTATCACTGGAGGAAGGAGATAATGATCTTGCTCGCTTTCTTACATACCTCTTTGTTGCTTTACGGAAGATTGAAGCGAATATTGGAGAAGGTGTTATTGGTTTACTTCAATCCTCACAATTGCCTCCAATAGATTCAATTCTAGGCTCGTTGATTAATGATGTTTCTTCCGTTCAAAGCGATTTCATTCTTGTCCTTGATGATTACCATATGATCGATGCACATCCGATTGGTCACGCCATCGAATTTCTACTTGAGCATATACCACCACAGATGCATCTGGTCCTTACCACTCGTGAAGAGCCACGTCTATCTATAGCACGGTTACGTGCCCGGGGTCAATTGACAGAAGTGCGTGCAGTTGATTTGCGTTTCACCTCCTTTGAAGCTGCTAAATTTCTAAACTATGTGATGGGTTTAGATCTTTCCACAGAAGAGATCGCTTTACTTGAATCTCGAACAGAAGGCTGGATTGCGGGTCTACAATTAGCCGCACTGTCTATACAGGATCATAAAGACGTTAGCGGCTTTATCCAAACCTTCACAGGTAGTCATTATTTTATCTTAGATTATTTAGTAGAAGAAGTGTTGCAAAAGCAACCTCAAAACATTCAGACGTTCTTGCTACACACATCCATCCTTGAAAGGTTGTGCGGTCCTCTTTGTGATGCTGTTCTTGGTTGGGGAGATGAAGAACACATAACGTCCCCAGGACAAGAAGTCCTAGAAAGACTCGAAAACGCTAACCTGTTCATCATTCCTCTAGATAACGAGAGGCGTTGGTATCGCTATCACCACTTATTTGCTGAAGTGCTACGACGACAGCATCTTTCGTCGATTGCGGATGCGAAGAGAAGCATAGCTCCATTACATATACGTGCCAGCATATGGTATGAAGATAATCACTTTGAGCTTGATGCTGTTCACCATGCCGTTGCAGCTAATGATGTTAGCCGAGCGGCTCGTTTAATAGAGGGAGGAGAAATACCACTACTCTTTCGTGGAGCGGTGACACCTGTACTAAATTGGCTTGAGTCATTGTCAATGAAAGAACTTGATGCTAGACCTTCCTTGTGGGTAATGTATGCCTCTGCATTGCTGTCAGTTGGTCAAGTGGCTGGTGTTGAACAAAAACTAGTATTTGCCGAAAATGCTCTGCAAGATATTGAACAAGACGTTAAAACTTTGGATCTTATCGGACATATTGCCTCCATAAGGGCGACGTTGGCTGTAAGTAAGCATCAGACAGAAACGATTCTTGATGAGTCACGTCGGGCTTTAGAGTATTTGCATCCGGATAATTTACCTGTTCGGACAGCGACGTCTTGGACGATGGGATATGCTTATCAACTTCAAGGAGATCGTGCAGCAGCTAGAAAGGCCTATATTGAGGCATTATCGATCAGTCAGAACATTGGACATGTGATTATCACCATTATGACTACGCTCGGTCTGGGGAACATTCATGAAGGAGATAATCAGCTGTATGAGGCGGCTGAGACTTATCGACATGCTCTAAAATTAGCTGGGGACCCTGCGATGCCGGTAGCATGCGAAGCACACCTAGGTTTAGCACGTATATATTATGAATGGAATGATCTCGATAACGCTGAAAAGCATGGGCAGCAAGCGGTTCAATTGGCACGGCAATTTGAAAACACCGACAGATCGGTAGCTAGTGAGGTGTTTCTCGCTCGGTTAAAGTTTGTCCAAGGAGATGATACTAGTGCAATGGCAATATTGGATAAAGCTGAACAGCTAGCATGGCTACATAACTTTACTTATCAAATTCCAGAGATTGTTGCTACTAGGATTCAGATACTTCTTAGGCAAGGTCAGCTTGACAGATCGGCACAGCTACTTACGAAATATGAACACCCTATAAGTGAAACACGGGTTCATCTTGCGCAAGGAAACGCATTCTCCGCCCTGACCATATTAGAGCCGCTACTCCAGCAGGCAGAAGAGAAAGGTTGGAATGACGAAAGAATGAAACTAATGGCTTTGCAAGCTCTTGCTTACCGAGCCAAGAGAGAACGGGACAAAGCTATTCAGGTTTTAGGTGAAATCCTTGCCATGGCAAAGCCGGGGGGTTATATCCGAATGTTTATTGACGAGGGATTATCGATGGAATCGTTATTAACTGAAGGTGCTATTCAAGGAATGATGCCGGATTATACACGGAAATTGAAGCTTGCATTTGAAATGGAGCGAAAAAGAATCCATAGTCAAGGGATGAATACGCCTAAACAGCCACTTATCGAGCCTTTGAGTGAACGAGAGTTACAAGTGCTGCAGCTTATTGCTGAAGGTTACTCGAATCAGGAGATAAGTAAAATCCTCTTTCTCGCTCTTGACACAGTGAAAGGACATAACCGCAGAATATATGGCAAATTGCAAGTACAAAGACGAACGGAAGCGGTTGCCCGTGCCCGCGAATACGGCTTGCTGTAAATATACACGAAAGTGTCTATCTAATATCGATACAATGGCGCTATACTTTTTTCCATATGGAACAAGTGAAGCCTAAGATAGATCAGCGTACGGTCAATGGTCACCTACGGACCGAGTAAAAAGGTTGGTTCGACGCGATGACCTGCACAGTTGAAGCAAACGGTGCTACACTGTTAATCAGTTTGGTAGCTGATCAGCTAGGTATACTCTTGATTTCAGTCAATCGTGTGAAGGTGCACAATTTATTGAATAGGAGGAAGCTGTCCAATGAAAGCCATTCAAGGGAATAGCGTGGTTACGGTGACAAAGGAGAATAAAAAATGAAAACTTACAAAACGACCGCAGTGATTGTAGGTATCCTCTATATCATCGGAACTTTATCAGGAATTTTAAGTGTTGCTGTTACTAGGGATTTGTTTGCTGGAGAAGATTTTTTAACCAAAATTGCCGAAAACCAATCTCAGCTTAATTTAGGCGCATTAATGATTCTTATTATGGGGCTGTCATTAGCGGCGATGCCTGTTTTTCTGTATCCGCTTTTCAAAAGAAAGAATCAGGCTCTAGCCTTAGGTATGGTTGTTTTTCGAGGGCCATTAGAGGGAAGCACATATATTTTAGTCGTAGTTGGTTGGTTATGGTTAGGTGTATTCAGCAAAGAATTTCAGGCAGCTGGAGCAGAGTCAGTTCCTCTGCAGGTTGTTGGTAACGTGTTTCTTCAGACTAAGAATATTGTTACACCCGTCTTGACGATTGTCTTTATCATTGGGGCCATGCTGTTATATACTCTTTTCTATCTTACTAAGCTTATCCCTCGTTGGTTATCCGGGTGGGGGTTAATCGCAGCCGTTTTCTATGTGACTGTTGACTTAGTGATATTGCTTGGATTCAACCTTCACTTGGATGTGTTGTATATCCCTTTGGCTGTGCAGGAAATGGTCATGGCCCTTTGGTTGATTAGCAAAGGCTTTAATCAAGTGGAGCTTGATCGGCTATTGACTGAGCGGAACAGTGTATAATCAAATGGCTATTAAAGGGGTGTGTAATGATGAAACCTGATAGAAAAACGGCTATAATTATTGGAATGTTACTAATATTCAGTTTTATATTTGGGGTATATAGTTCTGTTCCAGCGTTAGAACGTCCAGATTACCTTGAAACATTGCCACAAATCGAAACTCAGGTTTTGGTTGCAACCATTTTCCAAGCTGCAATGGCCGTAGTATATGTCAGTATCACCGTGTTAGTATATCCTCTACTTGAAACATACAATAAAAAATTAGCGGTCGGATACTTCGGTTTTAGGATTATCGGAGCTGGGTTTCTATTTGTTGGAATAGCTTCCCTACTCCTTTTATTATCGTTGAGCCAGAGTTTTGCTACATCTAGTCAAGCTAACACATCGTATTTTGAAATAATAGCTGAAATGTTAAGGCAAGGGAGAGATATCCTCAATCATATAGGAATGATATTGCCATGGAGCATTGGAGGAGTTATTCTCTATTATTGCTTCTTTCATATGAGATTGATTCCAAGATGGTTATCAATATGGGGTATGATCGGTTCTTTCTTTACTCTTTTAGCTACGCTACTGTTGATGCTAAATATCATCCAATTAGTGAGCCCGTTCTATTTTATATTAAATGCACCTATAGCTTTTTGTGAGATGATTCTAGCTATCATGTTAATAGTTAGAGGGTTTCATTCTATTGAAATAAAAACGAATGAAAATGAGGTTAGAATATGAGAGTACTCGTTCTTGGAGCAAGTGGTGCGACCGTACACTAGTCGTCCACCAATTAATGAAAAGGCAAATCAAAGCTAGGGTTCTTATTAGAAAAAGTGCCATTTTTCCTAAGGAACTGCGAAACCATCCATTAGTGGAAATTGTGATGGGAAATGTCAATGAATTAAATGATTACGAGATGAACGCCCTTCTACATGGTTGCGATGTCTTAATTTCCTGCCTCGGTCATAATATGACGCTCAAAGGGATCTTTGGTAAACCGCGTTATTTAGTGTTTGATGCGATAAAAAAAATGAGTGAGATAGTCAAAAATAAGGATGACAAAGAAGTAAAACTCATTCTAATGGGTACAACCGGTTATACAAATACGTTATCAGGAGAGAAAAATTCAATATGGGAAACAATTATCCATTTCTTACTAAAGCTTTTGGTTCCTCCTCATCGAGATAACATGAAGGTAGCCCATTATTTGATGAACGAAATTGGAAAACAATATAAAAAGGTGGAATGGGTTGTCGTACGGCCTGATACATTAGTCAACCATGATGAGGAAAGTTCATATGAGGTTTTCGAATCTCCTATAAGAAGTCCGTTATTCGATGCTGGTAAAACGAGTAGAATCAATGTTAGTCATTTTATAGCTGAACTTGTGGTAAAAGACGAAGTATGGGACGATTGGCGATTTAAGACGCCGGTCATTTATAATCAATAATACGAGATGTGACTGAATGACTTTTGGTTACTACAGCAAGCTTCAGAAATAATCAATGTGAGATCTAAATCCAATTTATAACCTCCTACAAAAATGATTCACAAATTGTCGGGTGTCAAAACGCTTAGTTTGCTAGTATGAGTAAGAAGGGGTGTGATGATCATTAAATTACATCATTTAAATTTAACGGTTACGGATGTTGCAGCTTCTCGCGCATTTTTAGAAAAGTATTTCGGTATGCAGTGTGTTAGTAGTAGAGGGAATGGATTTGTGGCTATGTTTGATGATGACCATTTTGTTTTGACTCTGATGAAAGGGACTAACGTTCAATATCCAGCGACTTTTCATATTGGCTTTCCTCAAGAAAACGAAGACCAAGTAAACATGATCTATCAACGCTTGAAGGAAGACGGTTTCGAAGTGGAGCCTCCGCATATTCACATGGATATACATTCTATGTAGAGGCACCTGGGGGATTCACAGTTGAGGTTTTGTGCTAATAAAAATTGTGACGATTATGAAGCAGGGCACTCATTTTTGAGTGTCTTTTTTGCTTGCTTCATATAGTTAAAGCTACACAATGATCAATATAAAACCTATTAGCAAGTATTCCCCTTCCTTGTCATATAGATCTAGATAACGATTCCATTTGATGATTTCAAGAAAAGAGTATAGAAGAGAAGTTTGTCTATGTAACGTCCTTAAGGATCAAAATGAAATGGGGGATGATATGATACAAGTAGCAGGAAGGCCATTTTCACAAGAGAATGCAGTGGACTTGGGAAGCGTGGGGCATGTAATCCTTCAACAAATGCTTGAATCACCTGAATTATTTGCCTACCCTTCGATGAATGAGCTTCACTTTGAACTGAACATGCGAATACACATTTTAGATAGTGCAAAAGAGATGAATGCGAGTCAGGTCACGTTTACGACCTTTGAACATGCTCAATGTAATCCAGCATACTGGACTTTGACGTATGCTGGAGGCTTTTTATTAAGGAATGATGTGCAGCCATCTGAGGCTATTCTAGACATTTATCGGAACAGCTCCCTTTATGCATTTGAATGCGCGACGGCGATTATCATTATTTATTATCAGGCCATTTTAAAAAGCATCGGGAGCCGACGGTTTAATTCTATTTTTCAAAACCTGTATTTATATAGCTGGCATACAGACACTAGCTTAGAATTAAACTCAGTTTACTCTTCAACTCGTTTTTTGCCAGGAGATGTTGTGTATTTTAATAATCCTGATTTTCATCCGCATACACCATGGTATCGAGGTGAAAATGCGGTTGTGATGAGTGATGGAACGTTCTTCGGTCATGGTTTCGGGATCATGACTGCCGAAGAGATGATCCAATTTTTAAATGAACAAAGATCTCCAGGAAGTATGCAAGCGGCTTATTTAGCCACTTTACTAACAAGAATTTCTCCTGAAACGATGCATATGCTGTTGCATTTACATCGTGGTCGCATCTTCTATCAACCTACTAAAAAGGTCGTTCACCATAACCTTTGTTCAATCTCCTGTATCGATTATCAGTATTTTCTAAATGGTCACCAAATCTAATGGGATTGTAAAACTTGTGACATTCACCCATTTATTTGGTTGACAGGTTCACTTTCTGACTAGGTGAGTATACTGTAGTGTAAATCAACTAACCGAAAAGGAAGTGTTTAATATGTATGATTACGCAAATATGCCCCCTAATATGATGGCAGGAGCTAATGTCCCGCCAAATGTCCCACCGACTATGGTTGCTGGAGCAATGGATGCACCTTATGGAGCCCCTTCATACGGCTATGACTACGCCGCCCCTTCATATGGATATGCTGCACCTGCTCAAAAGAGTGGCTTCGTATTGATTGTTGTATTGTTTATTTTGTTAATTATTGTAGGAAGTAGCTTTCCTAAATGCTAATCTAGGAATATGAAGGGTGATACTCGGTCATTTGTAAAATCGAGTCCCGCGCCCTCTCTACCCGTCATCTATCGAATTCGATAAGTGACGGGTATTTCTCTTTGTAAGAAAGCTCACACTAGGTAGGTACATATTAGAAGGGCAATGAAAAAGTTTGATTTTTAACTTTATCATTGCCCTTTAAAAGGAAAAGAAGGTGTGTATGGTTGAATGGGAAACTAGTGCGAATGATGATTTTTCTTGGGGGTTTACCACTTGTAGGCTTCATCTTATTAACCTATTGTGTTGTACAAGGGATAACGATTTCATTAGATGAACGGATCATGTCATATATTCGCTCTGCTGAACACTCTATTGTTACAAAAGGAATGATGGGACTTAGCTTTATCGGTAACACATGGCCAGTCGTGATCATCTCACTCTCGGTGCTTCTTGTTATTTATAAATTATACAGAAAACGTGATGAGGTGATCTTGTTTGTTATCGTCTCACTTGGTTCAATGGGATTAAATTTGCTGTTAAAGTATATATTTAAGCGAGAAAGACCATTCATCGACCCACTCATTATAGAGACAGGCTACAGTTATCCGAGTGGACATTCAATGGCTGTATTGACGCTATATGGGGCTATTACCTTTTTAGTTTGGCGGCATATTTCAAATTCAATGGGAAGAGCATGCTTGGTTGTATTTAGCGTGGTGATGATTATAGCTATGGGAGTTAGTAGAATCTATCTTGGTGTCCATTATCCGAGTGATGTGTTAGGCGCTTATTTAGTAAGTGGGACTTGGCTCTTCTTAACGATTTCGGTGTATCAATATCGTAAAGATCGACAGACTTCTTATTAAATGAAATCATAACAAGGATTCCCCTCATTTTTGTCGAAATATAGTACAAGCCACACTTGAAAACGATTACTTAAAGGTTTTCAAAGGAAATGAGGGATCATTAATGGGAAAAGGAACAACATGGTCGTCTGAGAAGAGCACGTTTACAGATCCAATGACGGGAGCCTCCATTACGCAATGGACGGACTACCTTGCGCATAGCTATCATTTGTACTTCACGAATGATGGTTGGTATGATGACGGGGCAAAATTATTAGTTTGTTCCGAACGGGGGAATGCGGTTAATTTATATAGCCTGGATACAACAAGTGGACAATTAACACAACTGACGGACTTAGATAAAAAGGTTCCAAAAGGTATACAAGGAACGTATATAAATCCACAGAAAAATGAGGCGTACTTTACATACGGAAAATCGATTGTTTCGATTCATCTTGAGACGTATGAAGAGACAGTTATTTACACAAAACCAGATGGGTATCATTTTAGTAATATTAGCTGTACGGCGGACGGTCAAGCGCTTTGCTTTGGACTTTCTGAGGATTTATCGCAATCGATTAGCACGAATTTATCAGGGGGCTATGTTGGCTTTGAGGAGACAGAAGCGGCACGACCTCATTGTCAAATTTACTTGCTGACGCTTGCAACGGGAGAAGCTAGAGTGATTCATGAAGAAAAACGTTGGATCGGACATGTGAATGCGTCACCGACACAATCGCATATGATTAGCTTTTGTCATGAAGGGCCATGGGAGAAGGTCGACCATCGTATATGGGCAATGAATGTTGAGACAGGAGAAGTTTGGAAAATAAGAGAAGGAGAGCCGAACCAGTATGCCGGTCATGAGTATTGGCATGCAGATGGAATTCATATTGGCTATCATGGCTTTACTGATTCGCTTGATCGTAAAGATGGCAAATTTCTAGGTTATGCGAAATATGATAATAGCACGTCAGAGGAGTTTGAATTTCCATACCAGAATATGCACATCCATTCCAATGGCGCTACTCTTATTGTAGGAGATGGGCAACAAGCGAGCGCTTATCACGGCGAAAGGTACCAGGATTGTATTTTCTTATGGAGGAAAACCACTTTTGGCATGGAAGGACCGCGTGTCTTATGTAAGCATCGCGGAAGCTTTCAAGTTCAGCAGGTTCATGTCCACCCTCGGTTGACCTTTGATGGATCGAAAGTACTGTTTACGAGTGACCGTACGGGATACGGCAATGTATATGTTGTTGATGTTCCTGAGTTTGAGAGCTTGCCGAAAGTAATGGATGGAAAGCTAGTGAAGGATTAGTGTTTACCATTTGCTTGATAAAAGGTGCATACCGTGCCTTTATCAAGCTTTTTTGATTTGAAGGACTACTATTCAATCTTAACCTATGTTAATGCACTCAATCATGATCCTTTTAAAATAGTAGTAAATCCTACAAGGGGGAATCGTCTATGAAGGTTCTACTACCACCTCGTTTATTTCTCATTTGTTGTCTTGGTATGGTGCTGTTAAGAATGTATTACCCATATTATTTATGGATTTCGATGCCTTATAATCTAACGGGAGTGGTTCTTGTGGTGGCAGGCTTAGCCGTATCTACATGGGGTTCGAATACATTTCGCCAACGTCGGACTAACATTCATACATTCAAAAAGCCAGATCAATTAGTGATGGAAGGCTTGTTCAAATATAGTAGAAACCCAATGTATGTAGGCTTTTTGATTGCGTTAGTAGGCTTGCTTGTCGTATTGGGTGCGGCTTCTCCCGCTATGTTTGTTTTATTGTTTCTAATTGTGACAGACCGATGGTATATTAAGCATGAGGAGAATGCGTTAAACGAAACGTTTGGAGCGGAATATGAGAGGTATAAGGCTTCGACTAGAAGGTGGATTTAATATAGAATCAGCTAAGTGAATAGTGTCGCTTTAAAATAAAGTTTAATCAACGAAGAACAAGAAAAACCACCGGGAATAGGTTGGCTGCCTAAGAGTCCGGTGGTTTTTTAGATGATCCGAACAACTAAGCAATTAGCTTTACATATTTATATAACTAAATTACTATTTAAATAGTAATTGTTACGATTTGAAAAACGGAGGAGAATTTAAAATGATCAATCGAAAATTATTTTTTTGTGTATGTCTAGCTATCATTCTTTCTGCTTGTTCGACTTCTACTACGAATGATGCTGAATTGGATAGAGAAGGTGAATCAGTAAAATTAATAGATGACTTGGGGACAGAGTTGACATTCCATTTACCACCAGAGAAGGTCGGATGCTTAACTGAAATATGTGTAGATACGTTAAAGCAACTGGGACTTACTCCTGCTGCTGTAGCAGGTGACGGTATTACAGGTGAACCAGAATTTTATGGTGATGAAGCAGCGTCTATTCCGAAGATTGGGGGTTCGTTCTTTGAACCAAATGTGGAAGATATCTTTGTACAAGAGCTTGATCTTGTGATCGGGTTAGGAGGCGTACACGAGAATATTAGAGAGGCTCTCGGAGATGAAATACCACTGTATATTGTATCACCTGAGACGTATGAGGATTCGATCAAATTTATTATGGAGTTAGGACAGGCTCTTGATAGAGAGACTGAGGCAGAACAGGCTGTTCAGACATTTGAAGCGCATCTGGAAACGCAAATGAATCGTGTAACGGAAAAACGAACCGCATTAATTATGTATGGATCTGATACTAATTTTGGTGTAGATACGCAAACATCTGTTGTCGGCTCTATGATCGCACAAATAGCACATTACCCTTGGACGACCGATCATAGTGATGGGAGTGCGCAGCTATCTTTAGAAGAGATCTTGAAGGAAGATCCAGATGTTTTATTTTTGGAAACTTTTCGTTTCGGGGATGATGCCCCCTATTTATCTGAGCAATTGTCAAGTAATCCTGTTTGGGGAGAGCTAAACGCTGTAAAAACGGATAATGTCTATGAAGTTCGAACGAATATTTGGGCGAATGGACGGGGTCTCGGGTCGTTAACGATTATTTTAAATGAGGCAATGGAACTTATGTATCCAGATTTGGAATCATAAAAAATGAAAAACAAGAAAATCCACAAATCAATTTATATAGGGGCATTCTTGTTTTTATGTATCATCTGTCTATTTATTTTGTCATTGCTAATGGGCGAACCAACGCTAGATTTGGCTACATTAGGTCAGGTTCTAACTAATCAATATGATTTGGAGATTCATCGGATTGTCGTTTGGGAGATTCGGATGCCTCGATCGATTATAGCGATTATGGCTGGGATGATGCTTGCATTAGCTGGGCATATCCTACAAGACACTTTCCAAAATGATCTTGCCACACCTGAATTAATTAGTGTGACGGCAGGATCATCTTTTGTAATGGCCTGTATGACTGTGTTTGGTTTACCAGTGCTATTTACAGTACAGCCATTTCTAGCACTTTTAGGTGGTCTTATTGCAGGAGGGTTCGTTATAGCAAGTGCCAAAAGCACATTCAAGAAAGGAAGTATCATTCTACTTGGTACAGCTGTTTCAGCATTTTTAAATGCACTTATTATCATTATTATTGCTTTAGGGAGAGAAAACCAAATAGGGTTATTGTTTTTTTATTTGGCTGGAAGTTTGTCTGCTCGAAATTGGAGCCATGTATCGCATTTGCTTCCGTGGTTCATTATTTTTGTCCCGTTGGCATTAGGGAGTGCAAGAAGTCTTAATGTTCTTCGCTTAGGAGATGAAGCGGCGGTAGGCAGAGGAGCATCGGTTCTTACAATGAAAATTCTATTGCTTGTAATAAGTGCAGGCTTAACAGCAGTTGTAGTAGCTAATTGTGGTCCTATCGGATTTATTTCTTTAATTACACCACATTTAACAAAACGGTTGCTTCGTACATCAAATGCTGCAATTGTTTTACCAATAACAGCGCTATTAGGTGGATTACTTCTTCTAACAGGGGATTTGTTAATGCGCATATTATTTTATCCAGTGGAGCTACCAGTAGGTTTGTTGACGACTATTATTGGTGGTAGTCTCTTTCTAGTACTCCTTTACAGAAGGAGTGTGAGAACATGAGGCAACTATATCGTTCTAAAGAATGGCTAATTTCCATTTTACTAGTTATCAGTATTTTGACTATTGGAATGGCGACGATGCTTTTTGGAAAAACGTCTATATCATTAACTGAGTTTTTGTTTATTTTCAAAGGTGATGAAGCTGATCCTGTCGTAGAACGAATCGTCATGCAGCTCCGCCTCCCGCGCTACATTATTGCTGTCCTTGCAGGCTCCATGCTAGGTTTGGCTGGTGTTATTTTGCAAAGTATTACGAAAAATCCACTTGCAGAGCCAAGTATTATCGGGGTGACCAGTGGTAGTGTGTTAGCTGCAGTCTTAGCTATTACAATGGCCCCGTCATACTTAACAACTTCAAGTGTATTACCTGTATTTGCTTGTATCGGTGGTTTAATTGCTACGCTGTTGGTGTTTTATATAAGTAATAAAGCAGGTAATGGAGACGTACAAATTGCATTAATTGGTGTTTTGATATCCTCCATCCTTCAAGCGACTACGTCCTTTATCCTATTAACAAGACAGGAGGCAATGGGCAGTGTTCTACTTTGGGTTATTGGCTCTTTAAATGGAAGAGTTTGGATTCATGTGTATATTATTCTCCCATTTGCTTTAATCGGGATTACGCTTGGGCTACTATCAGCTAGTTTAACGAACGGATTAAGGTTAGGTGATACACAAGCTTCTCTTTTAGGCTTGCCTGTTAAGAAAACACGTCTATTATTACTCGGGCTCTCAGCTATCCTGACCGCAGGAGCGGTATCAGTAGTAGGAGCTATCGGGTTTATTGGCTTAATAGGGCCACATCTTGCTAAACGCTTTGTTGGGGAGGATGCACGTAAGGCCTTTCCATTAAGCATTTTGATTTCAGCTCTAATACTAGCAGGTTCTGACTTTATTGCTCAGAATTTAATCGTGGCTGTACCCATCCCATCATTTAATCAAGAGGCTCAATTGCCTGCAGGTGCTATAACTGCTTTACTAGGGGCACCATTTTTTCTTTATATTCTGCGCAAACATGTAGTGAAAAGGGGGGGTTGATATGAATTCAGACAAAATGTTAATAAAGGAGCTTTCCTTTTCATATGGCGATAGAGCTATCTTAACGGATATTAATGCCGTAATGAAGGAAGGTGAGATTACCGTTTTACTAGGTATTAATGGAAGCGGAAAGTCGACCCTTTTAAAAACAATAAGTAGATTACTACCTGCTAAGAAAGGATCAATCTATCTTGACGGTCAAGATATTGCCGCTCAATCGAATCGAAACATCGCTAAGAAAATGGCTATGCTCTCGCAAATTAACGAGACACTTGACATGACCGTTTATGAGCTAGTTGAGCAAGGTCGATTTCCGCATGCAGGGGCATTAAAGATGCTTCGTAAGCAGGATCATCAAGCGATCCATAATGCCTTAAAGCGGACGAGCCTTCTACCTCTTCAGCATCAATATTTGAATGAGCTGTCAGGTGGGGAGCGCCAACGTGCTTGGTTAGCTCTGGCACTTGCTCAAGAGACAGAAATACTTCTATTAGATGAACCGACTACTTTTATGGATGTGCACCATCAACTAAATATATTGAACCTGATCACTTCACTTAACCGAGAAGAAGGAAAGACGGTTGTAATGGTATTGCATGATATCAATCAGGCGCTAGCGTATGCCGATCGGGTTATTGTCTTAAAGGATGGACGGATTTATAGTAGCGGCCCACCGCTTGAAGTCGTTACACCAGAAATGCTTCGTAACGTTTTTCGAATTAGAGCTAATATCATGACTGATCCAGAATCAAATCATACTGTGTACGTACCTTATTCCGTAATTTAAACTGCAATGGGGCTATAATGAATTAGAAATGATCACTATTGAGGCCACGTAACATTAATACCAATCAACCCCTTTTCCGTCTAAACGGCTAGGGTTTGATTGGTATCACATTCATAGTTTATTTTTTAATAGCTTCAAACGCGAATTTCTGTGTGCTATTTGTTGGTTGCGTACCGTATTTAAAATCTGCTGATATTACCACCTCTGAAAAACCGATGCCTTCCAACACTAGCTTAAATTCTTCGATGCCGTACCAACGTAAAGCAAAACGCTGTAATTCGGATTGAATCTGTTGTCCTTCACGCCATTTCTCATACTTATAATAGGAAACTTTGTATTGATTATAAAAATCAACTTCGACTAGTTTCTCTTCCATTGTAATCATGTCCCCGTTTGGTAAGCTAAAGGCTGATGTTCCTGAAAATTTCCCATCAATCTCAAATTGGTTGGGGAGAAAAAGGTCAAGCATTAATCTTCCACCTGGTAAAAGAAGCTCATAAAGACGGTTCAATACGGCAATGGATTCGTCTCGTTTTTCAATTAATAAGAAGGATCCAGCAGGAATGATAATAGCCTCATATTTATTTGATAAAGAGAATTCTAGTAAATTTGATTCATATAAATTTGGTTTTAATTCTCGATCTTTGCAATGTTGACGGCAAGAAGCCAACATTTCAGGAGAGTAGTCAACCCCATCTACATTAAGACCAGATTCTAAAAGTGGAATAATCACACGTCCTGAACCTACCATTGCTTCAAGGATAGGTCCTTTACAATCTTGAAGTCTCTCACGGTAATATTCTATATCCCCACCTAAAGGCTGTCCGACCTTTTTGGTTAAATTGTAAAGCTCCGTGCAAAGTTCACCATAATAACTAAATGACATATCAGTTACCCTCCGTATTTGGTTTTTATTCATGGAAGGGTTCTAGATAAAAGCTAAATTGTCCCTCCCATACCTCACTTTTATTTGAATTAATATAGGTTTTTTCCTATTCATAAGAATCACTCGCTTTCTCGTATGATATGGATAACTGTAACATAAAATCAAAATTTAGATAATAAAAAGATTGAAAATTCACTCAATATTACGGGCAGGTAGTTTTCATGTAAGATATTTGGTTTTATGAGCATATACCTTTTGTTTTATTGGGATTGGTTGTTTTAATTGATGTATTTTCCTTATGAAACGACATGAATCATAAATAAAAACAGATAAACCTCACTCTCAGTCAAAAATTCATCCAATAACCTCAATCTGAGACAAGACAATTATTCAATAATCATTCACAATTTAAGTAATCACCTACATACATAGCGATGTTGGGCATCGAGAATCGTGAGGATGAGTGAGGAGGGATGTGATTACCCGGTTATGACAGCGCTTTCAATTTGTTAAAAGTAAAAATAAAAAATTATAGGAGCGATTAGATGAAAAAGCGTAAACAGCTATCGATTTTTATGGTGTTTGTGATAATTTTTTCTTTGTTTTCGACGAGTGGAATTGCGGCAGTAGCTGCTACAAATGAAGAGGAACGTCCTCAATTAAGCTTTGATTTCGGAACAGAGACAAGCTCTGTTGCGGGCGGCTTTACAAAGGTTTCAGATTTGACTAAATATACGAGTGATCAGGGATATGGTTTTGAAGAAGTGAATGAAGGAAACGCTGAAGATCAAGGTGACGATTTACGTAGAGATTTCGTTTTAGCGAGCGGTCACACGTTTATGGTTGATTTACCTAATGGTGATTACGATGTTGTCATTATTACGGGATCGAATTGGGATTTCAATACGACGAGCTATCGAATCCAAGGTGGGGAAGATCAAGGTGGCTACCCTACGAATGGCGGGCATTTTAGGACGTATGAAGATACAGCAACCGTAACGGATGGTCAGCTTACAATTGAGTTTTGGGATGCTTGGGCACGTATTAATGCGATTGAAATTACGGAGCAAGACTCTGATGAGCCACTTGCGTTTAAGTTCGATCTAGGGACAGAGACAAGCCCTATTGCAGAAGGGTATACCAAAGTATCAGAAACGACGGTCTATGACAGTGATCTTGGATACGGACTTGATAGCGTAGCTGGATCACGTGATCAGGCAAATAATTTAACAAGAGATTTTGTTACAGCTGGTGATAACAGTTTTAAAGCCGATGTTCCGAATGGACATTACAAAGTTCTCATTACAACGGGGGCTGAATGGGATGAGAATACGACAAGCTATTCTATTCAAGATAGTGAGGTAAAAGGTGGAGAAGTAACGGCTCCAAGACAATATATCACATATGATGATAATGTTGAGGTGACGGATGGTCAATTAGTCATTCAATTCTTTGATGATTCACGTATTAATGCAGTAGAAATCATTCCTATTTTAATGATTACGAGCTTAGAGGTATCTGAGGTAGTTCTTGGACAAGACTCTTACGTTCATTTAACGTGGGATAGCATGGAAGAAGCACATTCATATGAAGTGTTTCGAAGAGCAGAGGGACAGGACCGTTTTACATCAATTGGTGAAACATCTGAATCAAGCTTCAAAGACGAGGCACCAGAGCTCGGCTATACGTACACATATGTGGTTACACCTAAAACGGATTTAAATGTTGATACGGAGCCGAGTAATGAAGTAACGGTGACGATGGTCGATGAAGACGTTTCTGCACCTAATCGTCCACAAGGTCTAGAGCTTGGCGAAGTGGTGGAAGAGGAAAAGGTGACGTTCTCATGGGATGAAGTAGATGAGGCAGAACGTTATTATGTCTATCGAACGCGCTTTCAACAAGATCAGATTCCTCATGTAGAAGATTCATATGAGCTAATTGGTATGACGAGTGAGCTAGCGTTTACGGATGAGGATATTTATTCAACGAATCCATATTACTATGCTGTAAAGGCTGTAAATGCTGGTGGAATTTCGGAATCATCAGAAATGATTGTCGCGCAAGAAAGGGAAACACAGTCGCGAGAAACACCTGATTATGATTCGTATGATGCTCAAGTTTTCCAAACTGATGATGGTTGGGAAGCGGTTAATGGGGAAGAAGTTGTCTATTCTGGAGATAACATGTATGAAGCGATGCAGGCGGCGGTCGATAGCTTAACGCCTGAACGTACGACGCAAGAGAAGGTTGTTGTTCATGGTTCTGGTACGATTCAAGGTGATCAGTCGGTTGAACTACCGAGTCATACGTTGTTTGAAGTAAATGGAACGATTCATGTAGAAGGGACAGGTGACGGTTTCAGTTATGGATATCAAGATGCGGCAGTACGTGTCATGCACGCTGAGAATGTATCGATTCCCAAACTGAGTGTAACAGGTACTCCGAACTTTGGTATTTTCGTTCGTACATCTGAAAATGTTCACCTAGGTGATATTGACTTACGTCTAGATGGTGGTTTGGGTATCCGAATTGATAGTCGTGATGATGATAGTGTGTATGGCGTTCGTGATGTCCAAATTGATAACGTTTACGTATCTGGAACGAGCGATCATGGTGTGGAAACGTATGGAGTTGATGGCATTAAGATTGGTGTCGTGACAGCAGTTGATACCGGATATGCTGGCGTGCTATTAAATGACACAATTAATGCTGAGGTGGATACGGTCTATGGATTTGGCGCAGGAACAGGTACGGGGTATGCAGCGTTCCGGATGGCCAATCGAAATGGGAATATTGATGATGAGTATTCGAAAAATGTTTTTGTTAATGAAGTCGTTGCTCGTGGAGGCGGTAGAGGTATTTTCAGTGTGTCCCGAAGTGGTGGAGCTGTCATTGAGCGCGTTGATATTAAGAACACAGGGAATAACGCGATGCTAATTGAAAACAGCTTTAGTATTACGATTAACGGCGGGATTGTTGAAGGATCTAGTGGCATTCGGATTGCAGCACGTGCAGATATGCCGAATACAAGAGATATTCTGATGCAAGATTTAACGATGCGTGATTCTTCTATTCTTGAAAGTCCATGTGGTGAGGACGTCTTCTTTAGAAATATTACGTTGGAGAATAGTACGATGGAAGTTTGTCAAGAAGATGAAGGCCCAGGAGATGGTGAAGGCCCAGGAGATGGTGAAGGCCCAGGAGATGGTGAAGGCCCAGGAGATGGTGAAGGCCCAGGAGATGGTGAAGGCCCAGGAGATGGTGAAGGCCCAGGAGATGGTGAAGGCCCAGGAGACGGCGAAGGCCCAGGAGATGGTGAAGGTCCAGGAGATGGTGAAGGCCCAGGAGATGGTGAAGGTCCAGGAGATGGTGAAGGCCCAGGAGATGGTGAAGGTCCAGGAGATGGTGAAGGCCCAGGAGATGGTGAAGGTCCCGGGGATGGCGACGGAACCGGCAAAGGTGCTAGTGATGGCGATGCATTACCACAAACAGCTACTTCTATGTTTAATTACTTATTAATGGGGATTTTCTTGCTTGTATTTGGAGGTATTCTCTTTATCGGCTATCGTAGACAACATTCGGTTAAGTCACGTTAATTTTTATTAGAATAAGCAAATAACAATCTGGATGATCCATGTTTCACTAGTGTTTTGCATAGTGAAACATGGATTTTTTAATAGAAGCAAAATTAGGAGATAAGCATGAAGGTGTAAATGTATTAGGCTGTAGTATCGGCGTTGAGCGTTTTTCCTTTACCAAATGGAACGTCATTCCGTTAAATGGAAGAAATACGCCGTTTATTCGTTCGAAGTGGAACGTCATTCCGCTAATACACCCAAAATAGAGAAATGCGAAGCGACAATGGTTAAATAGAGGATTGAGGATCCGGAAGGGAAGGCAAAAAAGGTTGTATCAAGAAAATAACGGAATGACGTTCCGTCGAGAATGTTGAATGTGACCGCGCGGATGGCGCTGTTCTGTGTACACCACTTTGGTCTATGTAACGACGCAAATCAGAAAAGGCTACTACAAAGTTTATTCCTATTCTTGATAAACATAGCGAACGATGTAAAATGAAAGTAAGCTACATGATGTACGATAACCAATCAATTATTAAATTTTTTCAACATTTTAAGATAATTAGTTGTGGTATTATGAGGAGCCGTATAGGAGTTCAGTTATTATTGTCTAGAGATACTGAAGCAGAGAGGAGAGGGCATCATGGAACATCCGATAAAGGTCGCTATAGTTGATGATCAAGCGCTTATTAGAGAAGGGTTAGCTACGATGCTTGACCTTAGAGAGAGGTTTCAAGTCGTCATACAAGCAAAGAATGGGGTCCATCTATTAGACATGATCCAAATAGAGAAGATTGATTTAATTTTGTTAGATATTCAAATGCCAGAAATGAATGGACTTGAGACATTGAAGGAGCTAAAGAAAATGGAATGTATGGCTCCTGTCATTATGCTAACAACATTTGTCGATGATCAGTACATATTAGAAGCCATGCGGTTAGGCGCAGCTGGGTATGTCTTAAAGGATATTGAAATCGACGAGCTTATTTTATCAATGGAAAGAGTGTTAAATGGCCATATGGTCTTCCCTCAATCGGTTCAAATGAAATTGATGGAGCAATTAAGCAATCAGCATAAGATGAGCGTTAGAATAAAAGAACAATTACAAGAACATGGTATATATATAAATGAGAGAGAAGAAGAAATGTTGCATTTAATGGCATTAGGATATTCCAATCAACGTATGGCAGAAGAAATTTATTTATCAATAGGTACAATCAAAAATTACAGCAGTAAGCTTTATGAGAAATTAGGTGTGAAGAATCGTACCGAGCTAGTATCATATTTGCATCAGCTTTTAAACATTTGATGATCTACTAAAAATGAAGTGGAACTCTATGACAACACGATAACCACAAATAAACATTTTAATTTTTTAAATAATAGTGATACACTAGGGTATAAGTGTATATTTGATCCAGAAATGATGTGGGATTAGGTCGCTCCCTGGCTTGTAGGAACTCCTTACATCCTTTCTGTAAATCTTAGGGGATAAGGAAGGTAAAAATGAGCAACAGACAAACGAAGACAGATGTTATCTTAATCGGTGCTGGAATTATGAGTGCAACTTTGGGGTCACTGTTGAAAGAGTTAGCTCCAGATTGGGAGATTACAGTGTTTGAGAGGCTCGAAAGCGCAGGAGAGGAAAGCTCTAACGAATGGAACAATGCAGGCACAGGGCATTCTTCATTATGTGAGCTTAACTATACCGCGGAACAACAAGATGGTTCCGTAGAGATTAGTAAAGCGGTTAAAGTAAATGAAGAGTTTCAAGTTTCGAAGCAGTTTTGGTCTTATCTTGTTAAGAGTAATCTCATTCAAAATCCGCGAGACTTTATTATGCAGCTGCCTCATATGAGCTTTGTTCAAGGGGAACGAAATGTATTGTTTTTAAAAAGGCGATTTGAAGCGTTATCAAACCATCCACTCTTTGAAGGGATGGAGTTTTCTGATGATCCCGAGCAGCTGAAAGAATGGATTCCACTTATGATGAAAGATCGTAAAGTGGATCAACCAATGGCGGCGACAAAAATTGAAACTGGAACCGATGTGAATTTCGGTTCGTTAACGCGTAAGTTATTTAACCATTTAGAAAGTGAAAACGTTCAAATAAACTATAAACACAGTGTTGACGATATAAAACGTACAGATGACGGTGCTTGGGAACTAAAGGTACGTAACCTGGATACAGGTGTGAGTGAACGTCGTACAGCTAAATTCGTCTTTATCGGAGCTGGTGGAGGAAGCTTACATTTGTTGCAAAAATCAGGTATTCCTGAAGGGAAAGGAATCGGTGGATTTCCTGTAAGCGGATTATTTTTAGTGTGTAAGAAGCCAGAAATTGTTGAAAAGCATTATGCGAAGGTATATGGTAAAGCGCCAGTCGGGGCACCACCAATGTCTGTCCCTCACCTTGATACAAGGCTGATTGACAAGAAAGAATCGTTGTTCTTTGGGCCGTTTGCTGGTTTTTCGCCGAAGTTTTTAAAGACAGGCTCTTTGTTTGACCTATTTATGTCGATTAAAATGAATAATGTATCGACGATGACATCGGCAGGACTGAAAAATTTTGCATTGACGAAATATTTAATTAATCAAGTGATGCTGTCAAAAGAGCAACGTATGGAAGCGTTACGTGAATTTATTCCACATGCTAAGAGCGAGGATTGGGAGCTGCTAGTAGCCGGTCAACGTGTACAGGTGATTAAGAATACGGATGCTGGAAAAGGGACATTGCAATTTGGTACGGAAGTGATTCATGCTGATGACGGTTCAATTGCGGCCTTACTAGGTGCTTCTCCAGGTGCTTCAACTGCTGTTTCCGTTATGCTTGAGGTCATTGAGAAATGCTTTCCACAACAAATTAAAGAATGGGAGCCGAAACTAAAAGAAATGATCCCTTCATATGGAGGAACGTTAAGTGAACGTGCAGACCTGATTGGTGACCTTCGTGATTCAGCAGCTCAGACACTTGAACTAGTGAATAAAGAGGAAGATGCTGATGAAGAAAGACGCATCTTGCAGGAGGTATAAGCTGCCAAATGGCAGCTTATGCTTTTTGCTGTGCCCTAATTATTTATTAGAAGCAACGGTGATAGTGGTTATTTGTCGCAATAAACGTTCGTACTATTTTAAGGTGTTACCTATCACCTTAGCTAAAGCTTCTTGAGAGGCTGTTTTTTCAATTATATTGTCAGTGTGTTTTTCTTTGTGCATAAGAATTGAAATCGATTCTTTTGATAGCTCACTTGCATCAATCAGAGCTAATGCCCAACTGCACCAAAAAAGAGTGTTTTCATCCTCTGTTTGTAAGAGAGTGTCTTTTAAATGAGAGATACTTCCTTTTCCGATTCGAACTAAACTAAGGCTTGCAGCCATTCGTAGTTGCTCGTCTGTACCTTTAAGTTGAGTGATTAAATCGGGCACTGCTGAGATAGCACCTTTTCCTATTTCACCTACTACAACGACAGCGATTGTTTTTAACGAAAGGTCATCGTTGCTTCTAATCGTTTCTCTCAAAATAGGAATAGCTTGCTCGCCTTTTGATCCAATGGCTTTCATTGCTTTTAACGTTTCAATTTGATTATTACTTTGTAAAAGCTGCTTTATTTCCGAAAGAGCTAGTTCATGATTGTTTTCCATGTGTATCAAAGCCTCCTTTTCGATATACCTCTAAACTTTTCTTCACGTTTCATCATAGTAACGATTCGCCATAAGGATACATTTCTCCTTTGTAACAGAAAAACGAGGCCACTGAAAAAGTGCTCGTTTACTTCGGTCTTGAAAGGGAGCTTTGCTCTCGCTCCCGGGATGGGGGGCACGCTTTCCGCAGGCGGGCGTTGAACTAACCGGCTGCGCCGGTGGATTTCAACCTGCCCTTCCCTCCTGCAGGAGTCGGCCCTCCCATCCCGTCCGCTTTGTTGAGAGGTAAGATAGACATTCCCTACTCTTCAATGAAAATAAGAGAAATAGCCTAAAAAGGCCTTTGAGAAATGAGACTCAAAGGCCTTTTATCTACAGTTTGACGTTTCATTTTATCAAACACTTCCCTGTCATTTTATTTTATTATTTAGGTCGTACATAGATGTAGATGCAGGTGAATCGAATGATATCAAATGAATTCGAATTTAATAAAGATGCCGGTATGTATGCTTGTAAAGCTGGACATATGGCTACTCACAAAAAATATGATGAACGAAAAGGGAAAGATACGAATCCACGAGTCCGATACTTATTTGATGTTGAAAAGTGCCAAATCTGTCCATTTCAAGGAGGATGTGTCATTGAGTCTATTTGACACATCTTCAATGTTATCGTGATTATTCATAAATCGTTAATTTCTCTTCTACGGGAGTACGAGCTGCACCGGTCGGAGCCTCGTCAAAATAGCCTAAGTGTAAGAAGCCTACAATTTTCTCTCCGGGGTTAACTCCTAGTAATTCTCGTACTTTAGGGTCATATATGTGAGGGTTTGTTTTCCAAACAACGCCTAACTGCTGCTCCCAAGCAAGTAACTGAAAGTTTTGAATGAGGGAGCTAACGGCGCCAAAGTCCTCTTCCCACTGCTTTTGTCTAGGGTCCTCTTGCATAATAACGATAAGAAAGGCAGCTGGTTGTCTGAAATAGTTCTCCCTATTTTTTTGCAGCTCTTTAGGAAAAGTTGTAACTAATTTTTGTACAAAGGATTCTTTGTGCTCTGTTGGTACAAAAATAAATCGCCATGGCTCTCGTAATCCGTGAGTAGGTGCCCAAATGGCGGTGTTTAATAATTGGTGTATTAGTTCTTTCGAGATAGGCTTATCTAAATAATTGGCTTTAATGGAGCGGCGCTCTCTTATCGTTGTTGCAAGGCTTGAAAGGGTCCTCATTGATATCACTCCTCTATTTATAATTGAACTCCTTTAAATGAGAATGTATAGGTTCTTACAAAAGATAATGATTATCATTGTCTTTTATAATGACATAAGATGATAAAAAAAGAAAGTGGAAAGTCTCAAATTTAAAATTCATAGAAAAAAGAATGCCCCAGCATGGAGTGGAGACATTCTTTTTATCCATTGATTTAATTTCGAATCAAGTAATCAAATGCACCTAATGATGAAATTCGCTCTTGAGCCGATTGTAATAATGCTTTGATCCCCTTTTATTGTGTTAGAAGTTATCTGGATCATATAGTTGAGGTTCATAAGACATTTGCTCTAATTCATTTAAGGATACATGGAACATAATAGAGGAAGGTTTTAAAATGAAGGACTAATCGCTTATTTTAATTTTTGTAGACAAAAAGTCCGAAAAGGTCAACTTAACCTTTTCGGACTTTTTAGTAAGAGCATTTAATTAATTTCGAATCAAGTAATCAAATGCACCTAATGATGCATTCGCACCTGAGCCCATTGAAATAATGATTTGATTATAAGGGTTATCTGTACAATCACCAGCAGCGAACAAGCCCGGTACGGTTGTGCCATTATGCTTATCGATGACAATTTCACCAATACGGTTTCGTTCCACTTCAGAGCCTAACCACTCAGTGTTAGGAACTAGGCCGATTTGAACAAATACACCTTGCAATTCGATATGCTTCACTTCTTCTGTATCACGTTCAATATAGGAGATCCCATTGACATTGTCTGTACCAGTAATCTCTTTTGTTTGAACGTTCTTTAGAACTGTTACGTTCGGAAGGCTGTATAGACGCTTTTGTAGAACCTCGTCTGCTTTCAGCTCGGGCATAAACTCAAGCACTGTCACATGCTTCACGATACCAGCTAGGTCAATCGCTGCTTCAATACCAGAGTTACCACCACCAATAACGGCAACATCTTTCCCTTCGAATAAAGGTCCATCACAATGTGGGCAATATGCGACACCCTTGTTCTTGAACTCTTGTTCCCCAGGAACACCGACGTTACGCCAACGAGCACCTGTTGAAATGATGACAGTCTTACTCTTAAGGGTAGCACCATTTTCAAGCTCAAGCTCGAATAAGTCGTTCTTTTCTAGCTTGCTTGCCCGTTGTAGGTTCATAATGTCAATGTCATACTCTTTCACGTGCTCTTCAAGGCTCGCAGCAAGCTTAGGGCCTTCTGTTTTCTTCACGCTAATGAAATTCTCAATGCTCATCGTATCAAGGACTTGTCCACCGAAGCGCTCTGCTACAATTCCTGTACGAATGCCTTTACGTGCTGCGTAAATAGCAGCACTTGCGCCAGCAGGACCCCCACCAACAACAAGAACATCAAATGGCTCCTTGTTAGAAAGCTCAGCTGCATCGACTCCAGATCCCATTTTTGCAAGGATCTCTTCAAGGGTCATACGACCGCCACCGAAGAATTCACCTTCTAGATAAATCGAAGGAACCGACATGACGTTTTTGCTCTCAACTTCATCCTTGAACGCAGCACCGTCAATCATTGTGTGCGTAATATTTGAGTTAAGAACACTCATCATATTCAAAGCTTGGACAACATCTGGGCAGTTATGGCAGCTTAGGCTGACATACGTTTCAAAGTTGTACTCACCTTCGATTTTTTTAATTTGATCAATAACACTTTGGTCAACCTTTGGAGGTCTTCCGCCTACCTGTAAGAGTGCAAGCACTAGCGAAGTGAACTCATGTCCTAACGGGATACCAGCAAACGTTACGCCTGTATCTTCTCCAACACGGTTGACACTGAAGCTTGGTGTTCGCTTTAATTCCGTCTTTGAGACGCTAATTTTCGATGACATGTCAGCTAGCTCTTCTACGAATGCAAGCATTTCCTTTGATATGTCATCAGATCCTGCACTTACCTTAAGGAGGATATCACCTTCTAATAGTTGAAGGTATTGATCTAACTGTTGCTTAATTTCTGCTTCAAGTACCATTTAATATTCTCCCTTAAATCTTTCCTACTAGGTCAAGGCTTGGCTTAAGTGTTTCAGAGCCTTCTTCCCATTTCGCTGGGCAAACTTCACCAGGGTTATTACGCACATATTGTGCAGCTTTGATTTTATTAACAAGAATACTTGCGTCACGACCGATACCACCAGCGTTGATTTCAACTGCTTGAATCACACCATCTGGGTCAATAATGAATGTACCACGATCTGCAAGACCTGCTTCTTCATCTAGGACCTCGAAGTTACGAGAGATCTTTTGAGAAGGATCCCCAATCATGGTGTAAGTAATTTTGCCAATGGCTTCTGAGCTATCATGCCAAGCTTTATGTGTAAAGTGCGTATCTGTTGATACAGAGTATACTTCTACACCAAGATCTTTTAATGCTGCATATTCGTTTTGAAGATCCTCAAGCTCAGTTGGGCATACGAAAGTGAAATCTGCAGGATAGAAGCAGAAAATACTCCATTGTCCTTTTAAATCCTCGTTTGTGACATCAATAAAGTCACCATTTTTGTAAGCTTTTGCATTGAAAGGTTGTACTTCAGTTCCGATTAAAGACATGTTAACATCTTCCTCCTAATGAATAATGATTGAAAGAATTACTAACTAAACGATTTGTTTAGTAATAATAATTCTAATTATGAACAGTTTAACAAATAGTATAGGTTCTTTGTCAAGTAATAACCTATTAGATTCATGTTAGGGCAGACCGTATGACATAATCATGTTCATAAAACGATTTAAAGAATGCAGTTAAAGGGAGTGCGTTATGAAGGATGTAACAACTTGCGCAAGTGAGAAATGCCTTACCTGTAGCTATATACTTTTGTGACAGTCATTAGTGTTCTACAAATCATGACACGTTATACGTCAATTTTATAAATGTGACGATAATGTGTCAACTGATCAATGGTTTATCTGAAGCGTTTGCATTAAAGGGGGAATCACGTAGTAAGTGATCATGAAAAGAGAGATGTTCCATTCGTGTAATGGGAGCATCTCTTTTTCTCATTGAATACATGATAAATGATAATTTTATTTGGCTATAGCCGATAATTCAACCTTAACATTTCCAGCTATAGCGCGTGAGTAAGGACATACCTGGTGAGCGGATGAAACTAATTCTTCTGCTTCCTCTTGCGAAACACCGTCGATTCCACTTTTAAGGAAGAGGAGATCGTGCAGTTGAAGCGAATTTTGCAAAAATTTCTTAGTTAGTTGCAACACAACTTGGAAATCGATGATAAAAAGAATGATCGTTTGTCAATTAACATCTGTGACTATGGTACTCTTCGCTTAATGTATAGTTCACTCTTCCCACTAGATGGGTCGTTTCTTCTCGAACTAGTTGAAGGTATTCGATAAATTCTTCTCTATTATCCTCTGGGCTTTCAAATTGTCCTAATTGGCCCCACATCATTTGGACGGCGGACATGTTATCGTACAACTGAATGTCGAGTAAAGACTGCGGACCAGGAATTAGGGTAGTTGGTGAACCTACTTTTTTGAATTCTTCTAACAAGATTGGGAGTGCTTCATGGTCATATAGCTCATGATTTGCAATGGTATCAAGCTCATTTAAAACTGGTGCAATTAAATAGACGATTTGAATCATGGCGCGCTCTAAATTTGTCGCATCGTCCCAAGTACGATATTCATTAGGATCTGTTCCTAAAAGCTGCGCGGGAGGGTTATTAATAAAGAAGTGATAGGCTTCTTCTATTAATTCTTCCTCAAGCTTGTAAGCCTCTGCCGCTAATATGTCGATCATCGTATCACTATAATTCGTAATATGAATCACATTCTCGTCGTAACTACTAATGATGCTTCTGATGGGGTTGTCGTCTAGTTGAAAATAGATTCGGCCATCTTCAGCGATAAATTCGTCAACGATTTCAAATTCAGTATGAACGTAAGGAATATTTCCTTCATGATTAAAATAGATTGAATATAAAAGAGCTATTCATGATTTTACCTCTCTGTGAATAAGGTTAGTTAAAAACAGAGGGTGATATGAATGCTAAGCTGGCTCCCTTTATCATTTATGATTGTCGAGAAAACAATTGGAGAAAATCAGTCGATATTCTATCCGCAGGCTATGGCGATGACTGATCACTTGTGGCAACAATCGATGAATGAACGAATTGCCCATGAAGCTGAAAGGATGAAACAGCAGCAGGTAGGTGATACACCTTCAACCGTTGTCGAGATGATCGGTCGATTTGAATTGAAAAACAATCAACGTGAGGTACTTAGCCTATCCCTGTCAAATTACACGTATCATGAAAAAGCTGCACATGGTATGACACTGATGCAATCATTGACGTTTGACCTTGAGAGCAAGCAATTATGTCAGCTACACGATTTATTTAAGCCAGGGAGTAACTATGTTGATAGGCTATCAGAATTGATTGCTCTGCAAATAAAGGAGCGGGATATCCCTCTTCTTGATGGATTTTCTGGCATTCAGCCGGATCAAGACTTTTACATGGCTGATAAGTCGTTAGTCATTTATTTCCAATTGTATGAAATTAGCCCTTATGTAGTGGGATTTCCGATGTTTCCGATTTCTGTATTTGATCTACAAGATATCATCAATGAACAGGGCGCACTTGGCAGAATGGCTGTTAATCAATGATCTGAATAAGAGGCTGTTCCAAAGGGCACTGAAAACGTTTGGTTTTTAACTTTTTAGTACCCTTGGTTCAATGTTCTAGTTGAAGAAGGAACAACCTCTTGAACCGTTTATAGCTATCTAATAAAAGATTCAATCTCTTCATAGAGATCTTCTGCCGTTTCAAAGCCTGTTAACGTTAATATGTCTTCATCATAATCATCGACGATAGTTGGATCGGCTCCATAATCGAGCAAGAGTAAAGTCGTTTCATAGTCTTCGAGTTCCATTGCAAAATAAAGAGGTGTTGTCCCCATAGCCATTAAATTAGGATTAGCGTCATTCTCCAATAATAATTCTGTCATTTCTAAGTATTCATATTGAATGGAGTAGACGAGTGGAGAGACATCATAATCATTAAGCATATTGACATCAGCGCCATACTCAATTAATTTTCTAACGGCGATTTCGTTTTCGTAAAAAATGGCTGTTTGTAATGGGCGGTCTGGGCTGCTTTGCGAATTAGGGTCAGCACCGGCATCAAGTAGTATATAGAACGCTGTTGGTGAGTCGAATTGGATGGCGTACTGTAAAGCTGTATACCCAAAGTCATCCGTCTCTTCCAAATCGGCTCCATCGTTTATAAGCGTCTCTAATAATTTATAATCACTCATTAGAATAGGATCGAATAAGTCAGTTCGATCGTATTCGTACTCTTCTTCAGAAGTCTCCTCATATTGTTCATCCTCTTCGACCGTCGATATAGCTGGTTGTGAAGAAGTTCCAGGATCACGATCAACCTCTACTCCTTCATCAACTGAACTAGATAATTGGTCTCCGTATACAAAGGAAGATACGGTTAAGCCAATTGGAATGAGCATGAGAATGAGCGCGTAAATCCCAAAGCAAATCGCTAGCCCAGAAATAATTGGCCCATTTCGCTGTTCATACACATAGCCGTCTGTTGTCCCTGAGAACAAGGCGATGGACTGAATTCTTTTAGGTGTTAATGGATGGCTTGAGAAGATTTCACTAAGCCATACGGCAACATGGGACTCCGTCTCAATCTGTTGACGGTAAGCAACGGTATTGACATCTTTGAAGAGGATTTTCCCGACACCAAGTATCGTTAGAGCACGTTTAGCCGCTTCAGGATTTTGAATGATGTAAGTCGCTTCACGATCACATGTGTACTCACACGCACGACTATAGGCTTGAGACAAAATAGGGATGAGTCTAGCAGGTGTGACCAGGATGCTTTTCCGGACGTGATGATGCTTAATATGGGCTAGCTCATGAGCAATGATAAAGTCTAGCTCCTCTTCATTCTGTTGACGTGCTAATTCAAAGGCTTCAGAATATATAACAACCATGTCATTGCCCCAAAAGCGTGTAGCAAATGCGTTTAAGATCCCCATGGATTCAATGACAAACATATCTGGTACTCTCTTAATATTCATTTCTTGACAGTAATGTACAAGCTTTTGATGAATGTCTGGAAATTGGGATTCGGTTATTTTTACCCCATTTCCTTTAATGAAGCCTAAAGATATAAAGTTATAAAAAGTAAGTAAAAAGAAAATAGCGAGTAAAATAGCGACTCCAAGCAATTGTGTCAGAATAAGGATGAACAAATACACAATCATGCTAAAGATGATACTTAAAATGAAATAAATCGTTTCCTTTTCAGATTTTATTTCGGTCTGATTCAACATGTCCACTCCATTCAAATATTTCATTGTTATGAAACTTTTACCAGTCACTATTTTACAGAGAGAATAATCATACGTATATAGTGCGACCTTACTTAATAAATGGTTGAATAAGTAAAAATCAGTTTCTGTCTGCTTGAGGACGGGAATAAAGTAGGAAGAATGAATGTGATAAAAGATGGGTACCGCCTAGAAAGAAGAAATCAACTTTTTCAATCATCTCCGTAGACTGTGCATGGCGTTTTGGACGTGATAAACTAAATGGAAGTATAAACTCGGAGGAAAAGGATGCGAATTTTTCGAATTCTAAATAATAATGCGATCGTTGTCATCGATGGTTCGCGTGAGAAGATCGTGATGGGAAAAGGCATTGCCTTTCAGAAAAAGAATAATGATATTGTCCCAAATCATAAAATTGAAAAAGTTTTCGTTCTACATGAGCAGTCGTCAGAAAAATTCCAGGAGCTATTAAAGACGTTACCAGAGGCTCATATTGAGCTTGCCGAACGGATTATTAGCTATGCAGAGGGGCATTTACAAGCACCGTTAAATGATCATATTCATATTGCTTTAACAGATCATTTATCATTTGCCTTAGAAAGGATCGAGCAAGGCTTTGCGATTCAAAATAAACTAACAAATGAAATAAAATTTCTATATAAAAAAGAATTTGAAATTGGACTATGGGCAAAGGAGGAAATTAAACGACAGTTACAAGTTGATATCCCACTTGATGAGGTTGCCCATATTGCACTGCACATTCATACAGCTAAGATGGATAGTCCGTCGATGAATGAATCATTACAAACGGCTACGATTTTACGTGATTTTGTTGAACAGGTACAACAAGTAGCAGGAGTAACAATCGAAGAAACAAGTATTAATTATCAGCGCCTCATTACTCATTTGCGCTTTGCATTAAATCGTATACAAAAGGGAAGTGAGATTGAACCTATAGATGAAGAAATGCTCGCTTTAATTCAGAAAAAATATGAAAAGTCTTATTTTTATTCAAGTGAGGTCATCAAATACTTAAATCAAGAGTATGAACTGAATTTTCCACCAGCAGAGGTTGCTTACATTGCTTTGCATATTCAAAGGCTCATTCGGAGTGACTCTTAACGAGGTGGTTGACGTCGCTTTTATTCTATTGTAGAATAGTTTTCAATTATCCAAACTTCATATTGGGGATTGTGACTGGTGATGCAGGCAAGACCTAGAATACGTAAGTGACAGAGTGGCTTACAGAATTTACGCTACTCGTCTGTCCTTTTTATGTATTTTAGGTCTTGTCTTTTTTTGTTTGGATTAAAAATCTAGTGTAAAAAGAGAATAATAGGGGGAGTGATCGTATGAATTATAATGAAGTTGCTAAGCAGCTTGTTTCGCTTTTAGGAGGGAAGGAAAATGTCGTAAGTGCGACACACTGTGCAACACGTCTTCGTTTAGTAATTGAGGATGAGAGTCAAATTGATACGGAGGCGATTGAAGAGTTAGAAGGAGTGAAAGGGGCTTTTTCAAGCTCTGGCCAATTTCAAATTATTTTTGGAACTGGGACGGTTAACAAAGTATTTACACACTTTGCTCCTCTTGTTGATGTCAATATAGGCGAAGATGAAGAGAAGCCTATCTCACACGGTGATGCAGCGAAAAAGAAAATGAATCCACTCGCTAGATTTGCTAGAACGCTTTCTAATATTTTCGTGCCAATCATCCCTGCGATTGTCGCAGCTGGGATGCTAATGGGTTTGCTCGGTTTAATGGAGACCTATAATTGGGTAGACACTGAGAGTGGTCTGTTTGTGTTGCTTGATATGTTTTCATCGGCATCGTTTATTATTTTACCGATATTAATTGGATATAGTGCAGCGAAGGAGTTTGGAGGGAATACGTATTTAGGTGCGGTCATTGGTGGAATTATGATACATCCTGAATTACTAAATCCGTGGGGGCTTTCAGATGCACAGCCTGCTACTTTAGACTTTTTTGGTTTTGGTGTGGAGATGCTTGGTTATCAAGGGACAGTTATTCCAGTACTATTAACCGTTTATGTGATGGCAAAGATTGAAAAAGGTCTTCGTAAGGTGATTCCCAATGTTGTGGATTTGCTGTTAACGCCTTTTTTAACGGTTATCTTTACTGGGTTTGTAGCGATGCTCGTCATTGGTCCGTTAGGAAGAGCGCTTGGTAATGGAATCACTGCTTTTCTTGATTTTGTATATGGAACAGCGGGGCCGATTGCCGGGTTCATTTTCGGTGGTTTGTATTCAACTATTGTCTTAACGGGGGTTCACCATAGCTTTCATGCGATTGAAGCCGAATTACTCGTTAATATTGGTGGAAACTATTTATTACCGATCTGGGCAATGGCTAATATTGCTCAAGGGGGAGCGACATTAGCCGTCTTCTTCAAAACAAAGGTGAAGAAAACGAAGGAGATTGCTTTGCCAGCGTCGGTGTCAGCCTTTCTCGGTATTACGGAGCCGGCCATTTTTGGAGTTAATTTAAAATACCGTCGACCATTTATTGGAGCAGCAATCGGTGGAGCTCTTGGTGGAGCGTATGTCGTCTTTACACAAGTGATGGCAAATGGGATCGGGATTACAGGAGTTCCGTTGTTTGCGATCGTTCAAGATCCATTAAACTATGCGATTGCCTTTTTAATCGCCCTATCGGCAGCGTTTATTGCTACACTATTGTTAGGATGGGATGAAGAGAAAAAGTAAGATTATTTTCATCAAATGATAGGAGGATGCATAGATGAGAAAAGGAATTATATCACTTGGAGAAGCATTAATTGATTTTATTCCGCTGGATCAGACAAATATGACGTATCAAAAGAGTCCTGGGGGTGCACCGGCAAATGTGGCTGTTGGCGTAGCTCGTCTAGGGGTTCGCTCGTCTTTTGTTGGGAAGGTTGGTGATGATGTGTTAGGGCGCTTTTTACAAGAAACGCTAGAGCAGTTTGGTGTACATACACATCAGTTAACATTCTCAAAGGAAGTGCGTACAGGAGCCGTTTTTGTAACAAATGCTGAGGATGGTGAGCGTCATTTTGATTTTTATATTAATCCGAGCGCTGATCGATTCCTTTCTGTTGCAGATTTGATAGAGGGGGATTTTGCTACGCATAAGCTACTTCACTTTGGTTCCATTTCGCTGATTGGGAGTCCGGCGAAGGAAGCGACGAAACGGGCAGTTGAGCTTGCGCGAGAAAAAGGAATGATCGTTTCCTATGACCCAAATCTGCGCTTAGCGTTATGGGAATCTGAGGAGCATGCTCGGACGGCGATTCAATCTATGCTCTCGCAAGCAGATGTGCTCAAACTATCTGAGGAGGAGTTAGCATTTATAACCGGTGAAACGGATATCGAACAAGGGCTTAACGGCTTAAAAGAATATGATATTCCGCTTATATTCATTACGTTAGGGGCAGACGGGAGCTATGTTTGTACGAGTGATGGAATTAAGCATGTACCAGCTATGAGTGTGAAAGCAATGGATACGACTGGTGCAGGGGATGCATTTGTATCAGGAATTTTGTATCAGCTTCATGAATATGAAGGAAGCTTGAAATCGCTATCTGTCGATCAGGTGGTTGAAATGGCAAATTTCGCTACGGTATCTGGAGGTTTAGCTGCATCGACGAAAGGGGCGATGACTGCATTACCAACATTAAGAGAAGTAGAAAAACGGTTAAGTAGGTGAGGAGATGACGAGCGATCAACAGCTACGTGCAAAAGTGACGGAGGAATTGGCTAAGCATAAGAGTATGGTGGAGCAAGATTCGTATCGTCTTCACTATCACCTTATGCCACCGGTCGGTTTGTTGAATGATCCTAATGGGTTTATTCAATGGAAAGGTACCTATCATTTATTTTATCAGTGGATGCCTTTTAAAACGGGTCATGGAGCTAAATTTTGGGGTCATTTTACATCAAAGGATTTAGTAAATTGGCAGCATGAAGAGGTGGCTCTTACACCAGCAGAATGGTTTGAAAAAAATGGCTGTTACTCAGGAAGTGCGATTGAGCATGAAGGGGAGCTGTACTTATTTTATACAGGGAATGTAAAGAATGAGAATGATGAACGAGAATCGTATCAATGCTTAGCGACTTCGCGTGATGGCATCCATTTTGAAAAGAATGGCCCTGTCATTACACTTCCTGACGGCTTTACAGCGCATTTTCGTGATCCGAAGGTTTGGCAACAGGACGATCGTTATTTTATGGTTATTGGAGCTCAAACAGAGGCACTAAAAGGGGCGATTGTCCTTTTTCAATCAGATGATTTAACAGATTGGAAATGGGTTCGAACGCTTACAGGAGGGGACTCAGGGAAATTAACGGATTTCGGCTATATGTTTGAATGTCCCGATTTGTTCCACCTTGATGGGAAGGACGTTCTCGTCTTTTCCCCCCAAGGCTTAAAGCCGGATGGTATGAAGTATCAAAATGTCTATCAAGCAGGTTATACAGTTGGAGCGTTTGATCCAAAAGCAGGAAAGTATGAGCATAATAAGTTTATTGAGCTTGATCGTGGCTTCGATTTCTATGCTCCACAAACAACTACCGATGATCAAGGAAGGCGGCTATTGTTTGCTTGGATGAGTGTCCCTGATCAAGATGAGCAGATGCATCCAACGATTAAGCATAAATGGCTCCATACGATGACGCTTCCGCGCGAGCTACAGCTCAAGGGAGATAAGCTCTATCAAGTTCCAGTTAAAGAGCTTGAGAATCTTCGAAAGGGTGATGCTGTTGTGGAGGAAGTGGTACTCGACAATCATGTCAAGCAAGTTGAGAGAGCGTATGGACAAGCGTTTGAGCTGTTAGTAGAGAAGGTGGAGCTCGATGAGGGTTGGTTTGAGCTGACGATTCGTCATGCTGCGCGGATCATTTATTCGAGCGAGCAACGAGTATTGACGCTTGAACGTAAAAGCTATGTTGATGGGGTAATAGAGAAGCGTCAATGTCAGCTAGAGCATGTACGTAATTTGCGCCTATTTGTAGATACCTCGTCCATTGAATTATTTATGAATGATGGTGCGGAAGTCTTTACAACTCGTTTCTACCCGACAAAAGAAAGTGAACAGGTAACTTTTGCTACATCTGAGGAATGCCGATTTAAGGTGAAGAACTGGACATTAGCAAAAGTGACTTAATGGTGTGGTTGTTTAGTAAGGAGAAGCCTTATTAAGCAACCTTTTCTTGTTTTTGACTAGAAGAATGGTTTGGCTATTGCTGAATTAGCAAATACCGAATTACTGCATGCTGAAGAAAGCTGCTAAGTTTAAAAATGACTAAGTAAGTCTTCCTTAATGCTCCATTTGACAACATATCTATCTATGTTACTATGAACACAGTCACACAATGAACATGTTCATAAAATGAATGCGTTCAAATAAATGATAAAAATACTGGAGGTATGTGAACTGCATGAGTTATTCAAAGGTAGAAAAGTCAATATTTATCCCGTCTTTATTATTAATTGTCATTGCTACAGTACTACTAGTTGTTTTTCGTGAATCAGCTGGGCCAATGCTTGAGGGGATGCTCACAGCTATTACATTTCGTTTAGATTGGGCATTTGAATTTTTAACAATTGGGTTATTTCTTATTTTAATATGGTTAATGGTCGGACGTTATAGTCGAGTGAAGCTCGGAGGCGTTGACGACAAGCCAGAGTTTTCTAGGTTCAGTTGGGGAGGCATGTTGTTTTCGGCTAGTATGGGAACAAGTATTATGTTTTGGTCGATTGTTGAGCCGCTTTATTATTATACGTGGCCACCATTTGGAATCGAAGCAGAGTCGAATGCAGCAGCGGAATATGCTGTTAGTTATGGGCTGTTTCATTGGGGGATTTCTGCATGGGCGCTCTATGCGTTACCAGCGGTCGTTATGGCGTATAGCTTCTATGTCATTAAAAATCCATCATTGAAAATTAGTGCTGCCTGCCGAGGTGTGCTTGGAAAACACGCAGATGGTTTTCTTGGGAAATCCATTGATGTACTCGTTATTTGGAGTATGATTGGAGGTCTTGGTACGTCATTAGGGTTAGGTGTGCCGATGATTTCTGCCGTTTTAGCTAATTTATTCGGTTTAGAGCCGTCAGTAGGCTTAAATATTATTATTATTGTTGTTTGGACAATTATCTTCAGTTCAAGTGCGTATTTTGGTCTCTATAAAGGCATTCGTCGATTAAGTGATTGGAACATTTATATGGCACTTGGACTAGCGATTTTTGTCATTATTGTAGGACCAACATTATTTATTTTATCGTATTTTACGAATAGCTTAGGTATTATGCTTGATCATTTCTGGATGATGAGTCTGTACACAGATCCGATTAATCAAAGTGGGTTCCCACAAGCATGGACGGTTTTCTATTGGGCTTGGTTTGCTGCGACAGCACCGTTTATCGGAATCTTTGTTGCTCGTATTTCAAAAGGACGTTCGATTCGTGAACTCGTATTTAACGTGTTACTTTGGGGTTCAGTTGGTAGCTGGGTCTATTTCGGAGTCTTTGGTGGCTATGCGATGGATCTTCAATTATCAGATAAAGTGAATCTTGTTGGTATTCAAGCAGAATCCGGTGATCCAGCTGTCATTGTAGCTGTGCTAAATTCATTGCCGTTACCAGTATTGGTTTCGATTCTGTTCGTTATTCTTGGCTTTATTTTCTTAGCGACATCCCTTGATTCAGCTAGTTATGTTATCGCAAGTGTGGCAACCAAAGAGCTAGGACCAGAAACACAGCCTGCTCGTTGGCATCGATTAATGTGGGGAATTCTCCTTTCAGCATTGGCGATAAGCTTAACGATGACAGGAGGATTGAATGTCGTTCAAACGACATCTGTACTCGTTGCTGTTCCTGTATTAATCATGTATATTCTTATTTCTGTCTCACTAGTGAAATGGTTGAAGCAGAACGAAGACAAGCACGTGTATGTGAAAAAATAAAGATAAGGGTGTCTCTAAAGGTTTATGAAAACTTGAAGGACACCCTTTTTAAAAGATAAGAAAGTATAAAATGATTAGAAGTACTGTGGGGAAATCAAGAAGACGGAAGCAGACTCAGTGATGTGCGTCGGCTCCGTTCGGGACACGTTATTCTGAAAGAACCCCACTTCAGAATAACTTCAATCCATTGTAACGACTGCGCACGACGCATTTAATAGAAAACGCTGTCGCGTTTTTCATAAAAAGGATGGTTGTTATGGTATTTAATATTAAAGATTCAAATGAACGAGTGGTGAAAACGGATTTTCCACGTGAAATAAAGAAAATTGATTCCATCTTTATTCCGATGTCTGATGGAAAAAAGCTAGCTGCGACGATATGGTTACCGGTTGATGCAGATGAGTATCCGGTACCGGCCATTTTAGAATACATTCCGTATCGTAAAAATGATTTTACAGCGATTCGTGATTCGGTTCGCCACCCTTACTTTGCTGGACATGGTTATGCGAGTATTCGTGTTGATATACGTGGTACGGGTGATTCTGATGAGTACTTACCTGATGAATATTTAAAGCAGGAGCAGGATGATGCGTTGGACGTATTAAGCTGGATTGCTGAACAGCAATGGTCAACAGGAGCGGTTGGAATGATCGGTAAATCATGGGGAGGCTTTAATAGCTTGCAAGTGGCAGCAAGAGCTCATCCTGCATTAAAGACGATTATTACGCTTTGTTCAACTGATGACCGTTATGCTGACGATGTTCATTATCGTGGCGGAAATGTGCTAGCTTCAGATATGCTTTGGTGGGCGTCAACGATGTTTGCCTATAATGCACGCCCCCAGGACCCAGCAGTCGTTGGCAATAGCTGGAGGGAAAATTGGTATGAGCGTTTAAATACACCACCATTCGTTGAGGGATGGCTGAAGCACCAACGTCGTGATGATTATTGGAAGCATGGCTCTATTTGTGAGGATTTTTCAAAGATAAATATCCCTGTTTTTGCAGTAAGTGGCTGGCAGGATGGGTATACCGATTCTGTATTTAGACTGTTGGAGCATTTGCCTAAAGAAAGCAAAGGGTTAATTGGACCATGGGCTCATGAATATCCTGAAGTCGCGACACCGGAACCTGCGATTGGTTTCTTGCAAGAGTGTTTGCGTTGGTGGGATCAATGGTTGAAGGATGAAGATACGGGTATTATGGAAGAGCCAAAGCTCATGACCTGGATACAAAATAGCGAGCGTCCGGCTGTGACGTATGAGGAGCGCCCTGGGAAATGGGTTGGTGATCCATCGTGGCCGTCACCAAATGTAAATGGGCAATCGTGGTGGATTTCGAGTGGAAGATTACTCAATAACAAGCGAGATGTGAGACAGTCTGAAGAGGTGGTTCCGAGTGTCCAAGAGCATGGGTTCTATTCAGGTGTATTCTGTCCTTTTGGCCAGCCAGGAGATTTACCTGCTGATCAACGTAATGAAAATGGGAAGGCGGTTGTGTTTACATCAGCGCCATTAGAAGAAACGATTGAGCTATTAGGTCATCCAGTCTTTCATGCAGAGCTGTCTAGTGACCAAGAGAACGCACTGATTGCTGTTCGACTTATGGATAAAGCACCTACAGGCGAATCAACGTTAATTAGCTGGGGTATGCTGAATTTAAATCACCGTCATTCCCACGAGTTTCCAGAAAAGCTCAAGCCGAATCAACGATATCACGTTCAGGTTCAGCTTGATTCGCTCGGGCAACAAATTCCAAAGGGGCATCGACTTGAAGTGGCTGTAGCGCCAACCTATTGGCCGTCAGCGTGGCCGTCACCAAAGCCAGTAACACTCAGATTATTTGAAGGTGATACACGAATGGAACTACCTGTTCGAACGGCTCAGACTGGAGATGGGGAAATGATTTCATTTGATCGACCTGAAACGGCTGAAGTGATGGAACGAGAGGTGATTCGTAAGGAAGAGAGAACACGAGAAGTCATTCATGACCCTATTGAAGGTGTGTGGACAGTTGCCGACTCTTCAGATGAAGGGGAGCGCCGGTTGCCGAGTAATGGTATCCAATATGGTAGTATCAATCGTAATAAATGGAGCATTAAAGAAGGAGATCCCCTCTCGGCACGAAATATATGTGAGTGGGAGCTTACTTTAGGTCGGGGTGAAAATTGGCAGACAAGGCTTGAAACGTATAGTGAAATGTGGAGTGATGAGACACATTTCTTCCTTATTAATCGTTTAACAGCCTTTGAAAATGGCAAGCAAGTTTTCACTCGCACGTGGGAAAAATCGATTGAACGTGACCATGTTTAAGGAGAATGATAGAATAGTGTCATAACATTGGAAGTGATGTAAGGACGTGTCGTAAATGGCTACGAGTAGAAAGGACATACAGAAGGAACGAATGTGGCGTTATTTTGTTGATGCGACGGTAGAATTGATTGAACAAGAAGGCATTGAAAAGGTGACCATTCGTAAAATTGCTGATAAGGCAGGCTATACGAGTTCAACGGTGTATAACTATTTTAAAGAGTTATCTCATTTAATCTTCTTTGCTTCAATGCGCTTTACGAAGGAGTACATTGAAGAACTACCGTCTTATATGAAGGAAGGAAATCATACGGTGGAAAAGTGGCTGTATAGTTGGAAATGCTTTTGTAAGCATTCGTTTGAAAATCCATCGATCTATTCCATCATTTTTATTGACGATTTAGGTGTTGTACCAGAAGAGTTACTAGAATCGTACTATAAACTATACCGCAACGACCTAGTTGGGTTGCCAAAGCCCATTCAAGAAATTATCGTTCAGCATAGCTTTTCGAAAAGAAGTGCGCTATATATTAAGCAGGCTGTTAACGAAGGTTTTATGGAAGAAGCTGAGGTTGAACGGATTTCTGATATAACCTATCTTATCTGGGCAGGGATGATGACTAGCTATTTAAACAATCGGATGAAGGCAACGAAAGAGGAAGTAATCGAACAAACGATGAAGTTGATCACGGACACAGTGTTAAAGGCGGTCAAGCCTGAAAAGCGCCAAGAGGTGCAGTTTTAACTTCAATTATAGGGGTTTCAAAGGGGATGAGTCCTTTTGAAGCTCTTTTTTTCGCCAAATAAAAAGTGGTTGACAAAAAAAAGAAAACTCATTACAGTATTAACTGTATTAATAAAAATAATACAGGGAGTGCGATAAAGTTTTAATTTTTTTTTTACTATTTTTGAAACGAATGGTTTATGTCTTTCGTCTTATTTAATGGAGGTAGTAGGAATTAGTAAAAATGAAGTAAAAAGATGTCGAAATATAGTTTTAATCTTTAGTTGTTGCAAATATTTAAGAAGATTATAATAGAACTGTAGAAAAACCTGTCATTTTTACATATTTTTAACTGGATGGTGATGAGAGCAGGCATTGGCAACCTGTTTTAATAAGCATATTTTTCACTGCTAAGGAGGAAAAGGATGAATTTTTTTAAACGAGGATTGTTAAGTATTACGAGAAAAAAAGGGAAGTCTCTTATTTTATTAGCGATTATTTTCATATTAGGTAACTTAATAGCTGGTGGGATCTCGATTCAGCAAGCGACAAGTAATGTGGAACAAACGATCAAAGAAAGACTTGGGACATCAGCAACGCTGCAACCGGATCATGAAGCAATGAATCAAATGAGTGAAGAAGAGTGGATGGATTTTGAATATCCGACTGTAAGCCTTGATTTAATTCAGCAGGTCGGGCAGTTAAATTATGTGAAATATTATGATTATAGCATTTCCACCTATTTAGGTTCAGATAATCTTGATAGCTATCAAGGTGATATGGATATGGATATGTACGAAAGTCATAGCATGGATTTCCGTTTGAAAGGAACTAATTATGCGCCTGTAATGGATTTTGAAGAGGGAAATGCACAGCTTCTTGAAGGGCGTGTCTTCAATGATGAAGAGATCACGAACGGTACTCCGGTAGCCATTATTTCAAAGAACCTCGCCGAACATAATCAGGTTGCAATAGGTGATACGATTGCCTTAACTAATATCATACTTGATTATGAATCTGGTGATGAAGAAGTATATGATTCACGTGATACGGCATTGGAAGTGATTGGCCTATTCGACCCAATTTCGAGTGTTGAGGAAGGGGAGGAATCGAATCAGGATCGTGGTATGTGGGATTTCATGGATATGGAAGCGCAAAACACGGTATACGTACCAAATGGCGTTGTAGCAGAAGAATTTGAGTTTCAAATTGAAAAAATGATTGAACTGTATCCAGAAGATGCGATGTATTATGAAGATGGTATTGATGGCTATTATACACCACAATATGTATTGCACTCAGTAGATGATGTAGAAGCCTTTTCAGAAGAAGTTCAGCCGCTATTACCTGACATGTATCTCGTTCGGAGTGCAGTCGACCAATATGATAATATCGCAGGGCCGATTCAGTCGATGTCAAAGCAATCAAACTATGTTCTCATTGCTTCGATTATTGCCTCTGTATTAATTATTGGATTAGTTGTTCTTCTTTTCCTACGTGATCGAAAGCGTGAGCTCGGTATTTATTTATCTTTAGGCGAGAGTCGTGGGCGAGTCGTTAGTCAAATCTTAATTGAAGTTATGCTCATTGCGCTTATTGGTATTGCTCTTTCTCTATTTAGTGGAAATCTATTAGCTAGTAGTGTGTCTGATACATTAATAGCTAATGATGAACAAAATCAAGGATTTGATGATGGATTTTACTATTACGATGAATTTGAAACAAATGTTTCTTCTAATGATGTACTAGACTCGTATGAGGTTCAATTGAGTACAACGTATATCGTTTGGTTCTTAGTCGTTGGCTTATTAACAGTCTTACTTTCAACGGTCATCCCGTTATTATACATTGTCCGTTTAAATCCGAAGAAGATATTAATGTAGAAAAAGAGGTGATATGAATGATTTTAGAGGCGAAAAATGTAGACTACTATTATCAAGATGGTGAAAGCAGGCGTTATATTTTACGTGATACGAGTGCTTCATTTGAAAAAGGGAAATTTTATACGATTCTCGGTCAATCAGGATCTGGTAAAACGTCGTTATTGGCCCTGCTTAGTGCACTTGATACACCTCATGGTGGAAGTGTGTTGTTTAACGGCGAAGATATTAAAAAAATTGGCTATGAGAAATATCGTCGTAATAGCATCGGCATTATTTTTCAAAGCTACAATTTGATTCCGACATTTACAGCTGTAGAAAATGTACTAGTACCGATGACGATTACGGAAAATGACATTCCAGATGATATGAAAACTGTTGCTTACAATCTCTTAGATTATATTGGTATTGTAAAAAGTAAGGCAGATCGGTATGTCAATAAGTTATCTGGGGGAGAACAGCAGCGTGTAGCTATTGCACGAGCGCTAGCAACGAATGTTGAGCTGATTTTAGCAGATGAGCCTACCGGAAACCTTGATGAAGAAAAGGAACAGGAGATTATTGATATTTTTAAAAAGCTAGCTCATGAGCATCAAAAATGTGTCATTATGGTCACTCACTCGCAAGAAATTGCACAGCAGTCGGATCAAATATTCTCGTTAAGGAAAGGTGTCTTAACGCCACATGAGTGATTTTCTATCAAAATTTAATAAAGATCAGTATGATGAGCTGGTGAATGAGAAGGAAAAGGATACTGAGACGGAGAAGCCTTCAACAGAAAAAGTGGAGCAGACCGAAACGAAGTCATCTGCTTCTGAGCCTTCTACTCAACCGATTCCTTCTTCAAGTAATGAGGGGCGAAGGTATGAAGAGTTAGAGGAAACGGAAATTGATCCGACCTATAAAAGGAAGAAGCGACGAACAATCATTATATCGATTGTAGGAGGAGTCTTAGCTCTTCTCCTCATCTTCTTCATTTATGATCGTTCCGTCCATGTCGCAATGGAGGACTTTGTTGGACAGCCCGTTTCTGAAGCGCGAGCTTGGGCGGCTGAGTATAATATCGAAATTGACCTAACCCATGAAAGTAGTATGGAATACGACACAAATCAAGTGATGTCACAGGCGATTCCTGCAGGAGATAGGGTCAGAAAGGGCGAGACAATCTCGCTTGTTAGTAGTACGGGCCCAGATCCAGATGAGCACATAGAGTTACCTGATTTCACTGAAATGAGTCAACATGAGGCTGAGACATGGATAGCAGATTATAAAGTTGAAAACCTTCAACTATTATCTGAGTACAATGATGATGTTGAGGAGGGCGAATTCATTCGTCTTGTAATCCGTGATTCAAACGTTGCGGAGGAGGAATACCGCCGACGCGATAGCGCCATCGTTTATTATTCTAGGGGCGAGGAAGTGTTTGAAAAGGATATCGACGTACCAGACTTTACGGGTCAAACACGAGTCGAAGTAGAGCAATGGGCAGAAACAAATGAAATTGAAATCACATATAAAGAAGAAGCCTCAAATAGTGTTGAAGCGGAGCTAGTCGTAAGTCAAAGTGTTTCTCCAGAAGATAAGGTTGCTAAAAGAGATGAAATGGAAGTTGTCATTTCGCTAGGACAAGCAACAACGGTTCCTCATTTTGGTGAACTTACAATGGAAGAAGCGACGAGTTACGGTGATTTAGTCGTAATGGTTCAACAGAGGTATCATTCTGAAGTTCCATTTGGCGGATTAATCTCACAATCGGTTAGTGCTGGTACTGAGTTGACCGATCGCGATAATAAAGAAATACAGGTTGTTTATTCGCAAGGACGTCCGTACTTAAGGGACTATCGTGGTATGCTTGAAGGGGATTTACCGCAGGCATTTTACGAGGACTACCAATCAAAGGGTGCTGATATTCGCTATACGGTCAAATATGTCGATGCACCAGAAGTAAAAGGAACAGTCGTTGGAATGAGTAAGTTTAATGAATTTGTTTCAATGTCTTATACGGTTGAAATTCGAATAAGCAATAACGCAAATGCTTCTTCTGGCTCTTGGGACGATGAAGAGGACATACAAGAAGAGATCTCTCCGATTGAAGAAACTCCTCAACCTGGAGAGGAAGAGGAAAAATAAGTATTTTATAAGCTCTTATTTACTTATAGCTGTTGATACAGGTATAAGTAAATAAGGCTTTTTTTAGAAGGAGAGGAATAAAGTGTTTTTCCATGATAAGTAGAGGCGTCTCGAAAATGAAAAAGTTCAATTATTAAATTTGTGGTATGAGTGTGGTAAGATATTGAACTCATACTCCTTTATTTCTTAGCAAATATGGGCGATATTAAAAGTGATACAGCTATGAAGCATAGCATGAATACACTCGTTAAACATAATAAACTCATTTTCGTCACTCCTATGTGTTCGAACTACATAGTACGTATACCCAAAAGAAACTGTATCTAGTACTCTTTATAAGGAGGGAGCAGCTTTACACAATTCCAAAAGACAAACAGTGCAATAATAGGGTGCAAGGCCCCAAAAATACTAAATCTTGCTGATATTACAGCTGTAAAAAACAACGCAATAATCATAACGAATAAACCAATACTTTTCCAAATGATTTTCTTTGGTAATTGGGCAAAATAGGTCAATAATGCCATGATAAGTGGAAGGAAAAAGAAGAATCTAGCAAAAATCACATGGTAACTCCAATTTATTGGGTTTATGAATAATGCAAATCCTGTTAGTAGGACCTGAATGATGATACAAAGAGTAAAGGTCCAAGAAATGATACCAAGGCAAGCTCGGAAAATGGGTACAAGTTTCTGTTTAGTCATTTATTTTTCCTCCTTATTAGGGAATGCTTCTCCCATTTATAAATCATGTTTGATTTTTTATACACGATCATGATCAGCTTTCCAACTTTGAATGGATTGTTTAATCTCATTAGGTGACAAGTTTTTTTGAATAGCTTTATTACATAAGCTTGGAAATTCTTCATCTGATGCAAAGCGTAAGGCAACAATTTGCTTAATTGATAAACGAGAGTCTGGTAATGTTCCTGTTAAAGTAAAATAACGGATACGCTCCTCGGCTCTTATAGCCCGATCCTGTACCTTGCAGGTGAAAGACCGAAGAAAAAATACTGTAATTGTTACGATCAATGCAATTGAAATTAATAGCATGGAGGTGAAAAGGAATTCTCCTCTTAGTGCCTCAAAAAAGGCGTTGCTAATAGCAAAAATAAAAGTAATGAAGCAAAGCGGAACTAAGAAATAGTGAAATACGGGTACCGATCTAGTATGGTTATTAAATGATTGTGGTTTCAATTGTGTTGTCTCCTTTCCTCATAATATAAGAGTCTTACATCATCACAATATATTATTTGAGTGGGTGCTCACTCAAATAATATAAAAGAGGCTGTATTTAAACCTCTCTAGACGTCTACGATGATCTCCAGAAAAATAAATCTAGCTACAATCATAGTCTACATCTATCTGTCGAAATAAAGTGTCCAACGTACGATAAACTACTATAATTGCTTCTGAATCTGAATGTTCATTTCCTAGAAAATTCATTTGAAATGCATATTGAAAGCAACTACCAAGTATCATATCAGCAGCAGCTCTCGGATTAATACTTAATGACAATCTGCCGATTAGTTGTTCTTCGTGAAGGTAAGATTCAATGGCTTCATTTGCTCGATGAGGGCCTTCATTACGCTGTTTAAATCCTTCTCTCTGACGAGTCAATAATGAAGGATCGGAAAAAATAGATGCCATTAAAGGCATTGAACGATAGTAGTCTTCAAGGGTGATAATGGCGACTTCCTCCAAGTTTTCTCTTACAGTTCTTGTTCCTATTCGATCTGGAAGAATCGTTAAAGCACTCATTAAGTTTCTTAGCTCTCCTCTTAAAACATACAAAAATAAATCTTCTTTATTCTCAAAATTGTTATAAATTGAGCCTTCAGAGCAATTTGCTAAGCGAGCAATTTCTTTAGTGGTCGTTCGTGAAAGTCCTTTTGTTTGAATAACCTCTTTGGCTGCTTGAATGATTTTTTCTCGTAACTCCAATTTGGGATCCCTGCCTTTCAATTTCTTGACAATAAATAAAATCGCGAGTACACTTTTTATTATGAGTGAGTACTCACTCGATGTCAACCTAAAAAATGAGTGTGCGCTCACTCAAAAATAAAATTTCTGGAGTGAAAAAGATGAAAAGTGAAAATGGTGTGAGTATAACTGTTTCAAAGTCTGTTCGATCAAACACTTTCAATAGGCTATTAATTCTTGTCGTGCTCGCTATTGAATTGTTGGCAACTTACGCCAGTGTAACGGGTGAACCCTTGAATCCGGTTGATCATTGGATAGTGACAAGAGAGACGGATTGGATGGCGTTTGTATTGGTGTTTGTAGGATGCGTTTCGCTTTTTTGGCAAAACATACGACCTACTCTTGCTTTAATTATCACGACGTTGTCTTATTGTGCATACATTTTGAGTGATTACGAATTGGGCTTGTTTCTCCCGGTCATGTTAATTTTATATACTAGTGTGGCAAATGGCCATTCTCGTATATGGCCATTTTGTATGGCAATGATAAGTTTCCTTGTCTCGTTATTTTGGGTCTATCAACGACTGATTCAAGTAAACGATTCAGGTGTTATAATGTTTGCTTGGGTTGCATTTGGGGCGGTCTTTGCTGTATTCTTTATTGCGCCTCTTCTCATAGGAGAAATTGTGTACCTACGCCGGAAAAAGTAGTGAGCAGATTAGTGTTGAGCTATACAAATTTGATCAAAAAAGCACCTCCATTTGAATGTTGGTTCACACTTGGAGGTGCGAAATTGCCAAGACAGTATTCATAGTGTACATGTACATTATTTTCGTATTTGCTCATTGAGTTAGCGTACGGTTTGTTGAACCCTGTTTATGTATTCACCTTTTTCATCATTAAACTTACTAACAAGGAAAGAAGCGTATAAATCAATACCCAAACGAAGAATGAAGGATTAAAGATGGTAAATGTTAAATACGATAAATGTTAGTATAGGCATTAGCATCCACTTATGAGATAGAATGTAGCCTATTATAGAAGCTAGAATAAGACTAATAGGATATACGACTAATACTGAAATAAACTCCATGTACCTAAAACCCTTCTTAATCCACTTGCTTAAGAGTGTCCTCGATCGCTTCAAGTCTCTTGTTCATATCTTGAATGGCATTCATTTGCTGTTGCTGTAATGTTGTTATTTCTTGGTCGATTCTCAACCGTTCTTCAGCACGTCGTTCCGTGCGTCGCACAATACGTATCACATAGATGATTAAGAAGATGAACAGAGCAAGGGGTAGTAATATGGTTAGAAACGCGACTAATTGATAAAGAATTGATCCTAAATGAATGGAAGAATCCACTGATTTAATCACCTCTTTCTTTTTTCGGCTTTACTGTAAGGCTCCAAGACATTTGTGTAATGAACTGTTCATCTAAAGGGATATGAAAAGTGTTCAATTCATAATATTTCATCGTCTTCCCATCTGCTGCTATTTCATGTTGCCCTGTAACAAGTCCAGCCTCCTCTAATTTTTTCAAATGAAGATAGAGCAACGGCCTACTTATGGCTAGCTCTCGTGCCAATTGACTGACGTATGGTCTTTTGTTGAATAAGATCGAAATGATTTTAAGTCGGTAAGGATTAGAAAGGGCCTCTAGAACGTTTAGTAATTCATCGCCATTATGTATTTGTCTCATATGTAATAATTTTATGACAGGTTCTATTATCTTTCAATGGAAAGTAATAGATAAATTAAATCTTTTTCATTTGAAATGTAAAAGGAACTACAAATAAATGTTATAATTAAGTTAACTATAATAGGAGGAGTATCGATTGGATTGGATATTGTGCATGACCACAATAGACCAAACACATTTGATCAACAAAATGGCTATGCATATATTCATATTAATCGTATTTATTTTAGCGCAAGTTATTTTGAACTTTTTTTTAATCGGTTCATGGGTTGCTTTTGGTGAGCTCATGGAGATATATGGAATTCCTATACACTTTATATTAATGTGTGTATTAAATATCGGTTCTCTTGTTCTAGTTGTAACACTATTAAAAAATGAAGAAACAAAACAAATCAAATATACGGAATCCACTCACGAAGAGCAGTTCCGGGCGTTAGTGGCTTCTGTTCGATCTGATCGTCATGACCTTAACAATCACTTAACGGTTGTAGCAGGCTTATTAAAAATTGAAAATTATACAAGCGCTGTCAAGTATATTAATGAGGTCATAGGTGAAGTGAAGATTAATAATAAAGCATTATCGATTAAAAATGCGGTTCTAGCATCCATCTTATTTTCAAAAATGGAATTATATCAAAAGCATAAGGTTCCTTTCTCTATCGATATTTCAAGTGAGGGGATTACAAAGCGTCTTACATCGACGGATTTACTTCGACTCGTTAGTAATTTGCTAGATAATGCATATGAAGCAACGATTGAATTGATAAAGGATAAACAAATGATTGCATTTGAAATGGCCGAGGGAATGGATCATTACGATATTATCGTAAGAAATTCTTGTGCTCATCAATTAGATGGGGATTTCTTGAAATCAGGGTTTTCGACGAAGGGCTCTAGCCAACCTCGAGGGTTTGGGTTATCAATTATTCAGGAGGTGACTAAGAAATATGGGGGAACGCTCCATATGAAAAGTGAACAATCTATTGTTGTGTTTCATTTAGTTTTTCCAAAAGGAGAAAAATGATGATAACCAAAATAAGTAGATATGTAGCAAAAAGGTTATGCATGTATACGAATCGACAACAAGAGATAGAATACGTGCGTTATGGATTGGAGATTATTTTAGGTGGTATGCTGAAGTGGATTTGCCTTATGGGGGTTGCATTTATCCTAGGGGTGGTTCCTGCTATGGTAGCAACATTGTTTACCTTCTCTATCTTTCGAATGGCAACAGGTGGGTATCATTACTCGACGTATTTCCGATGCTTTATAGCAGGCTTGCTAAGTATGACAGCGATTTCATTGATTGCTTCTAAAGTAATGGTTCAATATAATGAACAATTTTTATTCATTTCCATTTCAATTGTGTTCATAGTTGGATTGCTTTGCATTTATTTATATGCTCCCTCTAATCATTTCTATAAAAAAAGTACTAAAAAACAGAGAAAAAAATTACAACAATTTGCTTTCATTCTCTTGTTTATTTGGGTTATACTTATGTATAATCTAGTTAATATTAATGCTGAAATCGTTTGGGCTTCTGTGTTAGGGTTACTCTTTCAACTTAGTAGTACTCTTCCACTTTCCTATAAAATTGTTAGGAAGGTGGAGAATATAATAGAATGGAGGACTCAAAATGAAAAGGTTAGCTAAAGTAGTACTTGCGTCACTAGTCGGTGTTATTGTGTTTGTGTCTAAGACAGAGATTAGCTCGGCCTCTGCTTTTCTCCTTTATCAGCCTGAACCACCTGAAAAAGAACAGTAATACTTTTTAGCACCAATGTGAAGGTCTTCTAAGGAGCGGTTTTATGTCATGGTACAGCTATTTATTTATGTCACTACCTGAAACGTTCGTTTTATTAGTAGTAGCATTTGTTTTATTTGGATTACCGATTAAAGAGAAGTTAAAGTCAATTTTGCTATTTGCCGTGATTCAAGGAGCTTTTGTATTTATATTTAGTTTATACATGCAAAACTCCTTGAAGCCTTTTTTGAGTTTATTAAGCTTTTATTTGCTCATATGGCTTATCTTCCGGTACCACCCATTAATTAGTGTAATGATTACATTAACGTCTTATTTATTCTTAGTTATTTTTGAATTAACCTTAACCTTTTCTTTTATTCAATTTTACCCAATTAGCTATGAGGAGCTTTTTGCTGATCCTTGGATACGAATTGCTGCAAGCTTTACAATGGTTCAAATCCCAATTTTGCTCATTGCGTGGGTCTTACATAAGTTGCACTGGACGATTCGATTACCTGCTTTTGTGAGACGATAATTTCTTGATCATATTTTTGATTCAACCTACCGAGTTCATTACTTTTCAGTAGGTTTTTTTAATTTAAATAAACGGTGATGTTGTTGGAATATATTTGAGAGTGAGAGGAGCATGAGCTAAAGCATGCGAGAGATGAGGAGAATACCACAACGTACAGTAGGTATATTATTGTTTAATGAGGTAGAAGTATTAGATTTTGCAGGGCCATTTGAAGTCTTTTCTATTACGTCTATACCGCATTCTAATGAAAAGCCGTTTGTTGTAAAAACCATTTCGGAAAGTGGTGAATTAGTAACGGTGAGAAATGGATTAAAGGTGAAACCAGATTATAGTTTTGCTAATCACCCTGCATTGGATATTGTGATTATTCCTGGAGGGTATGGCGCTGAAGAGATTGAAATAAATAATCCGAACGTCATTGAATGGATTCAACACCAACAACCGAAAGTAGAGTTTATGACGTCCGTCTGTACAGGTGCGCTCCTACTTGCTAAAGCCGGTATTCTTGATGGAAGGAAAGCAACAACCCATTGGATGGATCTCGATCGATTAGAACAAGAATTCCCTTCTGTATCAGTCCAACGTGGAGTTAAGTTTGTTGATGAGGGAGCACTTATCACTTCCGGAGGGATTTCAGCAGGGATCAATATGTCTTTTCATCTTATTTCTCGATTACACGGAAAAGAAGCTGCTATTGAAACAGCGAGACGAATGGAGTATGAAATTGAATTATCATGCTCTTGAGCTAATGAAGAGTAAAGACTTTGTCCCGGCGGTTTAACACCGGACAAAGCCTCTTTGCTGACTGTTTACTTTCTCAGGTTCATCATTTCATCTGCTACAAATTGCACGTTTGTTCCAACCACGACTTGGATATTGTGCTTATCGATGACATAAATGCCGGGGACTCCGGTTGATTTGATTCGTTCTTGATCGACATTGTCCATTTCACGTACTTCTAGTCGGAGACGTGTAATACAGTTATCGACGGACAAGACATTTTTGTCTCCACCTAATGCTTCGTAGATTTCCTTTGCCATTATGGCGGTTGTTTGTCCGGCTTCAGTTGTAGATTCACTTTTCGAAGCTTCTAAAACGTCCTCATCTTCACGTCCTGGTGTTTTCAAGTTAAATTTCACAATTAAGAAACGGAACAAAACATAATAAACAATGAAAAATGCGAGACCTTGTAAAAGTAACATATAGGGCTGATTAGCTAGTGGTAGTCTTGAGCTTAAAGCAAAGTCAATTAACCCAGCACTAAAGCCAAACCCAGCAGTCCATTGGAATGTTGCTGCAATAAATAGAGATAATCCTGTGAGTGCAGCGTGAACGACATATAGAGCTGGAGCTAAGAACATAAAGGCAAATTCAATTGGCTCTGTTACTCCTGTTAAGAAAGCGGCAAATGCAGCGGCAAGTAATAATGAAGCTGCTTGCTTCTTTCTTTTTGATTTAGCAGTATGGTACATCGCTAGTGCAGCAGCTGGCAATCCAAACATCATAATTGGAAAGAAACCCGCTTGATACATACCGGTTATGCCTCTTTCGCCTGTACCTGCCCAGAAGTTTCCGATATCGTTTATACCTGCAACATCAAACCAGAACACGGAATTTAAGGCATGATGTAAGCCGGTTGGGATTAATAAGCGATTGAAAAAGCCATACAATCCAGCACCGATCGCTCCTAACGTACTAATGGCTTCAGCGAATGATACAAGTCCAGAATAAACAAAAGGCCAAACAAAGAATAAAATCGCAGAAGCGATAAGCATAGAGACAGATGTCATAATAGGTACAAGTCGTTTTCCGCTGAAAAAGGCAAGTGCATCTGGGAGCTGAACGTTGCTGAAGCGATTGTACATGTTCGCTGCTACTAAGCCAGATAATATTCCAATAAACGCATTGCCAATATTGTCAAAAGCAGCGTTGACATTTTCTAGCTCTACTCCAGTTAACATCCCTACAGAATTTGGAGAAAGCAAAGTGGTAATAACAAGATAGGCAACGAGACCACTTAACGCAGCTGAGCCGTCGCGTTCCTTTGCCATCCCTAGAGCGACACCGAGAGCGAATAATATTGGAATGTTGTCAATAATGGAGCTTCCGGCTGTAATAAGGAAGGCCGCTATCACATTTCCTTCTCCCCATCCTGATGGATCAATCCAATAACCAATACCCATTAAGATCGCTGCTGCTGGTAGAACGGCAACAGGAAGCATTAAAGAACGGCCAAGTCTTTGTAAATATTTCATCATGAGAATTCCCCCTTAAATCATATAATTATATAAATGAAAGCGTTTTCTTACAAAGCGATATTTGTTCTATTTTTAGATCATGTATCGGTTATTTTTTTTGTAATCTTTCAATATGAAGTGTAATATAACCGAGTTCTTCATCAGGCAATTCGATTCCATGTAAGGAAATAAGCTCTTGTTGAACGTGAATAGCGCATTGATAAGAATGGGCAAATTTTTTCTTAATGATTGTGAGCATCTCGTTATCCATTGAATGGGTGTTATACTGATTCATGCGAGTTAGTGCAAAGCGAAGATGGGTAATTAATCGCTCATACGACAGGTCATCCTCATTAATGGTGATTTCAAGGAATTGTGTTATTGTATCAACCATATGGCGTAAAATAGCCGTTTGTCTGACGGTTTGTTTCATATCACCTCCTTGGATTTTCATTGTATGAATATGGAGTGCGATGAACGCCGCCTCATCAACAGGCATTTCTACGTTGATAGTCGTTTTAATATGTTTAATGGCCCACATTCCAATGGCAAATTCATCTTTGTAAAGTATTTTTATTTCTTGAAGAAGTTTATTTTTTAAATGAATTCCTTGTGCCTCTCGCTCAATCGCAAATGACAAATGATCAGTTAAAGCAAGAAAAATATGTTCATTTAGCTTTGTATCGAGCTCTTTTTCTGCATAATCGATAATATCTTCAGAGAGGATAAAGTGTTGTTCGGGAATACGCAATAGAAGCTGTTGGAGCTTCTCATTTTCCTTTAATACGAAGAGTTTTTCAACATCATTCGGCTTAATAATGTCATTTCTTTTTTTATGGTAAGCAATACCTCCTCCTATTGCGATTTTTTCTTGCCCGTGGTCTGAAACAACAACTGCGTTATTGTTTAATATCTTTTTAATTTTCAAGCTAGTCACCTCCTCTCACTGTATTCATGTACATTCATATGAAATGATAAGAGATTCGTTTGCTGTTACGTTTTTATTTTCGTGGAACTTATATACATGTTTGGTACTTGCGTTATTTGTGATGATCACGGGTGTCATAATATGATTGCCACGCTCTTTTAATAAGGTAACGTCAACGTCTGCTAAAAGCTCGCCTCTTTTCACAAACCTCCCTTTCTCTACATGTATAGTAAAGCCTTCCCCTTTTAAATGTACGGTATCCAGACCGATATGAATAAGGATTTCTGTTCCGTCAATGGTTTTAAGGCCAATCGCATGTTTGGTCGGGGCTACTTGGAGGACTTCCGCATCAATTGGTGATCGAACCTCACCGGTATGTGGAATAATAGCTACACCTTCGCCCATCATTTTTTGACTAAAGACAGGATCTGGCACAGTTTCTAGTGGTACTAGTTCTCCAGTCATAGGGGAAAGTATTTCAACCTTTTTTATTTTTTTGAAAAAATTTTTTAACATAATAGAAACTCCTTTCCTTGCTGTAAAGATAGCGGATATTTGTATACAAAAAAGGCATGGGGGTATGTTAAGAAAGAGCATAAAAATCTTTCTTTAACTACCACCATGCCTGATCGAATCAGTCACATGTGATTCGTCTTTTGTAATTGTTAAATGTATCTTAACATAATTTTTTTAGAGAGGCAATAGATGGATTGAAGCTGTTTGTATAATGTATGCCACGCTTGCTCCATAAGGTTAGTCTCCTTTTGGTATCGTTAAAACGGGTTGAAGATGATTGAGCTTGTTAGGGTTGTTTGTCATATACATTTCATTAATGCATTGATCTCTTATATAAAAGCTTATAACGCTATAGATCGTATCATCTATATAAATAACGATGGTCGGTTGCTCGTTTAGATTGTGAATAGACACACGGAAATCTTTCTTTGCCTTTCGGGTAATCCCATTAAAAAAGGCGAGCACATGTGAATGGGTTTTAATTGGCCGTATAGCTGCTTTTACAATGCCACCACCATCTGAATAAAGCGTTACGTCTTCTGAGAGCAGTTGAAGGAGTTCAGCAATGTTTTGTGTTTGAAAGGCTTTAATAAAACGTTCAATAAGGATGCGATTTTGGTCGTAGCTGAGGCTTTCGGCTTCAACAGAAGAGATTTTCGTTTTCGCTCGACTAAATAGCTTTCGGCAGTTTGCTTCTTGTTTATGAATCATTTTTGCAATGTCTTGATAAGGTAAGTGAAACGCCTCTCTTAATATAAGAACAGCACGTTCATAAGGACTTAAATGCTCCATCATTCGTAAGTAAGCGATGGACAGTCCTTCCTTTTGGATGGCATGAAAGGAAGGTTCGTCTTGACTAACTAGTAAAGGTTCTGGGTTCCATTCACCGGTGTATTGCTCACGGTTATAACGGGATGATTTTAATAGATCGATACATAAATTTGTCATCACCTTGCAGAGGTAAGCCTTTAGATTTGATTGAACGGTGTCGATTTGATAGCACCGTAAGAACGTTTCTTGAACGAGATCCTCAGCATCGGTAACAGAGCCAAGCATACGGTAGCCTAACGAAAAAAGAAGTGGTTTATATTTTATAAATTCCTCTTGACTGATGTTCATTGTTGCATTCCCCCTTGATTTTTCGCAATAATTTCCAGTGCGGCATTTTTTCCGCTATTAATAGCTCCTTCTGCTAAGATGAGCTGTGGATCCGCCCAATCTCCCGCTACATACAATCGGGGCAGCTCGGTTTCCTGATTATTGAAATAGTGATCTTCACCTAACTGCGGTAAACGTTGATTTACAGTGATATTCGGCATAAACCGGCTCGCCTTAACGTGTTGCTTCCAATTAGGCTGGAGCCTTTCTAGAAATTGCTCTAGCTCCTCTTTCACATTCTGTGTATTCTTATCTTCTGTAGGGTGAAGATATTTAAAGAGGTGCAGGACGATATGGTTATGATGTCCCAGCTTGGCATATGTTGAGTGGACGGAATAATATAACGAATCTGTTAAATCTAATGCAAAAAGCTGGTGTCGATCGGGCAATGTAGATAAGGCAATGTCATATGCTGCTCCTTTAATCGGAATGATAGGAGGGATGGAGCTGTTAAGCTGCTGATTGGTCACTTGCTGTAAGTGCTCGGGAGCTCCAGTGTATAGGACAAAGTTACTGACATGCGTTTCGTTATTGTTCGTTTCGACCTGCCATTGTTGCTGATCATTCAACTCAAGTTTCGTAACAGTAGTGTCTGTTTGAACCATACTGTTGGAGAGAAGAGCCTTGTCGTGAAGTTGATTCATTATTTGCTGCCATCCGCCATCTAAATAAAGTGTTCCGCCCGATGTTAATGATAAATGTGAAAGAACGACTCTTGCATTGACTAGCTCTGGAGCATGGCAGTAAGTAGCAAGCCTTGCCAATGCATAAATAAGTGCTTGAACACGATGGGAGGCAGTGGTTTGTTCGACCCATTGCTGAAATGTTTGATTTTCGACTTTTGATTGGTTGATTTGGTTAAAGCTAGTGACCACTTTGATCCAGTCAAATCGTTCTTTTATTGAAAGGAAAGAGCCTCTTAATACATTTAAAAACGAAAAAGGTGCTAAATAGTCGACTTGGTTATATAGGATTGTTCCGCCTCCTGCTGGTGAACGCCCCTTTAACTCAATCGAAAGATCCCCAAGAATAGTTGCAGCTTTACCTTTACGATAAAGAGCATGTGGCCCTAAGTTAAAAAGGTATCCTTTTTTATTAATGGTTCGTGCTCTTCCGCCGATTTCCTTTGACTTTTCCAGAATTAATGTTGATAAATTTGCTTTTGCTAAATAGTTTGCCGCAACATACCCTGCTAACCCACCACCGATAATAATAATATCCCATTGCTTTTTCTCCATACATACCCTCTCCTTTGTTCCTTTTACCCTCTATGACGATGAGTGGTCACATTTTGTGACAAAGCTGTACATACTAATGCAAGAAATGTCGTACGAAAATATAGAATCTATGTTCATTCTTTACATGAATTTTACGTATTTTAAATGTGCTTATTGTTTGTCCATTAAAATTCTTGATGAATAGAGAAAAGGAGGACGAGAAACGTGGCTAATTTACGTTTATTTCTTGCAAGTATGCTCGTTGTACAGCTGTTGCTGTATCCATTATCATCTCAAGTGGTCGCTCTAGATGAAGGTCTGTCACCGACAAAGGAAATACAGCTGGAGCTTATTGGGCGTTATGATAGTGGGGCAGGCTTTAACCAAGGTGGAGCAGAGATTGTAACCTTTGATCGTTACACGAAACAAGCGTTTATTGTTAATGGGGCGCATTATGCAATTGATATTGTGGATCTTTCTACTATTGGTGATGTGAATCTTCTATTGGAAAGGAAAGGTCGTATTCAAGTGAGTGAGCTAGATTTGGGTGCTGGATTTCAAGTTGGTGATATTACGAGTGTTGCGATTCATCCTAGTGGCGATTTCATAGCATTTAGTGTACCTGCTGAACCAAGAACCGATTATGGACGAGTCGTTCTTGCTTATCCTGATGGTAAAGTGATAACTCACGTTGAAGTAGGAGCGCTACCCGATATGGTGACATTTAGCCCTAACGGTGAAATGATTTTAGTAGCGAATGAAGGTGAGCCGAATGATGCATATACGATTGATCCTGAGGGCTCAGTGACGATTATTGATGTTTCAGATGGCCCTCATGTAATGGAAGAACACGTCGTGACAGTTGGGTTTAGTCAGTTGAAGGCAGAGCAAATAGATGAACAGGTGCGTATCTTTGGTCCGGGGGCAGATGCAGCAAAGGATTTTGAACCTGAATATATCGTTGTATCACCTGATAGTAAGGTCGCCTATGTGTCCTTACAAGAAAATAATGCGATTGCGACACTGAACCTAGAAACGAAGCAATTTGATTATGTTCATGGGCTAGGATTTAAAGATCACTCATTGCTTGAAAATGCGTTAGATGCTTCTGATCGAGATGGAGAGGTAGCGATTAAGTCTTGGCCGGTGCTCGGAATGTATCAGCCAGACGGTATTGATTTACTAGAACGAAATGGGACACGTTATATTGTAACGGCAAATGAAGGGGACGCACGTGACTATGATGGTTTTTCTGAAGAATTAAGAGCGAAGAATGTTCGTCATCAGGTTGCTTTAAATGCGGATTATTATCAAGGCTTTTCTCAAGCTGAGCTTGACGAGATGGTGGCAAATGGGGTATTTAATGATGAGCAGCTAGGGCGACTCCGTATAACTTCTGAAATGGGGAAAAATGAGCATGGTGAATACGAAGCGCTTTACAGCTTTGGTGCACGTTCATTTTCCATTTGGGATGCTAGTACAATGGAGCTTGTCTTTGACAGTGGAAGTGAGTTTGAACGTGTGGTTTTGCATTATCTTAGGGAGAGCCATTTTAATGCGAATCACACTGAGAATACTGGGGAAACTCGTAGTGATGATAAGGGGCCAGAGCCTGAGGATGTGAAGATTGGGGTCATTAACGAGCAGTATTATGCGTTTATTGGCTTAGAAAGAGTTGGAGGAATTATCGTATATAATGTGACCGATCCACACGATCCAAAGCTTGTGACCTATTATAATAGTCGTGATTTCACGAAGGACCCAGCGAGTGGACAAGCAGGTGACCTCGGAACAGAAGGGCTGATGTTCGTTGAAGAAGCTGATAGCCCAACAGGCAAACCGCTATTATTAGCAGCTAATGAAGTGTCGGGAACGATGTCGATCTATGAAGTGTCAACGATCAATGATGAGGAACATGGTCTATTTGAGCTGACGATTATGCATACAAATGATACCCATGCCCACTTAGATCAAGTTCCGCGTCGAATTACAGCGATTCGTTCGATTCGTGAGGAAGTGCAACATTCCTTGCTGCTTGATGCAGGAGACGTATTTTCGGGGACGCTATTTTTTAATCAATATCTAGGGCAGGCGGACCTTGAATTTATGAATATGGCTAGCTATGATGCAATGGTTCCTGGTAACCATGAGTTTGACAAGGGACCACAAGTGTTAGCTGATTTTATAAAGAATGCATCATTTCCATTTGTAAGTGCGAATATTAATTATAGCCGAGAGCCGGTCTTTAATGATTTGTTTATTGATCAAATAGGAAGCCCAGGAAAAGAAGGCCGAGTTTATCCAGCGATAGTTAAAGAGTTTAATGGTGAACGTGTGGGGATTTTTGGATTGACGACAGAGGATACAGCTTTCATTGCCAACCCTGGTGCTCATATTAAATTCGAGGATTATTTGAAAAAAGCAGAGGAAACGGTACAACGACTTCAAGATGAAGGTGTAAATAAAATTATTGCATTGACGCATCTTGGCTATCGATATGATGAGATATTAGCTAAGCAAGTAGAAGGAATTGATATTGTCGTTGGAGGGCATAGTCATACGTTGCTTGAGGAGCCTGTCGTATTTCTTGAGCATACTGAACCGACGCTTGTAGTCCAAGCAAAGGAATACGGAGAATATCTTGGACGTTTAGACGTTGAGTTTGATGAGGAAGGTGTCCTTCAGTCATGGAATGGGACATTGATTAAAGTCGATGAGCAAAATGCGGAAGGTCAGTTTAAGTATGAGGAGGATTCAATTGCACGTGAGCGCTTAGCCGAGCTACAGCAGCCAATTGAGGAATTGAAGCAGAAGGTCGTTGGACAAACCGCTGTATTTCTTGATGGTGAGCGTGAGCATATTCGGACGCAAGAAACGAATTTAGGAAATTTGATTGCTGATGGGATGCTAGTGAAGGCCAAAGAAAGTGTTGATGCACAAATAGCCCTACAAAATTCCGGTGGAATACGGGCATCCATAGCAGAAGGTGGTATTACTTTGGGTGATGTGCTAACAGTGCTACCTTATGCCAATACATTAGTCACACTTGAATTAACAGGAGAAGAAATTATGGAAGCGTTGGAGTTAAGTGTAAGTTCAATTGAGGATGGGCATGGGCGCTTTTTGCAAGTGGCAGGGCTACGTTTTTACTTTGATCGAAATGAACCAGCGTTTCAGCGTGTATTTCGCGTAGAAGTCGAAACGGAAAAGGGCTATGAACCAATAAAGCTTGATCATACTTATACGGTTGCGACTAATGCATTTGCGGCAGACGGCGGGGATGGTTATACGATGTTTAAGCAAGCGCAAGATGAGGGGAGAATGACGGAGCTCTTCATACCGGATTACGATGTCTTTACGGATTATTTAGATCAAATCGGTACGGTACAGGCTCCTTACGATACAGTAGAAGGGCGTATCGTAGAAGGGGCAGAGGAGGATTTTGATTTTGATCGTAAACCACTACCAGATCCTAAAGAGCCAATAGAGGACTCAGATTCAACAAGCAAAGATGATCAAAAGAAAAAAGTAATACCAGTTGCTGGTGATGGCGGGGAAGGTCCTTCAGAGTACAGTGAAGATAATCAATTAGAAGCTGTGAAAGAAGGGTCGTTACCAAATACAGCAACAAATATGTATAGCTGGTTCATACTAGGCTTGATGTTTGTTATGACGGGAGTGTGTGGTTTAATGGTCTATCGTCGAGTACGGATTTCGTGAAAAAGGGAACGCTCAAAGTCTTATAACTAAAGGCTTTGAGCGTTTCTTTACGTGTGATGTCAGTTAGGGAAGAATCGATGAAGATGTAGGCGAATTCTCAGATGTGGTTGGCTTCACGCGTTACACAGTTTTTATGAAAGAATCCTGCTTTCATAAAAACTTAAATCCGTTGTAACGGCTCCGCACTCAATGCGGTTCCTTATTCCTCTATTTCCTCCATCATTCCCTGTTTCATGTCGTTATACGGTTCCTCATTCTTCTATTTTGGCTTTTATGGCCCCTATTGGACTCATTTAGCTTAAATAGCGGAATGAGGATTGCCTTTGTTGGTTGGCACTGTCAAGCTGCTTCGCAAAAGCTGTCGTTCACGCTTGATACACGCATTTATGAGCTAAATCCAATTAACGGCTTCGCACAATCTCGTTTTTCTTAATCTATGATTTCCTAACTAGCAAATAAACAAAATACGGTGCACCGATTAAGGCTACGATAATACCGGCAGGCAGACCATCAGGGTCAATGAGATTCCGACCTATTGTATCGGCTAGAAGGAGAAGCCATCCTCCTAATAATAAAGCAACTGGTAGAAAGAGCTGATTACGTGGTCCAACTAATGCTTTAGCCATATGTGGAGCCATAAGTCCAATAAAGGCAATACCACCAGTTACAGATACGGCAGAAGCAGCAAGAGCAACAGCCGTTAATAATAATAGGATACGTTCCTTTTCAAGCGAGATACCGACGCCTTTGGCTACCTGTTCACCGAGGCTGAGAATGTTGAGACGACTCGCTTTATATAATGTAAAAGGAATCAATAGAATGAGCCAAGGTAGAATCGCCCAAATAAAAGGCCAATCATCTCCCCATATGTTTCCTGCAAGCCAGCGAGCAATGAAATCCACCTTAAAAGGGTCAACCGATGAGAATAAAACAATCATAACGCCCGAGAGCGCCATTGAAAATCCAACTCCAATTAGAACGAGGCGGACAGGCCGAAGCCCTGTTTGACGGCTATAGGAAAATGCATAAATGGCGACGGCTGTTAAGAGCGCGCTCATAAAGGCGATTAATGGTAATAAATATGTGAAGGTTGCTGCATCAATCGGAAAGAATAAATAGAAAACAGCGACGCCTACACCAGCGCCTGAATTAATACCAATAATTCCAGGGTCGGCTAAATCATTACGAGTAATTCCTTGTAAGATGGCTCCCGATAATGCGAGTGCCATTCCTGCTAAAATCGTTACAATAATTCGCGGTAAACGAATTGAAAAAAAGACAAACTCTTCTTTAAACGTTCCGTGCCCTAGAATGGTTGGAACAATACGATTAAATGAGACAGAGGAATAGCCTAAACCAATTCCAACAAAGGCTGTTAAGAAAATAAGTAATAGTAGAAGGCCGATGAGAAGACGTTGTCTTTTTATAACTGCTGGATGAATCATGAGAATGCTTTCCCTCCTTTCCGAACGATGAAGAGGAAGAAAGGTAAACCTAATATCGATACAATAGCAGCAACCGGTGTTTCATACGGTGCACTAATTGTTCGTGCTGCCATGTCAGCAAGGAGCATAAATGAAGCCCCAAAAATGACAGACATCGGCAAAATGAAGCGATAATCCGTTCCTACGATGGCTCGCACAATGTGAGGGATCATTAAACCGATAAAGGCCATGTTTCCAGCAAGCGCTACAGCAGCACCTGCCAGAATGACGATAACGATAAAGAGAACGACCTTAATTTGAGTTGTACGTTGACCGAGACCGACAGCAACCTCTTCATTTAAGCTTAAAATGGTCAGCTGCTTCGATAGAAGAAGAGATATGATGACCCCAATTAAAACAAAAGGGGTGATCGCCTCAAGCTGGCTCCACGTTGTCCCTACAAGTCCACCTGATGTCCACATTGATACTTCCTTTGTTATCTTAAAATAGAGGCCAATTCCTTCAGCGATTGCTGTTAAAAATGCAGAAACGGCAGCGCCAGCTAAAACAATTCTGAATGGAGAGAAGCCTCCGCGCTTCATCGCACCAATTCCTAACACCATAATCGTTCCAATAGCAGCACCGATAAAGCAGGCAATCATCACACCGAAGTAGTTAGCAGCAGGAATAAACGCAATCGTAACAGCTAAAGCAACATTCGCTCCAGCTGATAAACCGAGCAAACCAGGATCAGCCAATGGATTTCGGGTAATTCCTTGCATAATCGCACCAGAAACAGCTAATGCAGCTCCGACGATCATAGCAGCGGTGGCACGAGGAAAGCGCATTTCACGAAGCATAATTAAGGTCGAATCCTTTTCATTTGTCGTTACGGCGAACCATACATCGCGAATGGTTGTTTCGGCCGCTCCTAATACCATTGCACATATGAAGGTGATACCAAATATTAGGAGACTGAATAAGAATTTAGTTGTAAATGAGAAGATGCCTGTCTTTCTATTTGTCATAGTCCTCGCTTCTTTTCTCTTAAGTATCGATGATAGGATTGATATATGATGAGAAGGAGTTACCTAAACGACGGTTAAGTAACTCCTTCACGATAGTTCTAATACCTTTATCTTACTGATCTAAAAAGCTTTCGATAAAAAAGTCAAGCTGGAATTCTAGCGTAATAGGATCATTAAAATAGAATTCGGCTGCGTTTGCTTCAAAGACACGATCGTTTTGTACGGCTGGAATCGTTTGGTACGTTTCTGTTTCCTGGAAGGAGCTATCCTCACCGTCGTTACTTAAAATAATAAAGTCGCCGGCATATTCAGGTAACACCTCAGGTGATAGTGCGTAAAAGCCATCATTTAGAGCCACTTCGCTAACCGCTTCTGGCATGTCAAGATTCATTTCTTGGTAAAGGATTTCTGTCCCTCGTCCAAAGTTGTCACCAAACACATAGAGTTGCTTATCAAAGCTTTCAATGACGGATACAGTTACATCCTTACCGTGTACATCTTTCACTTCTTCTCCTGCTGCTTCGGCTCTTTGCTTAAAGTCATCAATCCATGCTTGTGCCTCTGCTTCTTTATTTAAAAGCTTACCAATTTCTAAATGCTGTGTTAAATAATCGACTTGTCCATACGTATAAGTCACGGTTGGGGCGATACCTTCTAGTCGATCGAGGTTATTATTGGTCGGGTCAGCAATGATCAAATCAGGCTCCAACTCTAAAATCTTCTCAATACTTTCATCCGTTACTTCCTCTACGCCTTCTAAATAAGGAGCATAGCGAGGATTGTTCATTGCCCAAGTATCGACACCTACTAAGTTAACATCAAGTGCCATGACACTACCAACGTTAAAGGAAGCGAGAACAACAACTCTTTCAGGGTTAGCGGGTACCTCAATAGGTCCATTTTCCGACTCATATGTAATCGTGTCGTCGTGAGTTGTTTCTGTTTGTTCGTTAGCTTCATCTGAATCAATCGGCTTAGACGCTTCGCTGTTGCAGGCGCTACTAATAATCGCCACTAACAGCAGAGTAAATAAGATTAGGTGCTTTTTCATTAGGTGATTCTCCTTTAATTAAGTTATACGTTATGCACATCGGTTTATTTGTCCGTGGATCTCGGCCTATTTCAGCATCAATTTGAAAGACTTCGCGAAGGACATTCGGTTGAATGACATCTTCACAATCACCGGCTTTTACGACAACGCCTTCCTTTAAAGCAATCATATAATCTGCAAAACGTGCTGCTTGATTAAGGTCATGGAGAACCATAATAATCGTTCGTCCTTCTTCTTTATTTAAACGTTGTAACAGCTCAAGAACTTCGAGCTGATGAGCCATATCAAGGTAAGTCGTTGGTTCATCTAAGAAAATAATGTCCGTTTCTTGGGCAAGTGCCATGGCAATCCATACGCGCTGCCGCTGACCACCCGATAGAGCATCGACTGACCGATACTTGAATTCACTCGTACCGGTTACCTCTAGTGCCCAATCTATTACCTTATAATCCCGTTTTGTTAAGCGACCAAACCCTTTTTGATGAGGGAATCGTCCATAAGAAACAAGTTCACCTACAGTTAAACCACTAGCACTTTCCGGTGTTTGTGGTAAAATTGCCATCTTCTTTGCAAGCGTCTTGGTTGGTACTTGAGCGATGGGTTTCCCATCAAGAATGGCATCACCACCTTGGTGAGCAATAATTCTCGTAATGGCTTTAAGAAACGTTGATTTTCCACATCCATTTGGTCCAATAATAGTCGTGATTTGTTGATCAGGAATGCTAATACTGATCCCTTTCACAATGGGCTGTTCCCCGTAACCAACCTGAATGTTATCTGTAAAAAGACGAGTCATGATTTGCCTCCTCATCGACAAATTAGTGATAATGATTCTCGATTTCGATTATGAGAATACTATAAAGTTAAAACAGTCCTTATGTCAATAGTATTTTTTGAGAGTCTGAGAGCTTGATAATCTTGTGTGAAGAAAATAAAAGTTCTGTCATTTCTTACTTGTATTTTAATGATATGTGGCGTATAGTTTAATGAGAATGATAATCATTTAATGAAAATAGGAGTGGTCATAGTGGAACACCAAAACGTATACGATGTGACGATTATTGGAGGCGGACCTGCGGGACTTTACTCTGCTTTTTATAGTGGGCTTCGTGGGATGAAAACGAAAATCATCGAATTTCAGCCGTTTTTAGGTGGGAAAGTACATGTGTATCCAGAGAAAATGATCTGGGATATTGGTGGATTAACTCCTATTACTGGGCAAGCGCTTATTGATCAGCTCGTTAAGCAGGGAATGACGTTTGATCCTACTGTCGTGTTAAATGAAAAGGTTGAATCGGTTTCTAAGGGTGAGGATGGATTCTTTGTATTAAAAGGAGGAGAACAGCATGTATCGAAGACGGTTATTGTAGCAGTCGGATCGGGAATATTAAAGCCACAGAAGCTAGAGATTGAAGGGGCTGAACGGTTCGAAGTCACAAACCTACATTATACAGTGAAGTCTCTTAAGCAATTTAAGGATCGTACTGTGATCATTTCAGGTGGAGGTAATTCAGCGGTTGATTGGGCCAATGAATTAGAACCTATTGCGAAAAAGGTATACTTAACGTATCGAAAAGAAGAGCTAAAGGGTCATGAGGCCCAAGTCAATCAATTACTAAGTAGTTCCGTTTCCTGCCTGCTTCATACGTCGATTACTAAGCTTATTGCCAATTCAAGTGCAGATCTCGTTGAGAAAGTAGAAGTGACGAATCATGAAGAAGAAGGGACACGTCTTATTGAAGTGGACGACATTATTATTAATCACGGTTATGAACGTGACTCATCCTTATTGAAAAATAGTACATTAAATATTGAAATGGAAGAAGACTTTTATATAAAAGGAAATACGAATAGTGAATCCTCCATACCGGGGATGTATGCGGCTGGAGATATTTTAAAGCATGATGGGAAGCTACATTTGATTGCAGGTGCATTCCAGGATGCTGCTAATGCAGTCAATCAGGCGAAGCAATTTATTGATCCTGAAGCGAAGAAGGCGGCGATGGTATCCTCTCATAATGATGTGTTTAAGGAAAGAAATCGCGAGTTAGTGAAGGAAATGGTAGGGAAGTAATATAGAGAGAAGATGTGTCATAGGGGTAACCTAGTGCGGCATCTTTTTTTTTTGATTAAACGAAAAAATATTATATTAGAAAAGAAAAAATAATCAATTTGTTCAGAAAATTTGTTCTTTATTTTGAAAAAACGTGATAAGATATGAAGGAGTTTTTTCAAGTAGGGGGCAAGTTAGATGGTAACACTAATAGGGGCAATGGCATTATTAATGTTAGGATATGTTTTTTACTCAAAATGGGTAGAGCGTATTTTTGTCATAAATGATTCAAGGGAAACTCCAGCTTATACACAACGGGATAATTTAGATTATGTTCCGATGAGTTGGTGGAAGGGGAATTTGATTCAGCTACTTAATATTGCTGGGTTAGGTCCGATTTATGGTGCAGTAGCTGGTGCACTATATGGACCAGTTGCATTTATTTGGATTGTGGTCGGTTGTATCTTTGCCGGAGCGGTTCATGATTATTTTTCTGGTATGATGTCTATGCGTCATGGTGGTGCTCAATTTCCTTATTTAGTCGGTCGGTATTTAGGCAATCATGTGAAGTCATTTATTAATATCGTTTCACTCGTGTTAATGATTTTAGTGGCGGCTGCATTTACAGCAGGCCCCGCTCAATTAATTTCTCAATTAACGCCATTAAGCTTTTTAGTGGCGCTTATGTTGATTTTTTCATATTTTCTATTAGCGACCGTTTTGCCAGTTAACCGAATTATTGGGCGAATTTATCCTTTTCTAGGCGCAGTTTTGCTCATTATGGCTGGAGCGGTTGCCGTTGCGCTTATGTTCTCAGATCGTACGATTCCGAACTTAACGTTGAGTAACCTTCATCCTGAAGAGTTACCTATTTGGCCACTCCTCATGGTGACGATCTCGTGTGGAGCGATATCGGGTTTTCATAGTACACAAAGCCCAATCATCGCACGAACGATGAAGAAGGAATCAGATGGCCGGCGAATCTTTTATGGGGCGATGGTCATAGAGGGTATTATTACACTCATTTGGGCAGCGGCGGGAATGGCCTTTTTCAACGGAACAGTTGGATTACAAGAGGCGCTTGCTGTGGGTGGACCTTCAGGTGTTGTGAATGAGATTTCAACGGAATTATTAGGGACGGCAGGACTTATCTTAGCTGTTTTTGGTGTTATTATTTTACCAATTACGACTGGTGATACGGCGCTACGCTCATCTCGAATGATTTTGTCGGAAATCATTGCGAAATTTTACAATATGGATGGCAAAGTGAAGGTCATAATAGTGACGATTCCTGTTGCGATCCCAGCGTTTTTCTTAGCGACGATTGATTATACATTTTTATGGCGTTACGTCGGCTGGACGAATCAGGTTGTTGCTACGGTCATGCTATGGACAGCGACAATGTATTTATTAAAGCAATTTAAATTCCATTGGATTTGTGGAATTCCAGCAGTCTTTATGACGGGTGTCGTATGTACGTATATATTCTATGCGCCTGAAGGCTTAAGTATGGATTATCAGATTTCAATGGTCATTGGCTTACTATTAACAGCTCTTGTTGCTGTTTGGTATATAGGTCAAATTTTACGAGTTAGTCATAAAGATAATCGAGTTGACCTGTAGTAGAAGTCTTCACAGTCCGTTACTAGATTGTGAAGGCTTTTCCATTTTATTTATAGAGCTCTGAGTGTTAATCATGGAGAGAAGAGGATTCACGGGTGGCGTCGGCTTCGCTCGTTACACGGTTAGAGCACGTCATCCAACTTTAAAACCATTGTAACGACTACGCAATTGATTTTAGCGAATAAAAATGTAAAATTAAAGAAATGGAGAGGTTGATCACAAAATTATGCGATCAAATGTTATCGTCATAATAAGATTCGATCCTAGCTTGAAAAAGGCGATGATCGCAAACAATGTGATATACTGTAGCTAATAAATTCATACGTTAGGATGAGAAGATGAACAAAGAATACAGCTGTTTAGTGGCTTCTTCTTTTATAAAAAAATATAAAGCGGGCTATCCGCTCATTACAGATGAAGCGATTCATGCTAACTTATTAAAAGAAGAAGGAGTCGTATTTCGCCTAGTTGATGATTCGAATGACTTTATTGCGCGAGCCTATTATGGTAAGCAAAATAAAGGAATCGGTTGGGTGTTAACGTATGATGAGCAGGAAGTGATAGACGAAGCTTATTTTATTCGTAAATTTCAAGCTGCCTTTCAACAGCGAAATTCTCTATTTCGTGACCCAGAAACGACTTCATTTCGCTTATTTCATGCAGAAGGAGACGGGATTGGTGGCCTAACGATTGACTACTTTGCAGGTTTCCTTTTGATTAACTGGTACAGTCAAGGGATCTATTCTTTTAAGAAGCCAATACTCAAAGCTTTAGAGAAAACGATGGAATACCGTGGGATTTATCAGAAGAAGCGATTTGATCAAGGTGGGAAGTATGTAGAAGAGGATGATTATGTAGTCGGAGAAAGAGGCTCGTTTCCTCTTATCGTGAAGGAAAGTGGTATTCAATTTGCGGTTTATTTAAACGAAGGGGCAATGGTCGGGGTCTTTCTTGATCAGCGTGATGTGAGACGAACGTTACGTGATCACTATGCAAACGGTAAGACGGTGTTAAATACATTTTCCTATACAGGTGCCTTTTCAGTAGCCGCTGCTCTTGGTGGAGCGACGAAAACGACAAGTGTTGATTTAGCTAATCGAAGCTTACGAAAGACGATTGAGCAGTTTAGTGTAAATGGGTTGGATTATGAAGCTCATGACATTATTGTAGAGGATGTCTTTCATTATTTTAAATATGCGGTAAAGAAGCAGCTAACCTTTGATGTTGTTATTTTAGATCCCCCTAGCTTTGCACGTTCAAAGAAACATACGTTTAAGGCAGGAAAGGATTATCCAGATCTTTTAAAGCAAGCGATTGCGATTACTGCGGATAATGGACTCATTATTGCTTCGACTAATTGTGCCCAATTTCAAATGAAACGTTTTAAGGTATTTATTGATCAGGCTTTTAAAGAGATGGGAGCTGCGTATCAAATTGTCGAAGAATTCTCATTGCCACAAGACTTTAAGACGACGAAATCATTTAAAGAAGGTAACTATTTGAAGGTTGTGTTTATTCGTAAACAGACATTAAAATAGGGAGGCGATTAAAACTATACAATTAAATAAGCCCTTTTATCAGCATGTCATTAATTCAATGGCCCATCAAGTTGCGATCATTGATCAGGATGGTTGGATTGTTGCGACAAATGAAGAATGGGATCGTTTCTGCCTCATTAATGGCGGACGTATGGATGATTGTGGAGTTGGTAGCCAGTATTTAGAGGTTTCAGGAAAAGATGTTCAGTTAGGGGTTATGTCCGTATTGCAAGGTAGAAAGAAAGTATTTCGATATGAGTATCCTTGTCACTCTCCAAATGAAATGCGATGGTTTGCGATGGTTGTCACTCCTTTGAAACAGGCGCCTGACCAGTTACATATGGAAGGTGCGGTTATTACTCATACCAACATAACTGATCGCAAACGGTTAGAAATGCAACAGAGCAAGGATTTTGCATTAGCGCAAGCGATTCAAAAAAGTGTATTAGTTCCGCCGATTGAAAATGAAAATGTCATGATTAACGCACTTCTGCGCCCATCCGAACATTTATCGGGGGATCTTTATTCCTGGTACCAAATAAATGAACGTCACTATGGTGTGATTTTGCTAGATATAATGGGGCAAGGAGTAGCTTCAAGCTTAATTAGCATGTCCTTACGTGCCTTGCTCCCTGGAATTATTCGTCGAGTGAGTGATCCAGAACGAGTATATGCTGAGTTAAATAAGCACTTTCACTCATTATTTCGTTCGGTCATTCATTCTAAGCATTATTTTTGTACAGGAATCTATTTATATATTGATGTCGAGCAACAGTCGATTAAGTATTTTAATGCGGGACATCCAGCAGGTATTCTTGTTGGTGATGGAAGAAATCATTTGTTGAAGCAAACGACAACTCCTATTGGCTTAAGTGAAGATATGGAACCAGTAACAGATCAAGTTCAATATGAAAAGGAAGATCAATTAGCTATATTTACTGATGGTGTGGCAGGTACATTGAGGATGACTATTCGAGAAAGTGAACATTATATGCTAAGTATTGCTGATCAATTACATCCATCTAAGTTAGAAGAACTAAGTAAGGGGATATTTGCAGGCGAACAAGCAGATGATATTGCGATTGTATCGGTTAAGCTATGACTCTGAATATAGAAAAAAGAGACCCTTGAAAAAGGCTAGGGGGAGTTCCTAAGCCTTTTTCTGTTTCGGATAAAAGTCATGAACCCATTGGTGCAATGTTTAGAGAGTTTGATTAGTGAACAATGTAAGAGTAGAGGTGACAGCTTAGTGTATACATATGTGCTGAAATGGTTAACAGCGTTTTCGATTATCGTCTTGGTTGGGTGTGGACAGCTAGAACAGAATCTACCAAGTGATGTAGAAATGAATGAAGAGACTAACGTAGATCATGAAAATGAGGAAGAGGTACGTTCTGAGGGTGTAGAGGAAAGCTTAGAGCGATTAAAGGTGCATTTCATCGATGTGGGTCAGGCCGATGCGACGTTATTTGAGTATTCAGCTGAAGGAGAGGACTACCGAATTCTGTTCGATGCGGGTCATTGGATGGAGGAGGATCTTGTTCATTATTTACAAGTAAATGATATTGAATATATTGATATTATGGTGGGCTCTCATCCTCATGCCGACCATATTGGACAGATGGATTTAATCTTAGAGGCAATGGACGTGTCTGAGGTGTGGATGTCAGGTGACATAGCAACCTCACAAACGTTTTTACGTGTGATGGAAGCGATTGAGGCTAGTGGTGCTGATTACCATGAGCCGCGAGCAGGTGAAGTGTATGATGTCGGTCCGTTAGAAATAGAAATCCTGAATCCAGATCAGTTGACGGGTGATGTACATGAAGGCTCGATTTCGGCTATGTTCACGTATGGCGATACACGATTTGTGTTAACAGGAGATGCAGAAAAGCAGACAGAGGAAGCCATGATCAAACGAGGCTATGAATTAGATGCTGATGTGTTGCAGTTAGGTCATCATGGCTCGAGTACATCAACCATTCCCGCTTTCCTCCAAGCAGTGAATCCCTCAGTTGCCATTATATCAGCAGGGAAGGATAATCAATATGGTCATCCACATAGAGAAGTGGTAGAACGAGTATCTGATGCCGAAGTTGAGATGTATGCAACGTTTGTGCATGGAACGATTGTGGTTGAATCGGATGGGGAAACGTTACAAATAAGAACTGAAAAAGATGGGGATGTAAATCCTAGCAATCAGCAACAAGCTGAGATTGAAGGGGAGCCACTAGAAGAACAAGTAGTAGAAAGTGATTGTATAAATATTAACGAAGCTACGATTGACTTACTACAAGAGATTAATCATATTGGCGAGGAACGTGCTGAAGCGTTAATGGAGCTTAGGCCGTTTGAATCAATGGAAGATTTAAGACGTATTAACGGTATTGGTGATGGACGATTAACCGATATTATCAATGAGGGAATCGCTTGTGTGAGGTGATGAATATGACGATACGAGCTGTTATTGATCGAATAGTTGATGGCGATAGAGTTGTTTTGTTAGTGGAGGAGCAGAAGAAGGAGTTTACTGTCCGGCAAGAACAGCTGCCAACTGCAGCGGAAGAAGGCACGTGGCTGTTATTAACGGTTGAAGATGAGCAAATCGTTGAGATGACCATTGATACAAAAATGACAAATAGGATGGAAGCTAAGGTAGGAGCCACATTAAAAAGATTACGACAAAAAAGTAACGGAAGTCGATTTAAAAGAAAAGACTAAAAGAGAGCCCACTAAACGGATGGTTAGTGGGCTTTAGTTTATGCGCTTCTTTAATTCTGAGATGACATCACGCAATGGTTGCTTGTCCTTATGAGCAAAAAAGCTTTCAAACGGGTTTCCTTCTTTTATACGCTCAATGACTGTAAAGAGGTCAAAGTTGTGTGGAGTGAGATTTTCGTTAACCTCATGCCACCAAAGTGGGGTGGCAACAAGTCCATCTGCATTTCCTCTTGGCGAGAAAGGAGAAATGATTGTTTTACCTACGTCATGCTGAATGTAATCAAGGTACAGTCGTTTGCCTCGTTTCTTTTTTAATCGTTCAGTTGTAAATAGAGCAGGGTTTTGTTCACATAAATATGTCGCGATAAACTTAGTAAAGAGTCGCGTTTCTTCATAAGTGAATTGATTATTCGCAATAGGTAAATAAAGCTGCAGCCCTTTTCCTCCTGACGTTTTGACATAACTATAGAGGCCAAATTGGTCAAAGACCTCTTTCATTTGCTTGGCAGCTGTAATAGCTAGATGGAACTGACGTACAGTAGGTGGGTCTAAATCAAAGACGATTTCAGTTGGCTGATTCGTGTCGATTGTTTGGAAGGGTATATGAAATTCTATAGCTAGTTGGTTACCAAGCCAAAGCAGTGTATGAACATCGTTACACACGATGTAATCAATACCTTCTTCGTTCCTTGTTTCAATGAAATCAGGTGCATAGTTCGGGCATTGCTTTTGGTAAAAGGATTCACCCTCGACACCGTGAGGGTAACGTATGAGTGTTAAACAACGATTTTTTAAAAAAGGAAGTAGAGCTGGAGCTACTTTTTGTAGATAAAGTATATACTCATCTTTATCGATGGAGAGCTTAGGGAAAATAGGTTTGTCTGCATGAGTTATAGAAATGGACTCTGGTATCGGATGTAGTTGACGTTGCATCTGTTTCCATGTACATGCTAACGGATCGGAATCAAACTGGAATTGGTGAAACGTCGGTTCACGTAAATGCTTTCCGTCAAAATCAATACAGGCGACATCAACACAAATCGCAGGCTCTAATTTCCATTGCTCAGTAGAAACTTTTTGACCTTGCTTCTGAAAAAAGGATGCAAGTATCGTTTCTTCTTTTTTTAATAAACCATGTTTAAAATGAACGACTTCAATCCATTGCTCACCTTTTAATATGTTGCCACGGAAGTAGCCATTTTGACGGTCATAATGGGAGAGCACGACTGTCACAATTCGCCAATGCTTGATCTTTAGCCATTGAGTTGTACGAATCCCTTCTTCATATTGGCTATTACGGTGCTTGGCAATCATTCCTTCGCCGTTTTGAGCAGTCACCTGTGACCATAATCTTTGATGATTGTTTGTGTAGGTGATTAGCTGAATCCGTTTGTCATTTTGCTTCGATGGTGTTAAAGGCCATGTCGCCTTTTGGAATAATGAGTATAATCTCTCTTTTCGTTTGAAAAGGGGCTGTTTTTTGTATATTTCTCCTTTTTCTATCAATAAATCAAACGCTAGAAAATGGCAAGGGTGATGCGATTGCTGCTTGTCGATGGCTGTTTGATTGCGAAGCCTTCCTCGGTTTTGCACAATCGTAAAGTCGCTCACAAGTGAATGGGTTAAATAGACGATTTCTCCGTCTAGAAGAAGGGGGAGATATGGAGAAATCAACTCCTCATGCTGTAGGCAAAAGTCAATAATTTCAGGAAATTGTTTATTTAATAAGCGTCCCGTTCTGCTTAGTAAAGTAGGTCTGTTTTGTTTCCATTGTAGCATGCAGCGAAAGCCATCATATTTTGCTTCGTATATCCAATTGTCCCCTGTAGGAATCGATGCACGTGTTGTTAGTCGCATTGGCTTCATAGCATGATCATCTCCGAGTAGTTATATAAGAAAGTGTAAGGCTTCGTTTGTTTGATAACCCTAAATGATCCTTCTAATAGTTAGTATGTACATTGATTGGATACATAATTTATAACGTTTCGCAACATAGTAAGAAAAAAAGAAGGTGAAACGATGCATACCGTTTGGAAAGGAAGCATTAGCTTTGGACTTGTGAATATTCCGGTTAAATTGCATACAGCAACCGAAAATAAAGATATTAAGTTAAGACAAATTCATAAGAAATGTCATACTCCGATTAAATATGAGAAGGTATGTCCTGGATGCGAAAAGGAATTAGGACAAGATGACATTGTGAAGGCTTATGAATATGCGAAGAATAAATTTGTCATTTTAGATGATGAAGAGCTCGAAAAGCTAAAAAAGGAAAATGAAGATAAGTCGGTTGAAATTATTGATTTTGTGAAGCTTGAGGAGATTGATCCGATTTATTTTGAGAGAAGTTATTTTATGGCTCCTGATAGTGGAGGGGCGAAAGCCTACGCCCTTTTGCGTACAGCATTAGAGGAATCAGGAAAAATAGGGCTAGCGAAAATCATTATACGTTCAAAAGAACAGCTTGCGGTTGTCCGTGTATATGAACATATGCTCCTTATGGAGACGATTCATTTCCCTGATGAAGTACGTAAAGCAGAAGATGTTCCAAATATTCCAGAAGAACAGAAGGTTGCTAAGAAGGAGCTTGATACGGCGTTACTTCTTGTGGAACAGCTAACAACCACCTTTGACCCAGAGAAGTATACCGATGATTATCGCACTGCCTTACTTGATTTAATTGAAGAGAAAAAATCTGGTGAGCATACTGTAAGTGCAACTGAACAGGAGCCTGCAAAAGCATCCAATGTGACCGACCTCATGTCGGCGCTTGAAGCATCTCTCGACCGAACGAAAAAGAAAAAGACACGATCACGTAAAACACAAGCAAAGAAATCAGAAGGTCCTACTCGTAAAAATGCATAATCGTTGAGATGAAGAGGCTTGGACAAAACCCTCCTCTGAAATGAAAAAGTCGGTAAAATTTTACCGACTCAGCCTGTCGACAAAGTCTCGCAAAAGCGAGACAGTCGACAAGCTTTTTTATTGCCAAGAAATCGTCCTCCGACCACGCTACCGGGATGGGGGGCACGCTTTCCGCAGGAGGGCGTTGAACTAACCGACTGCGCCGGTGGATTTCAACCTGCCCTTTTCTCCTGCAGGAGTCGGCCCTCCCAGCCCGTCCGCTTTGTCTAGTGTCAAAAAGCAAATTGGATTCTCCTCAAAAAGGGCAACTTCTGATAAAAGAAAGTCACCACACAAAATCGTGTATTCTCAACTCCAACTGATACACGTACGCTTTTCCATCTCTAGATGAAATGGAATAAAAAGACTACCAGTTACCGAAACACATTGTCGCAGATGCAGGTTATGGTAGTGAACAAAACATTAATGATATCCTGGCAAACAGAAAACGAGATGGGGGTTGCGTTAATGGCAGTGAACTTAAGAAAGCTCACTGCCAACACCTAGGCAAATCGAAGAATCCACCTTTTTCACTATTGCAAGCAAGTTATGTCCCAGTCTCTTGTTGTGTTCAAGATAGATATTAAAGCGCGGCTCTAATCACTTTTTTGTAATGCAGTACGGACAGAATGCCGAATAATGAATAGAGAATCGTATACAGAGTCATCACTAGCAGCATGGGTGTCCAAAGCTCCGTACCGAAAATGAACCAACCTGATTGAACAGCAAAGTAACTATGACTAAGTCCAACAGTTAAAGGAATACCAAAGTTAAGAAGCTGTTTCAGTTGAATACCCCGTAATAAATTTGACTCTGTAAAGCCAAGCTTACGCAAAATCGTATAGGTTCCCTTCTCGCCTTCACATTCATCGACTTGTTTAAAATAGAGGATGCAGCCTGACGTCACAAGAAAGGTAAGGCCTAGAAAACCGACCATAAACATGATAAGTCCCATGTTTTGCTTTTGTGTAGAAGCTGTATCTGTTTTCGATAGTGAACCGGAACTTTCGCTTAACTCAAGCTTGTGAAACCATTCATTTGCCGCTTCTAAATCACGATTATTATTTATAAGGAAACCAACGAACTCGCTATAGTCCAGCTGAATGTCTTCATCATGATTCATTTCAATGTCCGAGAACCGAGCTTCATCGACGATAGCGATCGGGAGTCCACCATTCGTAAACGGAAGAGAAAGGTGGTGACCATCATCAAGTCCTAAGTAAGTTAAAGGTTGCTCTTCACCGTTAAGCTGCAGTGAAACGCTACCTGAATCTTTTAAGCTTAAGAAGCTTTGCAGAATACTACTATAGCCAGAGAAGACCACTTCGTCAGGTTCAAGATCATAACCATGTAAGCTCGTATCACTAATGATAGAAAGTCGCATCGTATTCGGATCGAAATTTAACCCTTCTAAGTTCGCATCAAGAATATCTTCAATATTAAAATCAGCTTGATACGTTTTCCGATCTATTCGCTCATAACTGACTTCGTTTTCTTCTAAAGCCTCTTGAAAGCTTAAAGCTGCCTCTTGATCTGTAAAGGAAAAGTCAGCAGCAACATATTGCTCCGCCGTTTTCTCAGCTGAGTAATAGGAAATATAGCTCAGGGATAGTAAGCCGATAGCGAGTGCGGATACAGTCGTGATAATTGTCAACAACAATGCATTTGATTTCATTCGAAACATGATGGATGATAAGGAAAGGACATGGTGAATCGATAAATAGCCATTTTTTCCTTTGCGAATGCATTGAAAAATGAAGCTAACTGACCCTTTGTAAAACAAATAGGTCCCGATGATGACGGATGCTAAAATAAACAGCATTGTCATTACTAATTCGATCATGTCCGTTAAGCTACCATCAAATAAGATAGACGAAACGTAATAACCAGCTATAATCAGTCCAATCCCTAAAACGCCAATGATGATTTCAATGATCGAGTATTTTTTTATTTTATGCTCAGAAGTAGAGCGTACTTGGAACAAAGCTAAAATGCTTTGTTTTTTAATAAAAAGGTTATTCATCACCATTAATAATAGAAAAATACAACTAAATACGATGATCGTCTGGATGAAGGCTTCAGGTGAAAATGTTAAGCTAGCGATATCATCGACGCCCGTTACTTGGAAAAGAATCATGGCGATTAATTTGGAAGAAGCAAAGCCAAGAAATGCCCCGATCAATAGCGATCCGATATAAAGAACAGCATTTTCGAATGTAATAATTCGGAAAACCTCGCCCTTATTCATTCCGATTAAGCGGTAAAGGGCTATTTCAGAGCTACGCCGTTTTAAGAAAATCGTGTTAGCATAAACGAGAAAGACAAGGACAATTGCAACTAACAGAACGGACGCGGCTTGAATCGCAGCCCCACCTCGAATCGATCCTTTAGCGGGATCCATAGCCGGGTCATATTGTAACGTAACAAAGGAAAAGTAAAGGGCCACACTAAAAACAAGAGCAAAAATATATAGGAAGTAATGACCAAGATTTTTTTTAATATTTTGAGTGATCAGATGATTAATGCTCATTGTGCACACCACCTAAAACACCTTGTGTTTTCATAATATCTTGGAAGAATTGCTGTCGAGTCTCCTCTCCCTTTGTTAATTGCGTATAGATTTGGCCGTCCTTAATGAAAATCACACGACTACTATAGCTTGCGGCGACGGGATCATGTGTAACCATCATAATTGTAGCATGACGCTTTTCGTTAAGCTGGCGTAGCTTGTTTAACAAATCAGAAGCAGATTTCGAATCTAATGCTCCTGTCGGCTCGTCAGCAAAAATAATACTTGGCTGATGAATAAAGGCTCTAGCCGCTGAGGATCGTTGCTTTTGACCACCGGAAATTTGGCTTGGGTATTTGTTTTTGCATTCAAAAATGCCTAAATCATTTGCGATTTCTTTAAAGCGTTGCTGTGCCGTTCGTTTAGGCATTTTTGTAATCGAAAGCGGTAGCATAATATTTTCTTGTACGGTTAACGTATCGAGTAAGTTGTACTCTTGAAAAATAAAACCTAAATGCTGTTTGCGAAATTCGGCAAGCTTCTTTTCCTTCAATCCGACCATTTCTTGTCCATTTATCATAATGGAGCCATTACTAGCTGTATCAATGGAGGATAATACATTTAATAAGGTCGTTTTTCCAGAACCAGATGCCCCCATAATGCTAACGAATTCGCCTTTTTCAACATGTACGTCAATTCCTTTCAGTACTTCTTGTCGATTGAATTTATTTCCATAGCTTTTGCGGATGTTTGTCGCGTGTAAGATTGCCATATGAATCACTCCTCTTTCTGATCTATCATCATCTTAATGTAATGGAGAGGTTTTTTCCTTTCATTCACCGAACAAATGAGCAAGGCATGTGACAATGTTGTCACATGCCCATAAGATGAACGAGTTGATTCTTTTTTGGGAACAGAAGGTGGCAAGTCGTACCGGCTCCGAGCTTCGAGTGAATCGACAATTGAATATGTAATGAATCGCTCACCTTCTTTGTTAAATAAAGGCCCATTCCAGTTGCTGCATGCTCATGATGAGTTGTTGTTGATGTGAAGCCTTTGTCAAAAACCCTCGGTAAATCCTTTGCAGAAATTCCACAACCATCATCAGCGATTTCAAGCTGGCAATGCCCGTTTTCCATATAGCTCTTAATCGAAATATCTGTGCGTTCACTATATTTAATGGCATTGGAAAGTAGTTGGCGAATCATAAAGGATAACCACTTACTGTCACTAAGTAAAGTCGCGACTTCTAGATTTAAATCGAAGCCAATCCCTTTTTGGAAGCACCATGATTTAAGTGCTTTGATTTCTTGATGAATCAGCTCTTCTAGCTGGATTTCTTCGATATATAAGTCATTTTCAATTGAAATGAATCGTTTATGGTGCAGCTGTTGATCAAGTAGAAGGTGAATTCGTAGCCACTCATACGAGAGTTGTCGCTTCAACGTTTGCTCTCCCACTCGATCGATAATTAAATGCATAGCCGTTAACGGTGTTTTCATTTCGTGAATCCACGATAAGAGATGATCCTTTTCATCATCAAGCATCTTTTGGTGTTCATGAAGCTGCTGCTTATACATTCTCTCTTGCTCCTTGAGCGCATCATCGATGATAGATTCGAAAGGACTGCTTGGTTTCTTTAGTTGTGATAAATCTAACTCATCACTCAATGTGACGATCTGCTTGAAAAAAGCTGCCTCCTTTCTGTAGCGAATGATGAGAAAGAGCAAGAAAACCATTGTGGAGAGAAAGACGATGTAAAGGCTTGATGAGAAAGGGAGTGCCGTATCAACATAGGCAATAAACAGATGAATGAGCTGTAAGCTTACAATAAGGACAACCCAGCTGCGTCGTTCTAATACATATTGAAGAAACATCATTGTATCTCATCCTTTGCGATATAGCCTTGTCCGACCTTTGTTTCAATCGCTTCTCCTAGATCGATGGAATCAAGTCGTTTACGAAGTCTGTTTATGTTGACGGTTAACGTGTTATCACTAATAAAGCGTTCATCCTCCCAAAGACTTGAAATTAATTGTTCGCGGGAAACGATTTTGTTTTTATGCTCAATAAGCTGTTTTAAAATAAATAACTCATTCTTTGATAGGTCAACGGTTCCATGCTCATTCGAAATGGTGCTTCTTTCCATATCAATCGTCGCGTTGCACCAAGTCTTTAATACAGCTTGGTCTGACGTGTAATGGTAGACGCGCCGAAGAATCGCTTGGATTTTCGCGATTAGGACTTCAAAATGAAAGGGCTTTTGAATAAAATCATCGGCTCCAAGCTGCATCGACATAACCATATCTGTCGGATGATCACGTGAAGATAGGAAGATGATCGGTACATTGGAGTGCTCTCGAATCAATCGGCACCAATGAAAGCCATCGTATTTCGGAAGTTGAATGTCTATGATGACAAGGTCAGGTTTAACATTCGTGAATGTACTCATCACTTGGTCAAAATCATCCACACCATAGACATGATAAGACCATTGGTTTAAACGTTCCCTTATTTCGGTAAACAATGATTGGTCATCTTCAATTAGTAATAGTTTGAACATACAGCATTCCTCATTCGTCGTTAGGTTTGCCCCTTATTTTAATGAAAAAAAGTGCCATTGGCTATAAATTTGAGCATATTCAATGGCATGATTTTTTTAAAGGTTGTTCAAAAAGGGCGGTTTATCCGTTTGAATGACCTCAAAGTAAATTGTAAGGGGCTATGTTCCCCAGGAAATTCCCATCCTCGTTTTTTATTCTTGACCATTAGTCATTCGTTTTTTCACCGTTTAAATAGACCTTTATTGAATCTACCAATAATTTATAAAGCCTCCTAAATGAATTAAACTCAGTTTATTTCATTTCATACGCTAGACTCAACGGTGTAAAAATTGGATTCAAATATGATTTCTAACGATATCGGTTGAGCTGTCAGTTTATTAGTTAGCTAATTAAATATTTTTACAATAAATATCAATTGAACAATTTTTACGAATTTGATAAGATAATTAAGTGGTAATTTAGTTAGGGGGGTAACGAATGGAGAAGCGTGATATTGAAAGGCATGTTGGATACCATATTGGAATCGCTGCCCATTTTATTCAAAATCGTTACAATGAGAAATTGGCTGAAGTTGATTTAACGGTCGCGCAAGCAAGGGCTCTTTATTTGCTTGTCGAGCATGGCCCTCAAATTCAGGTAGAACTACAAAATCGCCTGTATATAAAAGGTTCGACGATGAATGGCTTAATTGAAACGATGGAGAAGAAGGGGTTTATTGAAAGGCGTGCTAGCTCAAGCGATAAACGCTCGAAGGTGATTCACTTAACAGATAAAGGGTATGAGATTGATCAAATCTTTTGGAAGAAGCTTACGTTACTTGAAGATGAGCTGCTAGAGGGCTTTATGGAAGAGGAGAAGGCGCTTCTTATTGTTTGGTTAAAACGGTTAAAAGAGAACCTATGTGTGAAAGAAAGCAAGGCATCGGGAGAGGGTGGAGAGTAATGGATCAAAAAATGCAAAGTGAGCGGCTGGGTACAGAGAGTATTCCAACCTTACTTAAAAATTTATCGATCCCAGCGATTATTGGGATGTTTGTGATGGCTTTCTACAATGTCGTTGATACGATCTTTATTTCATATGGAGTTGGGATTGATGCCGTTGCCGGTGTAACGATTGCGTTCCCGCTTATGATGATTATAATGGCTGTTGCTGGAGCTCTAGGAATTGGTGGAGCGTCGGTGATTTCAAGGCGGCTTGGAGAACGACGTGAAGGTGAAGCCAATCAAGTGTTTGGAACGGTCATTAGCGTCGTTTTAATTGTGAGTGTCATTGGAGCGATCGGAGCGTTTACGTTTCTAGAGCCTCTATTGCTATTATTTGGAGCTACTCCTGACATTTTGCCTTATGCGATCGATTATATGTTCCCGATTTTGATTGGAACGATCTTCTTTTCCTTTTCGTTTGCGACAAATAATATCGTTCGTTCAGAAGGAAATGCCCAATTTGCTATGATGACGATGATTATTCCTGCTGTCTTAAATATTATTTTAGATCCGATCTTCATTTTCGGTTTGAACATGGGTGTAGCTGGAGCAGCATGGGCGACGGTCATCTCGCAAGCGGCGGTTTCGGTCGTTTTATTACATTATTATTTGACAGGTAAGAGCTCTCTATCCATAACATGGAGAGATCTCCTTGTTCGTTGGAACATATTAAAGGAAGTAACAGCTGTTGGGATGCCGGCCTTTGTCCAGCAAGCATCAGGAAGTATTATGATGATTGCGATTAATACGATGCTTGTGCAGCATGGAGGCGACCTGTACCTCGGTATATTCGGATTGATTCAACGAATTATTATGTTTACGGTCATGCCGCTTATTGGGGTTATGCAAGGGATGATGCCGATCGTTGGCTATAATTTTGGAGCGAGGAAATTCGAACGGATGAGGGAGGCGATTTGGCTTACATTAAAGGTCGTCACGATTGCGTCTGTTGTCATTAGTGCCCTCCTTCTGCTCGTACCAACATGGTTCTTACGTATCTTTACGAATGATCCAGTTGTTCTAGAAGAAGGTGCGTATGCGATGCGTATTATGTTTATTGTCTTTTCGGTTGTGGGAATTCAAGTCGTGAGTGGTGGATTGTATCAAGCTCTTGGAAAGGCAAAGCCAGCGATGATTTTGTCCTTATCACGGCAAATTATTTTCCTTATACCGCTTGTCATTATCTTGCCGAAGTTTTTTGGTTTGACGGGTGTATGGTTGGCGTTTCCTGTTTCAGATTTTCTATCAACGATTCTTGCAGTCTACTTGCTTTACCGCGACCGTGATACGATTTTAATAAAAGGGAAAGATGAAGATCATGATCAAGGTGAGGAAGAGCCCCAAATAGCTGTGACTTCTGGTGGTGTTTAATATAAGGTTGTGCTCAAAGGGTTTGATCCCTATGAGCACACCTATTAGAAAAGACGCTGTCGCGTTTTCTTATCGTTAAGAGAAAACCTTAGTATTTAAAATGCTCAACCGTTTTGTTTAATTCCTCCGCCATATAAGCAAGCTCATTAGCGGCTGAGGCGATTTCTTCCATTGTGGCATTTTGTTCTTCAGAAGCGGAAGCGACATTTTCGCTATAAGTAGCTGATTCCCGCGATAGTTCTGTAACGGCTTCGTTGGCCTCCACTACTTCGTGAATCGTTTGATTCATAGATTGTATGGAAGTCATAATGTTTTTTACTTGGGAGGAAACCCCAGTTACAGCCTCTGTAATATCCTTGAAGGCATTGCCAGCACTTGATACATATTCGGTCCCTTCATGAACCACTTTTCTTGTTTCAATCATCGCTTCAACAGCTGCTACGGTTTCTTGCTGTGTCTGGTTAATTAATGTAGCGATTTGCTGTGAGGAAGTAGCTGTATTTTCAGCGAGCTTACGAACCTCACTCGCAACGACTGCGAAGCCTTTTCCTTGTTCTCCAGCTCTAGCTGCTTCGATTGATGCGTTTAACGATAGTAAATTTGTTTGTTCGGCAATTTCCGTGATAACTGTTACAATTTGACCAATTTCCTTCGTTTTATCATTAAGCATTTTAACTACCTTTTCACTTGAAATGGTTCGTTCATTAATGATTTCAATTTGTTGTACTGCTTTTTGAACGAGCTTATCCCCATCAGATGATAAACTAGCTGTCCTCGAAGTCGATTGATCGATCTCCTCCATGTGCGTAGCAACTTGTTGAGCTTCTTTCGCCGTATTGTTGGATAACGCTGTTGTTTGTTCAGACGTCTTCATTTGTTGTTCGGCTCCAGTCGCTACGTTTTGGATCGATTCTGTAATTTCTTCTGTTGCTTTACTAATTTGTTCTGTACTTGCAGTTAGTTCTTCAGAGGTAGAAGCGACATTTTGTGATTTATCCACTACTTGAGAGACGAGCTGCTGTAAGCTTTCAGTCATTTTGTTGAAAAATTGAGCTAACTGGTGTATTTCGTTTTTCGATTTGAGCTGATGAGCTTGAATATCAATCGTTTCACGTAGATCGCCATTGGCCACTCTTTGAACGCCATTTACCATTTGGATGATTGGCTTCGTTAAGGAGCGAGCGATAGCAAATGCAATAAATGCAATGAATGCAATGGAAACGGCGATAACGATAGAAAATAACGTTATCATTTGCGTTTGCAATTGGTTTGCTTCTTGAAGGGCTGCCTGCTCTTCGACTTCTAGTACGAGCCCCCAATCGAGTAATGGGATATATTGATAGGAGCCTAATACGGCATTTCCGGCTGGGTCTTCGTATGCGGCTGATCCACTCTCAGTATTAGCAATAGCTTGAGATGCGACTGTGTCAACAGGTGACTCGGAATCTTCAATTGATAGAGCGGGAGTAACGAGAACTTGCTCGGAATCAACGAGATATGCATCTGCGTACTCACCAACGTCAAGAGACTGAATGCGTTCGAAAATCGTATCTAATAATACAGCACCACGCATAACACCTACAATGGCATTTGTCTCATCATAAATAGGGGTAGCGAGAGTAATGACATGATTTCCAGTTGACCTAGACAAAAGGGGTTGAGAAAATGTATCCTCTCCTGAAATCGCTGATTGAAACCAGTCGCGATCAGCAACATTGAAGTCGTTTACTTCTGCTTGAGAAAGGATGATTGACGATTCATTTTCATATGCAATACCACTTAATCCTATCCCTTCTGGAGATACAGCGTAAATGGTATCGTAAAAGCCATTGCTTTCGGCGATCCGATCAAGGAGATGGTCTAATTCACCAACGTTCACTTGTCCCGCGGCGTCTAAGCTAGCTAAATAACGCATTTCATTCATACGAACATTGATCCATTCGGTAATAAATTCAGCGTTATATTCCCCGATCTCATTTAATTCAGTTAGTTCTTGTTCGATTAAAAATTGTTGAGTCTGATTCATTTGATAAAGGGAGAGAGAGCCGATAATAAGTAATGGGATTGCTGTAATGATGATGAAGTAAGATAAAAGCTGGGTTCGTAATTTAGTCGTTGAAATAGTAGGTATGCGACTCATCATTGATTTCATACGTTTGACCTCCTTTTGTAATACGTTCACTATAATTCGACATGATTCATCTTTATTCTACTTTATATATATCGGTTTCAGCACACGATTTTATTAGTCATTTGACAAAATTCGATTTGAGGCTAGCGTATTATTATGATAAAGATAGTTATGAATGGGGTATATTGTGGGCTAAATGAATTCATATGGAGGTTAATACGATGAACAAACAGTGGAGTGAAAGATTTGAAAAGATTCAAGAATGGGTACAAGTAGCAGGCCAAGAGCAAGTGAAAAGAATGGATGATGAGCTAAAAATTGAGCAGAAGTCTGCTAATATTGATTTAGTAACAGAGATGGATGTGTGGACAGATGAATTTTTTCAAGAGAGAATCCGTACATTTTTCCCTAGTGATGCTATTCTTTCTGAAGAGACGGGCGTTTCTGAAGGGAGATCAGGCTATGAATGGGTGATTGATCCAATTGATGGGACAACAAATTATGCTCACCGTTTTCCGATGTTTGCGATATCGGTAGCTGTGAAATATGAAGGTGAAACGGTCATTGGGGTTGTGCATGCCCCTAAGATAGGCGAAAGCTATTCGGCGGTTAAGGGCGAAGGGGCTTTTCTAAATGGGAGGAAGGTAACGGTATCGACACGTACACGGTTGACAGATTCGGTAATTGCTACAGGCTTCCCGTATGATCGTGCGACGGATCCTCTTAATAATGTTGAACAGTTTAATGCGGTTATTTTACATATTGGTGGAATTCGGCGGACTGGTAGTGCTGCTTTGGATTTATGTCAAGTAGCGGCTGGACGCTTCGAAGGGTATTGGGAATATAAGATTAACCCATGGGATTTTGAAGCAGGGGTGCTTATTGTAAAGGAGGCTGGCGGCGTTATAGAGAAAAAGAAGCTGAATAAAGGATATTTCATTCTTGCTGGCAATGATTCCGTTTTGAATCAAATTCGGAAGCTTATTAATGAATGATTAGGAGATTTAGAATTATAAAGGTCATAAAAGTTTAATCAATGGGGCGTAGGAGGATACGTGAGAGTGTCTGCTCCGTACGTTATCAGCTAGGATGAAAGAAGACGTAGGTTTTTTTATACTAAACGGAACCTCATTCCGTTAAATGGGGGAAACACGTTGTTTGAGCGTACGAAGTGGAACCTCATTCCGCTAATACACAAAAAGAAGAGCAAAGCAAAGTAAAAACGGTCAAATAGCGGAACGAGGATCCGGAAGAGCCGTCAAAAAAGACTTTATGAAGGAAATAGCGGAATGAAGTTCCATCAAGCAGACTATATGTGAATTCAGCGAAGGGTGCCGCTCTATACGTTACATGTTGATTTGAAAGGAGAGCCTTTTCAGTTCATCTCAAGCCCTTTTAACAACTTCACTGAGCGAGGACAATGAATAAGTACAGAGCCTTTTATCCGTGCCCTTACGTTACCACGTTTTTCTTAACTAAAGTTGGAAGGTGGCTCTTCTTGCTACTTTTGCTGACTTTCAGTAGAATGGGGAATATATTCTTACGAAGTGAAAAGAGGGTAAAAGAATGAGTAAACCATCTATATATGGGTTAACGTTCGAGCAATTGACGGATTGGTTAATTGAATACGGACATAAAAAATTTCGCGCACAGCAAGTATGGGGCTGGCTGTATCAAAAGCGTGTGAAAGATTTTGCTGAGATGACAAATGTTAATAAGGATTGCTTGCAGCTACTCGAAGAGCATTACGACATTCAAACGCTTGAGGAGCATGTGAAGCAGGAGTCTAAGGATGGTACAGTTAAATTCCTATTTCGTCTTCAGGATGGAAATTTAATTGAGACGGTTCTTATGAAGCATAAGTATGGGTATTCGGTTTGTGTGACGACCCAGGTCGGCTGTAATATCGGCTGTAGCTTCTGTGCAAGTGGACTTTTGAAGAAGAGTCGGGATTTATCGAGTGGGGAAATTGTTGAGCAAATTATGAATGTTCAGCACTACCTCGATGGTCTTGGTCAAGAACAGAGAGTGAGTCACATTGTTGTCATGGGGATTGGTGAACCATTTGATAATTTTGAAAATTTAATTGATTTCTTAGATGTGGTGAAGGACCAAAAAGGACTAGCTATTGGAGCAAGACATATTACCGTCTCGACGAGTGGACTTGCAGATAAAGTCCGAAAGTTCGCCGATGTCCATTCGCAAGTGAATTTAGCGATCTCCTTACATGCGCCTAATAATGAGCTTCGGTCACAAATCATGAAGCTTAATCGTGCGATCCCAATTGAGAAGCTCATGGATGCGATTGACTATTATTTGGAGAAGACGAATCGCAGGATTACGTTTGAGTACATTTTATTAAAGGATGTTAATGATAAGAAAGAGCACGCGCTTGAACTTGCAGAATTAATCGCTGATAAGCGTAAGCTCTCATACGTGAATTTAATCCCGTATAATCCAGTCGATGAACATGGACAGTATCAGCGTAGTACAGATGAAGCAATTCGCACCTTTTTTGATACATTAAAGAAAAAGGGGATTAACTGTGGTGTAAGGCTAGAGCATGGAACGGACATTGATGCAGCCTGTGGACAGCTAAGAAGTAAACAGATAAAAAAAGCGAAATAATTTCTTAAGCAGTGGGTAAAAAGGGAACAGTCTTTTATCCATTGCTTTTTTTTTGAAAAGGGTAAGAGGGGAGAATAAAGGTAAAGTCGTTCCTCCCTAACGCCCAACAATTAAACATGTATATGAACATCCTGTTCTAATTGCGCTTTCTTAGAAATGATTTTCATATATTACTAACATGTGTTTAGGAAAAAATGTTAAAATAGAGCTTATGTGGATATCGTACAATTTTTATGTTTGGAGGATGATTGGTAGTGAAGGTGACATTTTCAAAGCCTAAAGGATTCGGGCAAATTTTAGATCATATTTTTACAATAACAAAGTCAAAATTCCCTGATTTGTTTAAGGTGGCGCTAATATTATTAGGCCCTTTATATGTATTACAAGCAGTGATTCAGCTTATATTTGGAGTTAATTTCTTTCAGGAAATAGGAAGTAGTGGCTCCTGGATTGATCGTTTTATAGCTGGTTTTGAAGAGGATTTGTTGGCGCCTGCAACGCTGCTTGACAACTGGTTAACAGTTATATCGATGGCGAGTTTTGTCCTGTTAATTGTCTCTCAAGCGGCCATTATGCTGATAGTAAACCGGATTCGCTTGCAGCAGGAGTATACGGTTAAAGAAGTGATAAAGCAAGCATTTTCAAAGTTTTGGCCAGCGCTCGGAGGAACGTTGCTTTATATATTAATTTTAATTGGTATGACGGTTATTCCGATTATAATCGTGGCATTTTTCTCAGGAATTATCACTGAATTGATAGGCGGAGTTGGAGTGATTATATCAGCTATTTTCATGATCGCTCTCTTTGTGACAATTCTTTACTTTACGATTCGATGGAGCTTTTATTTCGGAGCAATTATTATTGATAAAAGTAAACCTGGTTTTAGAAAAAGCTGGGGATTAACGAAGAAAAGAGTGTGGGCGTTAATAGGGTTGTATCTTGTTCTTTTTCTCATTATTGGAATTGTGACCGGTGCTATTGAGGTTGTCGCCATGCTGTTTCTTGGCAATAGTGTTCTTTATTCGTTAATTATAAATACAGTGTCGCTCGTTACGACATTAATCTTCTCGGTTGGGTATGCTGTTATTTACTTTGATTTAAAAGTTCGTAATGAGGCAGATGATTTAAAAGGACTCATTGATGAATATGAGTCAGAAAAACCTAGTTCGGAATAAAGGTTAGGTGAGGTTATGGCACAGGCAAGGGAGCGTATTGCTGAAATATTAGATGGACGAGAGTATACGGTATATTATGAAGAGACAAGAACTTTGCTAGAACGTGGTATTAGTATTGTTTGGCAATGGATAATAGAGTTTATTATTGAATTGCTTCCGGTAATGCGAGCCTCACATGAAGCAGCTAATTTAGTTGTTATTGGACTTGTGATAGTCGGGACGATCGCGCTAATTATAGCATTAATCTTTGTAGCAAGGTATTTACAGAGAAAGCGTCGTTTTCGAGAATTACCCCCGATTCAGTCTGAAAATGAGATGAAGTGGTCATCTCAGATGCATTTTCAACAGCTGAAGGTGCAAGAGGAGAGAGGGAACCATACGCAAGCGTTACGTCATTTATTTTTAGGATTTTTGCTGTATTTTCATGAACATGAATGGCTCGAGGCCCGGATTTGGAAGACGAACTGGGAATATGTATATGAATTAGAGAAGGTTGATAAGGAGACATCCGCGCTCTTCCAAGATGTCGCGCTATTGTTTGACCGTGTCACATATGGGAATGTTCATGTAAGGAATGAAGAGTATCTCCATTACAAAGAGGTTGTGATGGCTTGGATACAATCTAATCAAGATGCACGTAATGGGAAGGAGGAATGAGGTCGTTTTGGATAGAAATAAATTTAGGTTTAAAGCGTGGTTTTGGATTCCAATTCTATTTGTAATCTTTCTTGCTAGTAGTTTCATTGCTATTGGACAGCCACCACGTGAATATCCGCCTTATGTCTCTCATTCTCCTTCTCCAACGGGGATTAAGGCTTTGTATACATATTTGGATGAGGAACGAGATAAGGTGCGACGTTGGGAACGAACTCCAGATCAGTTACCAGTACATGAACAAAATCGTGCTCTGCTTATGATTGAACCAGCGTTCGTACCAACGAGTAATGAAATGGTTCAGTATGAGGCTTTTATGGAAGCAGGAAATACGATTGTCCTTTTTAGTGAGAATCCAGCGGGGATGTTTGGGCTAAAATATGACCCGATCCTTCATTTCTTAGAAGATGAGCCTATTTATTGGGGAGAAGAGACGTATTATGCAGAACAGCGATCTCCTTTACGGTTGGTGCCGGCAGATGAAGATGAGATTTTATTAGAAGATGAACTAGGAGTTGTCGCTTTTAAACGTGAATTTGGTGACGGAGCTTTAATGGTTGTCAATGAACCATACTGGCTTATGAACCAATTTATATTAGAAGAGGATCACATTCCGCTTATCCTGACATTAATAGAGGAAGCTAATGCTGATGAACTGTGGTTTGATGAATATGTTCATGGTGATGATAACTCAACAAGCATGCTCGAAGTCTATCCTCAATGGTTTATTATCCTGATGCTGCAACTTGGTATATTTACATTATTATGGTTGCTCTACCAGGGCAAAAGGTTTGGACCGGTTTTGGTAGAAAGAGAGGAGACCGTTCGATTTAGTGATGAGGCCCTTCATGCTCTAAGTGCATGGTTTATAAAAGGGAAGCATTACTCGGGATCTTTGCAAATTCAAAGTGACTATGTACGCACACGAATGCAAGAAAAATGGGGGATTCCTCTAACAAAAGAGTGGCCCGATATTGCAGATAATCTCGTACAAAAGTGGGATGCGAAAACAGAAAAGGAAACACGGGAATTCGTATATGAGCTAGAGGAAGTATTAAGAAAAGAAGAGGTTAGCAAGCAAGAATACCTACTTTGGGCTAAAAAGTTAAATGAATTACAGAAAGGCGTGGAGAAAAGGTGAGAGCAGAATTAAAGGTTTTACTAGAATCTTATGAGCAAACGATACTTGGACAAAGTCAGAATATTAAATTGTTACTGGCTTCTGTCCTTTCAGGAGGACATGTTCTTTTAGAAGGTGTACCAGGAACAGGAAAGACACAAATGGTTCGCACGCTTGCTAGACTTATTGGTGGCGATTTCCACCGTATTCAATTTACTCCTGATTTACTTCCGAGCGACATTACAGGTAGTACGATTTACAATATGAAAGATGGTCAATTTCAAACATTAAAAGGACCGATTTTTACGAATATTTTACTAGCGGATGAGATTAACCGAACTCCTGCGAAGACACAAGCCGCATTGCTTGAGGCGATGGAAGAAAAGCAGGTAACGATTCAAGGTGTAACCTACTCTTTATCTGAGGTTTTCTTTGTTGTCGCGACACAAAATCCGATTGAATATGAAGGGACATATCCACTTCCTGAAGCGCAACAGGATCGTTTTCTATTTAAGCTAATCATTGATTTTCCATCAGTTGAGGAAGAACAGAAAGTGCTCAAACAAGTCATTGAGAAAAGAATGAATGCAGCGGCCGTTGCTTCAGAGTTAGATCTTGAAGCATTTGTTTCCATACGTAAGGAAATCGAGCAAGTGACAATAAGTGATGATGTGTATGCATATATGGTTGAGATCGTACGCAAAACTAGAGAATCTGAAGCTCTTCGCTTTGGGGCTAGTACACGTGCAGCGATTTCAATCGGGAAGGCTGCGCAAGCATGGGCATATTTAGCAGAGCGCGATTACGTTTCGCCAGATGATATTAAGTTTGTAGCCAAACCAGCATTAAGACATCGAATTCAACTATCTCCACATATAGAATTGGAGGGAACGACTGTTGATCAAATTATTAACGAGCTTGTTGGGTCGATTCCTGTTCCGCGATAAAGGGATACTGCCTACGAAACGATTGCTTTTACTTTTTATCGCGATTTCAAGTTTCTTTGTCATCTTAGGTTTCTTCGGTGTTTCATGGCTATGGATCATCATCGGAAACGGAGTTGTGTTGCTCATTAGTTTGCTCGATCTGCTTTTTTCGCCAAGCAGAGACGAATTGAATGTCTCTCGACAATTAGATGGCGAATTAGAGAGAGGCATTGCGTATCAAGGGAAGGTAGTCGTAACGAATCGATCACGCTATCCGGTAGCGATTCGTATCATTGATGATTTACCTCAATCCTTCGTGCGCCCCTTTCCGATTGTGCTACAAGCAGGTTCAGAAAGCGAATCTTCTATCGGTTATGAAACCTTAGCACCCGTTCGTGGAAAATATCTCGTTAAAAAGCTGTACATACGTTATAAAAGTGCTTACGGCTTATGGGAGAAGCAAATGTCTCAAGAAGCTGAGGATGAAGTGAAAGTGATTCCTGATTTAACGGATACGAGACATTTTCTTGAAAATGCGCAGAAGTTTTTACTGCATGAAGGAAAGGATATTCGTAAACGTCGGAGTGACGTTGGAGAATTTGCTCAAATTCGAAATTATGTTGTTGGTGATGATCCAAGGAAGATTAATTGGCGTCAAACGGCAAAATTGCAGGAGTTAATGACAAATGAATACGAGCCTGAACACGGAAAGCACGTCACACTCTTAATTGATTGTGGGCGAATGATGGGAGCGGAGTTGAAGAAGGGAAACCGTTTAGAGCGTTCTCTAGAGGCTGCGATAACGGTTGCTGCCGCTTCTTTACAAAAAGGGGATCAAGTAGCTGTATTAGCTTTTTCTAATCAAGTTAAAGTCTTTGTTCCACCGGCGAAAGGAATGGCTCATTTACAGACGATCTTACAGGCGATTTATGATGTAGAGGTGGATGGGGTTGAATCAAACTATGCCGATGTCCTTCGTTATTTAGAAACGGTTCAGAAAAAGAGGAGTTTACTACTTCTATTTAGTGATGTTCGCACTTTTTTACATGAGGAAAGCGCCCTCGTGTATTTACAACGTTTACGTCAGCGGCATTTATTCTTCATGATTGGTGTCGAGGATGAAATGCTAAAGTCGAAAGTAGGGGATGATCCCGAAGAAGTGAGGACAGCTGTTGTCAAAGCGATGGCGATGAAGCAAATACTTGTGAAAAAACGGGAAAAGGCAAAATGGGAGAGGCAAGGACTTCATATGATTGAAGCGGAGGAAGAACGATTAGCCGTTGCCGCTGTCTCGACTTACTTTGACGTCATGAACCGCGGACTGTTATAGATGCATCCAAAAGGGCGGTTTTCCCTTTTGGATGCATCGTGGCATGGTGAAGTCGCTACATGAAGTAAAAGTCAAAGTGGATAGTGGTCTTCTCTCCACTTGACGCGTAGCGAACGAAACCAGTGCCGAAAGGGCGGTTTTCCCTTTTGGATGCATCGTGGCATGGTGAAGTCGCTACATGAAGTAAAAGTCAAAGTGGATAGTGGTCTTCTCTCCACTTGACGCGTAGCGAACGAAACCAGTGCCCAAAAGGGCGGTCTTCCCTTTTGGATGCATCGTGGCATGGCGAAGTCGCTACAGAAGTAAAAGTCAAGTGGATAGTGGTCTTCTCTCCCCTTGACGCGTAGCGAACGAAGCCAGCGCCGAAAAGGGCGGTTTTCCCTTTTGGATGCATCGTGTTTGAATCTATGTAAACATGTAATAAGCGATGTTCATCATTACGAATCGATCAAAAGGATCGTCCTTATAGTCGATAACGAATGCGAACATCGCTTTTTAAAAGACACACGTTTTCCGTAACTGATAAGTCAAGCTACTTTCAATGGCTTCCGCTAAGATTGGTTGGACTGCTCTCGCTTGAGAATTAACGCCTTACCAATGAGAGCATATAGGATTAAACCGACGGTAGTGATAAGAGCGATAGCGTATTTCGCTTCTAACGAAATGCCTGCAGGTGTTATATAGCCTTCGATCACACCAGCAATGACGAATAATGGAATCGTTCCAAGTAGCAGCTGGACGGACCGTTTGGCGTTTTCCTTTAGTTGATAAGCTCTTGAATAGTCACCAGGAGCAAACAATCGATAGCCCATTAATAGACCAGCTCCGCCTGCAATGAAAATGGCAGTTAGTTCGACGATTCCGTGAGGGACGATATATGCCCAAAATTCGTAGCTGTTGCCATAGTGCCAAAAGAGAGCGGCAATGGCACCGATAATAATTCCGTTATAAATCAAAATATAGACGGTTAATAAGCCAAATGTTATTCCACCAGCAAAGGCAAGAATAGCCACTTGAATGTTGTTCACCATAATTTCAGCAGACATAACCGGTGCATTTACGGTGCCTTCTGCTGCACCGACTTGGGTTGGATCAAATGCTTTTGCTAACTCTGCCGGCAATACAGTATAAAGGCTTAATTCATCCTGCATAACAGCAAAGAAGCTTCCAATTGCACCGAGGGTGAACAGCAGCATCGCAACGAGCACAAACTTCCATTGATCAAATAACAAATGAACAAATTTTGTACTAAAAAAATATTTGATTTGCTTCCAGCTCGATAGTTGGTCACGGTATAGTAGATTGTGAGCTTTTGCGACAAGGCCATTTAAATAAAAAGTCACATCAGCGGAAGGGAAATTTGTTTGGCTATAAGAAAGATGCTGAGCCACTTTCTGATAGGTACGGTGGAATTCATGAATGTGCTGACTTCCTGTTCTGCTTCTATTGTTCTTTTGTAGAGTCGAAATGAGTTGTTCTAGGTTGTTCCATTCTTCTCGATGCTGTTGTGTAAATTGTTTTATATTCATTTTGAGCCACACCTTCTTATTAAAAAACTCATAACTACTATTTTATAGTAATAATGGTAAAATAGAAACAGGTTATATGAATATTTTCTTTAAAGAAGCGATTGAATGTCTCGAAGTAAAATGATTGTAGTAAGTAAAGATGGAGGACGTTATGAATCAGGAACAAGTACAAGTCAAAACACCAGAATATGTATCCTTACAATTTCAATCGGCAGGTTTAGGAAGTCGAGCATCTGCCTTTATTATCGACCAAGTGATTATTATGATTGCTAATTTTACGATTTTAATTGGTGCAATTTACTTAATGGATTTTATGGGGCTATTCATGGGGACATCATGGGTGCCAATCGCTATTGTAACGATTCTTGCTTTTCTCATAAATTGGGGTTATTTCTTTTTCTTAGAGTACTTCACGGGTGGGAGAACGATAGGGAAAAAGATGCTCGGTATTCGAGTGATGCAGGAAAATGGCCATAGTATTACACTATTATCAAGCTTTATCCGAAACTTATTACGCATTGTTGATCAACTGCCTGCAGGCTATTTACTGGGAATATTAATGATATTCTTTCATTCGAAGCATAAGCGTTTAGGGGATCTAGCTGCTGGGACGCTAGTCGTTCATGAAAGACGGGTAAGAAAGAGAAAGAAAAAAACAGCAATCGAGAAAGAGATTGAACGAAGAGGCATTACAAGGGACGATTGGAAGCTAGAAGAATGGACGATCAAAAGCTTCAAGGAAAAGGATTGGAATTTGTTAAAAACGTATGTGGAGCGTTATTTACAAGTACCGTTAGAGGAGCGTGAGCAGCTAACAAAAAAGGTTTCTAGTATTCTCATTGAAAAGGTTGGCATCGATACAAGCGGAAAAACGACGCTAGAGCGTGAGCGAATGCTGTTTACTCTCTATTTACATTTAAAAGATGAATGGGAATTTGAATAAAACCATTGACAATTGCAACTGGAAAATACTACAATACATTATACAAAATAGAAGGGAGGGTTACAAAAATGGATAAGGTTAATCGTCGTAAAAGAAAACGAAATAGAAATGTAACCCGACCGGTCGGATACGAGCTACTTTTTTAGGAGTAGAATCGGTGTGGTTACATATGTAACTGCACCTTATCTATAGGTAGTATGATTAGATACCGTGCATTCGTGTGCGGTATTTTTTTTGTGGAAAAAAATGGGTAATGTGGTTGAGAAGGGTGGGATAGGTTATGTTTACAATTTTATTTAAACTAGGTTGGTTTTTCAAGAAGTATTGGAAGCGCTATACGATCGCGATTATTCTTTTACTTATTGTCAGTGTGCTCGATGTTATTCCACCAAAAATCATTGAGATGGCGATTGATGATATTCAGTTTCGCCAGTTAACTCCAGAACGCCTGCGTGAGCTGATACTCTTCTATGGGGGGCTCATTGTGGCCAGTTATTTAATCACGTATGTCTGGATGTATCAGCTGTTTGGTGGGGCATTTGTACTGGAGCGCTTGCTTCGTTTTCGTTTAATGCGTCACTTCCTCTTCATGACGCCTCGTTTCTTTGAAAGAAATCGAACAGGTGATTTAATGGCTCGTGCGACAAATGACTTGAAGGCGATTTCGTTAACAGCAGGATTCGGGATTTTAACGTTAATTGATTCGACCGTGTTTATGATGATCATTATTGCTGTCATGGGCTTTACGATTAGCTGGCAGCTTACATTAGCAGCACTTATACCGTTGCCGCTTATGGCTCTGGCGATTCGTTATTATGGTAAGATGATTCACCAACGATTTACAGCTGCACAAGGTGCATTTGGTGATTTAAATGATCAAGTATTAGAATCGATTGGAGGAGTTCGTGTCATTCGTGCCTACGTACAGGAGCGGGCGGATGAAAAACGATTCCAGCAGCAAACCGAGTATGTTTACTCTAAAAATATTGACGTTGCTCGCGTGGACTCGCTTTTTGAGCCAACGATCAAAATATTAGTTGGCTTCAGTTATGTGATTGGCTTAGGGTACGGTGCTTACCTTGTGTTTCAACAAGCAATTACGCTCGGACAGCTTGTGAGCTTTAATATTTATTTAGGAATGCTCATTTGGCCGATGTTTGCCATTGGTGAATTGATTAACATATTGCAGCGGGGGAGTGCATCACTAGATCGTGTGAATGAGACGTTAGCCTATGAGCCTGATGTGAAGGATGATCATCAAACTGTGGATGTTCCACTACCTCATACAATTGAATTTTCACATGTCTATTTTTGTTATCCTTCAACAGAACGGAAGCAACTGAAGGATGTGAACTTTACAGTTGAAAGAGGAGAGACGATCGGTATTGTTGGAAAGACAGGAAGTGGAAAGTCGACATTAATCAAGCAGCTTATTCGCGAATACCCACTTGGTGAAGGAGCGATTACGATTTCGGGTGTGGCTATTGATCAAATCCCATTAGATCGTTTGCTCTCATGGATTGGTTATGTTCCGCAAGAGCAAATTCTCTTCTCTCGTTCGATTCGTGAGAACTTAATGTTTGGAAAAGAGCATGTTTCTGAAGATGAGATCGAAGAAGCGTTACGGCTAGCTGTATTTGACCAGGTGCATCAGTTGCCAATGGGGCTTGAGACATTGGTTGGTGAGAAAGGTGTGGCTCTTTCCGGTGGGCAAAAGCAACGGTTATCGATTGCGCGTGCTCTCATTCAAGATCCTGAAATTCTTCTCTTAGACGATGCGATGTCAGCAGTAGACGGTAAGACAGAAGCGAAAATGATCGAGAACATCCGCTCCGTTCGAGAAGGGAAAACGACCTTTATTACGACACATCGACTGTCAGCAATAGAGCATGCCGATTGGATTATCGTATTAGATGAAGGTGAAGTGATTGAAGAAGGGACACATGAGCAATTATTGGCGCTTGGTGGCTGGTATAAAGAGCAATATGATCGGCAACAGGCCAATGATTCTTACGGGGAGGTGAGCTAATGAAATCACAACAAAATGTAGGGAAGCGCCTCGTCGCGTACGCTCTTGCGTTTAAAAAAACGATACTAGTAGCGCTAGTCCTGCTTACGGTCGCTGTTACAGCTGAGCTAGTCGGTCCCTTTATTGCTATGAAAGTAATAGATGATCACATTATGGGGATTGAGGAGCCGTGGGTTGAGGTAGCAGATGAAACTGAGCAAACGGTTATGTATGAGGGGAATCTATATAAGCGTAGCTCTTACGTATCAGCAGAGGATGTAGTAGGTGAAGGTAAGCTACAGCTTTTACAAGTAGGACGCTCCTTCTATGCCATAAAAGAGCACCTCTTGTTTGATGGGGAGAGGGTGGCTGAGGAGAGTGTCGTCACGATACGTAGTGGCAATGAGCAAGTCAGTTATGAAGCAGAGCAGCTAGCAACGGCAGCATTAATTCAATTTTACCAGCCTGAAATAAGGCCGATTATCGTGTTATTAGCTGTCTATATCGCTTTACTTATCTTTGCGGCTTTCTTTCAATATGGAAAGTCCTTGTTATTACAAAAAGCAGCGAATCGAATCATTCAAAAAATGCGTACAGATGTCTTTGAACATATTCAAAGACTGCCGATTACGTATTTTGATAATCAGCCGGCAGGACGCATCGTTTCAAGGGTGACGAACGATACAGAAGCGATTCGTGAGTTGTATGTGAAAGTGTTAGCTTCTTTTGTAACGAGTGGTATTTATATGCTCGGAATCTTTGTCGCTTTATTCATTTTAGATGTGTACCTCGCTTTGATTACGTTAGCGGTTGTGCCTATTATAGTGATTTGGATCATCGTCTATCGTAAGCTTGCTGCAAAGTATAATTATCTTATTAGGACAAAGATTAGTGAGATTAATGGAATGATTAATGAAACGATTCAAGGTATGCCAATTATTCGTGCTTTTCGTCGGCAGAAGCAAATGACCGCAGAATTCGAACAATTGAACAAAGAACATTTCACATATGAGAATAAGCTCTTAAGCTTAAACGCTGTTACATCACATAACTTAGTTAATGTGCTGCGAAATGTTACATTTGTTGCGCTGATTTGGTATTTTGGAGGTCAATCAATGACAGCCGCTGGAATCATTTCGATTGGATTGTTATATGCATTCGTTGATTATTTAAATCGACTTTTCCAACCAGTAACCGATATTGTTAATCAGCTTGCTCAGTTAGAGCAAGCGCGTGTTGCATCCGCTCGCGTGTTCGAGCTACTTGATGAAAAGGGTGAGGATGTCGTTGATGATTCAGTTCCTCGTTACGAAGGGTATGTTAAATTTGACCACGTTAGCTTTTCATATGACGGAAAGCAGGATGTACTAAAAGATATTAGCTTTGAAGCGAAGAAGGGTGAAACGGTTGCTTTAGTCGGTCACACTGGATCTGGAAAAAGCTCGATTATGAATGTATTGTTCCGTTATTATGATGTAGAACGAGGTATCATTTCAATTGATGATACACCGATTCAAATGATGTCTAAACAGCAGTTGCGTAAGCATATGGGGATTGTTTTGCAGGATCCATTTTTATTCTCGGGTACGATCGCCTCTAATGTGAGCTTAGATAACCCAGGTGTTTCAAGGGATCACGTTCTCCAAGCCTTAAAGGATGTTGGGGCAGATCGATTCATTGAGCAGTTACCGAACAGCTATGATGAGCCTGTATTAGAAAAAGGGAGCACCTTATCCGCGGGTGAACGGCAGCTTATATCCTTTGCGCGGGCTCTTGCGTATAATCCAGCGATTCTTATCTTAGATGAGGCTACCGCTAATATTGATACTGAAACAGAAGCGCTTATCCAGCAGGCCTTAAATGTCGTAAAAGAAGGGCGTACGACATTTATCATCGCTCACCGCCTATCAACGATTCGACAGGCCGATCAAATTCTCGTATTAGACCAAGGAGAAATCGTTGAACGAGGGCGGCATGAAGAGCTATTAGAACGGAAGGGAAAGTATTACCAAATGTATCAAATGCAGCATAGGACGGAGCAGAAGATTATTTCATAGAGGGTGAGAGGATAATGAAAGAAAAGCTTCAACAATTGCTGCTAGATCGTCTTTCTTTTTCTACAATGGTGTACCCTTCATTTACAAACGATATGCGGCATAACTTTGAACATGCTTACGATCAATTACGAACGAATCAGATGGAGAGATACAACGGTCCCTATCCGTTGTACCTCCTTCTACATTATCTCATTGTCGAGAAAGGTTGCCTCGTTCATGGATCGAATCACCCGAACATTTCGATATTTGAACCGAGACCGCAAACATTGTATGACGGTAAGCCAGTTACTGCTGTATTTGCTTCAGCAGATGGCCTTTGGTCGTTGTTCTTTGCGGTTGTCAATCGGTTGGAATATGAAGGGGCGTTGAAAAATCTTTGTATTATAACAAAAAACAAACGTTACTACTACTTTTCTCTTAATCGTGATTGGTCGGGAACGCTATGGAGAGAAGGGACGATTTATATGTTGCCGAGTGATGCCTTTGTTCAAGGTGGAGCAAAGGCAGAATGGGTGTCAGAGAATCCAGTGTCTCCTGTTGCAAAGCTGGCGGTAGCGCCTGAGGATTTCATCTTTCGTAATCAAGTGAAAAGGCATGATGAGAACGAACCTCACTTACGTTCGCTCGTGAAGGGGTTGCTGTATAAAGGATAGTCTTGACCCATATTAGATGTGGGAATTCCCGAAGGTGGTGATATCAAATGGCGCAACTGTTTCATCTTCCGCCAAATTTTGTAGTGCCTCATGCAAAGTTGTTTATTAAGAGGGGCGATTATTTGTATGAAGTGATGAATCTAATCGCCTAATTATATTTCTGATAAACAGCTTTGCCTTATTTTTTACCATTCCTTTTAAAAAAATAATAAGGAGCTGACCAGAAATGATAAATTCAGTAGAAGAGAATGTACCTTTTCTAAAAAATGACCAATACAATTATATTAAATTTCAATTGAAACATCTCGTCTATGCTTATTCAATAACGAAGGATAAAGAAGTTCTCAACGCTTTGAAATATAGTACTCGTGATAAAGTATTTTCTCAAATACCAAATATGAATGAAGGACAAAAGGCCGTATTAAATAAAATGATGCATCTGGAAGAGGATAAGCAAGTAGAGCGCTTTTTGCTGGAACTGAAGAATGTTGTCGTTCCATTTAAAGAGATCAATGAAAAGACTATAACGAATCTCTTTCCTAAAGCAAAGAAATTGAAAATGCCTTCTCTTAAAGAGATCGACTTTAGGAGTTTATCGTACTTAGGTTGGTATGATATTCGCTCAGAAAAGAAATTCCTTATTATAGAGAACGATGGAATATTAATCGGGATTCAAGGATCTTTTAAGAAGAGCGTAAAAGGAATTTGTGCACTATGTCATGCAAATGAAGATGTTGGTTTGTTTATGGCTAAAGTGAAGTCTGGAAAAGAAACATATACAAATAGAGGTAATTATATTTGCGCAGACAGCTTCAAATGTAATGAAAACCTAACGACATTAGATCAATTGAATCATTTCGTAAAAATATTAAATAAATAATTGGGTTTGGAGAACATGACTATTTTTATTTAACAAAGTCTCTTCCACTTCTCCTATTGTTAACTTATAATGAAATTGAAGTTAACAATAGGAGGTTTTTTATGCATTGGAGTCAAATTTCTGAAAAAATTATTAAGGGATATTTGTTAACAAAGGAAGAAGCGTTAGCTGTTTTAAGAGCACCAGATACAGAAGTCGTTGCGCTTGTTCATGAGGCGTATCGTATTCGTCATCATTACTACGGAAAAAAAGTAAAGCTGAATATGATTTTAAATGCAAAAAGTGGTCTTTGTCCTGAGGATTGTGGGTACTGTTCGCAGTCGTTTAAAGCAACGAGTGACTGTGATACCTATGCCCTCGTCGATGAAGAGACGATTATAGAAGGGGCAAAGACAGCTGCCAATGGACAAATAGGGACCTATTGCATTGTGATGAGCGGGAGAAGACCGACGAATCGAGAGGTCGATCGGATCTCAGGGGCAGTTGAGGAAATTAAGAGAGAGCATCCTCATTTGAAAATTTGTGCCTGTTTAGGGCTTGCTACCGAAGATCAGACAGCCAAGCTTAAGGAAAGCGGTGTCGATCGTTACAATCATAATATTAATACGAGTGAGCGTTATCATAGTGAAGTTGTCACAACACATACATACGATCAACGTGTTGAAACGTTGGAAACGATGAAAAAACACGGAATCTCCCCGTGCTCTGGTGTGATTTGTGGGATGGGTGAGACAGATGAGGATATTGTTGATATGGCTTTTGCATTAAGAGAGATTGATGCTGATAGCATACCGGTCAATTTCCTGCATGCGATTGAAGGGACAAAGTTTGCTAATAAAGATGAGCTTTCACCGATGAAGTGTTTGAAAATATTAGCACTGTTTCGCTTTATAAATCCTACGAAGGAAATACGAATCTCAGGTGGACGTGAGGTCAATCTGCGTTCATTGCAGTCGATGGGTCTGTTTATTGCTAATTCAATCTTTGTTGGTGATTATTTAACAACGCAAGGGCAGCCAAACCTAACAGATTATGAAATGGTACGTGATCTAGGATTTGAGATTGAGGAGAATGCGTTTGAGCGAGATACGAGTGTGGTGGAGGCGAAGTCGTAGACTTGTACTACACGACGTAATTAAGAAAGGCTATGGTGTATAGGTCGCGTGTTTTATGAGCTTCCTCATTCCTCTATTTTGTCTCTATTATCCTTTTTCATTTCATTACGGTTCCTCATTCCTCTATTATGGCTTTTATGGATCCTTTTGGCTTCATTTAGCTCAAATAGCGGAACGAGGATTCCTTTTTCATTTCAGGAAGCGAGATTTCCCCGATTTAGTGGAATGAGGATTCCCTTTGTTCTTCGTATCACAGAAAGACAGCGGCGACGGTAGGAGTAGTCGTGGCTGCGCTGTATACTCCTCTGTTTTGGCTTTCCCCTCTTCTCGATTGTTTACACTTAAAATAAATATTTGGAGTTTAATTCAAGGTGGATGCAAGCAGATTCGCAGGTGGCGCTGGCCTCTCTCTTTACACGCATTTATGAAAGAACCCACTTTCATAAAAACTTAAAAACGTTATAACGCTCCGCGCAATGCTATTAAGAGAAGACTGCTACGCAGTTTTTCTCAGACCATCTTTTCAGGATTGACGTATTGATCATATTGCTTAGCTGTAAGGTGGCCGCTTTTAATAGCGGCTTCTTTTAATGATAGTCCTTCGGTATGGGCTAGTTTCGCAATCTTAGCTGCGTTCTCATAACCGATATGTGGATTGAGAGCTGTTACGAGCATGAGAGACTGTTCGACCAATTCCTTTATTCTTTCCTCATTCGGTTTTATTCCAATGAGACACTTGTCATGAAAGGAGCGTAGGCCGTCGCTCAATAGCTGTATAGATTGTAGCATGTTGTAAGCGATGACGGGTTTAAACACATTAAGCTCAAAGTTCCCTTGACTTGCAGCAAAGCTAATCGAGGTATCATTCCCCATTACTTGGCAAACGATCATAGTGAGTGCCTCGCTTTGCGTAGGGTTGACTTTTCCAGGCATAATGGAGCTCCCTGGTTCATTTGCTGGTATCGTAATTTCGCCAATTCCTGAGCGTGGTCCACTCGCAAGCCATCTAACATCATTGGCTATTTTCATTAAGTCTGTTGCTAGTGCCTTTAGTGCACCATGAGTGTATACAAGCTCATCGTGGCTCGTTAAGGCTTGGAATTTATTCACGGCTGTTTGGAAAGGGAATCCTGTAATGGTCGCAATGCGTTCAGCCACTTTTTCTCCAAAGGAAGGGTGTGCATTGATTCCTGTTCCGACAGCGGTTCCGCCAATAGCAAGCTCTAGTAAGCTTTCCGAACTTGTTTGGATCATACGCGTGTCTTTTTCCACCATCCGGTGCCAACCGCTAATTTCCTGTCCGAGTGTTAACGGTGTAGCATCTTGCAAATGCGTACGACCAATTTTAATCAGTGATTGAAAGGCTTTTACTTGCTTGGAAAGTGTTTGCTTGAACCTTTCTAATTCTGGGAGTAACTGTTGTTGAATTTTCGTATAGATTGCAATGTGCATCGCTGTTGGAAACGTGTCGTTTGAACTTTGTGATTGGTTTACATCATCATTGGCATGAATGGAGTCGTTGTATCCTTCCTGCTTTAACCATTCATTTCCACAGTAGGAGATGACTTCATTGACGTTCATGTTCGTTTGAGTCCCACTACCTGTTTGCCACACCTTTAGTGGGAAATGCTCATCAAGCTCTCCTGCTCGTATTTTAGTCGTTACTTTACAGATTGCTTTCATTTTTTCTGTTGTTAGCAATCCTAGTGAATGGTTTACTTGTGCTGCACTTTCCTTAATAATCGAGTAAGCATAAATGAGCTCAAGTGGCATCATTTCACTGCCGATATTGAAGTTTTCTAAGCTTCTTTGTGTTTGGGACTTCCAATATTTATCTGCTTGTACGGAGATTTCACCAATTGTATCCTTTTCCATTCGGGTTTTCATGGTATGCCCCCTTAATTCTTCTTTTTCTTAGTATATTAGTGATTGTCATGCATATTCAAACAGAACGAATTATGTTTCTTACTAGAGGGTGTAGGCGAAAAGACGCTGTCGTTTTTCCTTATCCTTTTCTAAAAGAAGAATTTAACGAGTGAACGCTTTCCTCTATGTTAATTGTGTTATACTATTGGTAAGTTGTACGTATAACAAGACGTGAAATGAGGGATTATAGTGATTTGGGAAAATAAATTAGCGACTCACCTTCAATGGTCAGCCAAGATTTCGAACATAGAGGCGAAGCAAAAGGTTGCAGATAAAGTCGCAGAACGTGTAAAAGAAGGCGACGTCATTGGAATTGGTTCAGGTTCAACTTCTTTTCTAGCACTACAAGCGATAAGTAAAAAGGTTCGCGAGGAAAAGCTGAATGTTGTTGGAATTCCAACCTCACAAGAAGTGTCGATGGCGTGTTCGACATTAGGCTTGCCAACGACGACACTTCTGAATGCTCGTCCAGATTGGTCTTTTGATGGCGCGGATGAGGTTGATCCACAGAAAAGCCTGATTAAAGGCCGCGGTGGAGCGATGTTTGCTGAGAAAATTGTGATGAAGGCTTGTAAGGAAAACTACATATTAGTTGATCAATCTAAGTTTGTATCGAGGTTAGGAGAGAACTTCCCAGTCCCGGTTGAGGTTGATCCACGTGCTCTACACTTAGTTGAAACAGAGCTTGAAGAGTTAAATGCGACTGAGATTACGTTACGGATGGCTGTTGGTAAAGATGGGCCTGTTATTACAGAAGCTGGAAACTTGATTTTAGATGTGCATTTTGATGAGATACCTGCTACATATGAGCGTGATATCAAAGCGATTCCAGGCGTTATAGAAACAGGATTATTTATTGGCTTCCCAATTGAAGTGTTAACTACATAAGGAAGGGTAAAAGGTATGAGATCGTAAAGCACTCATACCTTTTCCATTTCGTTTTGAATAAAGAAGTCAAATCAACGAGTGAAGCCATTGTTATTCAAAAGAAAGGAACTGAAAAAGTCGATTTGTACTTTTTCAATCGCTTCCTTCGTAGCAGCTTTTTCTTAATGAGACTGTAGCTGCTGTAACGCTTCGATTTCCTGAGCTAAGTCTTCTCGAAGAAGCTGGTAAGCGGCTTCGTTATCAATATTGGCAGCCTGCTGAACAGAATGCTCAGCTTTCTCTAATGAGTTTTGAGCGTGTTCAATCGTTTCGGGGCTAGGGTGCGATTGAGCCTGTCTAATGGCGTGATGAGCATGCTCGATCGATTGCTGTGCTTGTGAAATTGAGTTTTGAGTTTGTGTACTTGAAATGTTATTTTTCATCGAAACACTCCTTTTTACGGATGAAATCACCAGTTACTATATGTCATTTTATTAAAATCTATACAAGGATAGGAGAAGCATAGATGAAATCGTATCAAACGTTTATGATTGATATTGATGGGACATTAATTAGGGGAGATCAATTATTACCCGGAGCAAAGGAGCTTCTCCAATATATTCGCCAACAGCAAAAGCAGCTTATTTTAGCGACGAATAATCCTGCTGATACACGAAAACAAATTCAAGTACGTTTAATGAAGTTAGGATTTCCTGTTGAGGAGGAGATAGCCACGCCGATTGATGCAATCGATGATTTCTTACGAGCTGAATCGATGGTTGCGACGATTCTTGTGTTGGCAAATGAACGGATAAAGGATGAAATAGCATCAATTGGCTGGCGTGTAAAAACGCTTCAGCAAATGAAAGGAGATGAACACGTTAGTCATGTGTTAGTTGCAATGAGTAACGAACTGACATACGTCCACTTTGCTAAAGGATTACAAGCACTTGATAGTGGAGCCTCATTAATTGGTTTAAATGCGGACTTATATTGCCTGATTAAAGGCGGAAGAGCTCCTGATACGGGGGCATTATTATCCGTGCTAGAGCTGCCTACTGGAAAGAAAGCTTTAACAATGGGGAAACCGACTGATTGGATGATCTCTGCATTAAAGAGAAAGAATCAACATGATTTAGAAGACACAGTGATGATTGGCGATTCACCTTACACAGATATACGTATGGGGAATCGGATGGAAATCGATACGATACTCCTTCAATCTGGTGTAAGTTCCTATCAAAATACAGAGCTGCCGGATGAAGCAACGTATACGTTTCAAAGTTTGTTAGAGGTGTATGAGCAGTTAATGAAGCTATGAGGTGTAGATGAAAAGTGAACTTTCTATTGACACGGATGGGTATTAATGGTACTTTTTGTTTGAAAGGATTATAGATTTCAACAGCAAGACACCTTTCCAATGCAGAAAGGCTATTTTTTAAAAGTTATAATGATAATGATTTTCATTACTGTTTAAAGCGTGCGTCTGGCTCGCCTTTTTAATCAACATTAATTGATAATAATTTTCATTATCATCTGTAGTTTTGTCTGCTATTGTCACATAAATGAAAGGAGATTAGTCATTTGAGAAGCCCACCTGTATGAACAAGGTTTGTTGTTAGGTCCGTTGTGATTAATCAATGTCCACGCTCTAGTTATTTAAGACGTATGAAAAATTAATCTTAAAATCGAAAGGGATGTTTGTAAATGATTAAATCTACCGTATCTATGAAGAATGCTGTTGCCTTGTTTTTTGTGATGCTTTTATTGACTTTAGCTCTAGTGACTCCTAGTTCTGCAGCATCATACAATTATCAATTTTTAGATGAGGATGAGAATTATTCAGCTCATGCTAGTTCATTTATTGTTGGAGATGCCATATTTAATGGTGGTTCAACGGTAACGATTACGTTAGAAGATGCTACGATTTTAGGTGATTTATTATTTTGGGACGGAAGTAGCTTTGTTGAAGCTGATCGTGCTGTTGATGGAGATGGAAATGTTCAATTTACATTTGATATCGCCAATTTAGACAACTTAGAAATTCAATTATTTGTAAATGCAGGGCCACATAGTGGTTATATGACACTCTTTATTGAATGGCTATAATTTTATGAGAAGTCATGAACTACTATGTATCTTGAGAGGAGCTACTTCTCTCAAGATATAGATACTTTGTTCATTATTTGAGAGGGTGTTTCAAAAGTCATAAAGCGCTTGCGAAACACCCTCTATCATATTGCTCATTTTTCAATTTTAAAAGGAGAGGGAACACATTGAGTAAGAGAAAGCAAAAGTCATTTGCTAGTTTTATAATTGTGATGCTGCTCATTTCACAACTATTTCCTGGAGTGGCGACTACATATGCTGAGGAAGGCGACTTACCAGATGGAGTATATGAAGCAGACTACCGATATTTAAAGGATGGATCATCAGAAACATCTGCTGCGCATGGGTATTTATATGTCGAGAATACAGGCAGATTTATTGTGGAAGCGGAGCAAATTTTCTTCGAGCATGAGATAACGGCTGAAAATGAAGGGTATATTCCTTATATTGGCTTCAGGCTACCAGGCTATCCGAAGGCAACGATTTCTGGTGCTGATATAACCGGTATGGATGGTTATCAGGAAGTGGAGCCGAGTTTAGTTGATCAAGCTGACGAGAATGGGAATTATGTCGTTCGGTATGAGTTGGAAGAGGTAACAAAGGCACCAGATATCTTAATTCATGTGTATATGGAAGGTGTCCATGGATTTCCTGGCGGAGTGTATGATTATTGGTATAATGTGCAACTAGAAATTGATACGAGCACACTTCCGATTGAAGTTGAAGCTGACAAAACATCATTAATCGATTTGATCGCAGAAGCAGAGGCGCTATTTGAAGCGATCCCATCGAGTGGCACATTCATTCCTAATGTGATCTCTAATGGCGAGCATACGTATAGTACGTCTCAAATCAATAATCGATTAACGAATGCTAAAAATGTCGTTAATGATCCAAGTGCGTCACAAGCTGAAGTTGAAGCTGTGTCTAATAATTTGCAATTAGCTATGGATTCTGTGAAAAGAGATCAGTACTTTGAGACAGGCACTTTACGTTTTATTGTATTAGATTCAATTGAGGAAGGTGCAGCATTGTCTGAACACACTGGAGACTTTGGTGATAAGGCCGTTATATTAGAACAATTTGGAACTCACCAAGCTCGGGTGAATATTCCTGTAGTAGGAATGTCTGATAATTTAGATATTCGTTCATCAATGGCTCCTGCTAATGGTGAGGTTAGAGAAACGTTTGTTGCCCCAATACAATTTGTACGTAAAGAAACAGAAGAAATTAGCTGGTATCAAGCGAGTGCTAGGCATGCGAATGCAGACGACAGTGTTTGGCAAGGATTAAGCTTCTTAAGATACATAGATGAAGGTGTGGAAAAAGAGGTTTATTTGAGCTTTAATGTGAGTCAGCTAAATGAATTAGAGGAGTTATTCTTATTAGCTGAAGCCTTTAATGAAACAGCAGAAATTGGAACAGCAAATGGTCAATTTGATGCGGATCATGATGTGCAAGAAAGCTTACAAAGCGCATTGGAAAAAGCAGAGCAAGTGTCGAGCAACTTAGCAGCGACTAGACCGGAAATTGCGGAAGCTTACGAACGTTTGGATGAGGCATTGACAGAGTTTTTGAGTATAAAACAATTAGAAGCTGGTCAATATGAGCTGCAATTAGCGGATATAAGTGAGGAGTTAGCAGATTCCGTTGATTCTATTTATATGAATGTCGACTTGGATGGAACGATTGATCTTGAAGTGACACGACGCGAAGAAACAACTCAAGTTGAGCTAGTCAGTCAAAAGCATGGAGAGGCGGTTGCTTCCCGAAATGAAGGGGGTCGCACCTATTTGTTTTCAAATGTTGATTTAACACATGCTTACCAATTGATTGTACAACATCAAGGTGGTCAGGAGCAGGTGTTTGTTACTTATTTTGGTATGATTTCTAGTCAGGTTGTTGAAGAGGCTCCCCCAGGGAACGAAGAAGAGCCTCCCGGAAATGAGGAAGACCAGCCAGGGAACGAGGAAGAGTCTCCTGGAAATGAGGAAGACCAGCCAGGGAACGAGGAAGAGCCTCCCGGAAATGAGGAAGACCAGCCAGGGAACGAGGAAGAGCCTCCCGGAAATGAGGAAGACCAGCCAGGGAACGAGGAAGAGTCTCCCGGAAATGAGGAAGACCAGCCAGGGAACGAGGAAGAGCCTCCCGGAAATGAGGAAGACCAGCCAGGGAACGAGGAAGAGCCTCCCGGAAATGAAGAAGACCAACCAGGAAACGAAGAAGAACCAAATGATCATGGAGAAGTTCAAATAGAAAATGAGGAAGAAGTGACCGGAGATAGGGATCGTCTTCAAGAAAAGTCTCCAGACAATGGTGAGAAACAAGCGACTGAAGAATCGTTTAATGAGAGCTCAGGTGAAGCTTTACCTAACACATCTACTAATCTGTATGTGCTGCTGTTGCTTGGTTCGGCTTTGTTTTTGTTGGGAGGATTCGCTTATTTGTATATGAGGAAGAGGCTAGTATAATAAGTGTAAGGTGCTTCAAGGATATATACTTTGAAGCACTTTTTTAATGGTTTGGAAAACCCCTGGCTATGCAGGGGGTTCAAAAGAGCTTCTAGCGTGGTATTAAAAAAACCTCACTTCGTGGTAGGATAAAGTTGGTTTCCCGACCACTTTATCTCACCAAAGAAGGAGGTATGCCCTGTGAAGGACATGAATAGTTTAGCACACACAACATGGAATTGTAAGTATCACATCGTCTTTGCACCAAAATACAGAAGGCAAATTATCTATGGGAAATATAAAAAAAGTATTGGTCAAATCATAAGGGATTTATGTGAAAGAAAAGGGATCGTCATACATGAAGCAAATGCATGTCCTGACCACATTCATATGTTAGTGAGCATCCCACCAAAACTAAGTGTCTCTCAATTTATGAGGTACTTAAAAGGGAAGAGTAGTCTCATGATATTTGATCGACATGCCCATTTAAAGTATCGATACGGAAATCGAAAGTTCTGGTGTCGAGGCTTCTAGCCGCAGAGCAAGAGGCTGGGACATAACTAAAGTGTCTATCTGGAAACCCGAACAAAAGATGAACGTAGCGAAGTATATTTCAGGAGCGGTTTACGTCAGCCATCTATCATTGTTCGGCTTTTCTTTTAGTTAAACCACTTTTGTCCCAGCCTCTTTGATTATATTTTGGAACTTAAACGATAAATCAATTAATTAGCTTCTCCTTTTTCTTAAATAAAGGACAACTATGAAAACGAACGGCTATAATGGAGGTTTTATCACGTTTTTTGTTGATTTATTTACAGTATACTTAATAAATTAAAAATAATTAAGTAAAAATATATTGAATTATAAATTAAATTAAGTATAATAGTTTTATCAAGCGCTTACATTTAGAAGGTGTTTGTACAATATATAAATGATGGAGGAGGTTTTGTTATGGATCGATTAAAAAAGTGCGTACTTGTACTATTGGCCTTATTATTGTTGTTACCTACGACATCAACGGCATTTTCTGAAAGCGTTTTATCTGATGAGAGAGTGCTAAATTTATCTGATCCGAATGCTACTCGCTATACGAAGGAGTTGTTTGCGTTTCTTCAAGATGTGAGTGGAGAGCAAGTGTTATTCGGGCAACAGCATGCAACAGATGAAGGGTTGACTCTGATAGGTGAAGGGAATCGAATTGGTTCAACTGAGTCGGAGGTGAAGAATGCAGTTGGTGATTATCCAGCCGTTTTTGGGTGGGATACGAACAGCTTGGATGGTCGTGAAAAGCCAGGGACAGATGTGGAAAGTCAAGAGCAACGAATTTTAAATACAGCAGAATCGATGAAAGTGGCACATGAATTAGGAGGCATCATCACGTTAAGTATGCATCCGGATAACTTTGTTACGGGTCAATACTATGGTGATACGGATGGGAACGTCGTTCAAGAAATATTGCCAGGTGGCTCCAAGCATAATGAATTTAACGCTTGGCTAGATAATATTGCTGCCTTAGCACATGAATTAGTTGATGATAATGGAGAGCCTATTCCGGTCATCTTCCGTCCGTTCCATGAGCAAACGGGTTCGTGGTTTTGGTGGGGGGCAAGCACGACAACACCTGAGCAATACAAAGCGATTTTTCGATATACAGTCGAATATTTAAGGGATGCAAAAGGTGTTCATAACTTTTTATATGGGTTCTCCCCTGGTGCAGGTCCTGCTGGCGATTTAGATCGATATTTAGAAACGTACCCAGGAGATCAGTATGTCGATATTTTAGGAATTGATAATTATGATAGTAAGTCAAATGCGGGGTCAGACGCTTGGTTATCCGGAATGGTAAAAGATTTAGCGATGATCTCGAAATTGGCTGAGGAAAGAGGGAAGGTATCAGCCTTTACTGAATATGGATACAGCGCTGAAGGGATGAATCAAACGGGTAATACGTTAGATTGGCATACGCGTGTGTTAAATGCGATAAAAGCAGATGATGATGCACGAAACATATCCTACATGCTAACGTGGGCTAACTTTGGGTGGCCGAATAATATGTTTGTTCCGTATCGTGATGTGAATGGGGATTTAGGTGGAGATCATGAGTTATTACCTGACTTTGTACAGTTTTACGAAGATGAATACTCGGCATTTCGTGAAGATATAAATGAAAGTGCTTACAATCGTGATGAGAGTTATGTTGTTGCCGATCACGAGCCATTTATGTATGTTGTTTCCCCGACGACAGGTACATATGTAACAGACTCGTCTGTTGTATTACGAGCGAAAGTAGTGAACGATGAGGATCCGTCCGTTACGTATCAAGTGGCAGGTTCAAAAGAAGTTTATCAGATGACTATAGATGAAAATGGGTATTATTCTGCTGATTACATTCCTACTGCTTCTAAGAATGGAGGCTCTGTAGATATCGTTATCAACTACCATTCTGGAGAGGAGTTAATCGTTTCCGAGGAAGTAAGACTTTATCTTCAAGTGCCAGAAATATCGATTAAGAAGCTAACGTTTGATGAAGGCCTTGATGGAGTGAAAAGCAATGGCACTTGGCCGGAAGAATTAAATAGCTATTTGTCCCATGCGGTTGTGGATGGGAACGGTATATTAAAGGTTGAAGTCGATGGTATGCCGGTTGATGAGACGTGGCAGGAATTAAAGTTTGAGCTAGAAGGGCTTGGTGATGAACTTGCTCACGTAACGAGGCTGAAGTTTGATGCGTATATTCCGGCTACTGCGGGTGAAGGTGATATAGAGGCTTCTGTGCAATTGCCGCCTGATTGGGAGACGAAGTTTGCATCAGATCGTCAATCGTTAGATGAGCTAGAAAATGTAGAAATTGATGGTGCTCACTATAAGCATTTTCCAGTTGCGATTGATGTAGCTGGTGCTGATCAAGCTGAGTCCATTGCATTTTCGTTGATTGGTATTCAATTAAATATGTCAGATGCGTTCTATATTGACAATGTTGAGCTTTTAAATACGTATGTTCAGGCTCCGCTAGATCCATGGCTAGTTGATAATTTCGAAGGGTATTTGGGCGACGACGCGCTGTTACATCGTAATTATTCAAGCAATGGTGACCCGATTACATTAAGACTCTCTTCTGAGTATAAGAACAATGGTGAATACTCAATGGAGTACGATTATACGATTGGTAGCATGGGTTACGCAGGTAGACAAACGTCTCTTGGCCCAGTTGATTGGAGGGGTGCGAATGCGTTTGAGTTTTGGTTGAAGCATGATGGTCCGGGGCATCATTTAACGGTACAAATTCAAATAGGTGGCGTGAGCTTTGAGCATAATGTGGAATTGGATGAGCCTTATGAAGGGATGATTCGTATACCTTTTGTTGACTTTGCACCTGCTGGTTGGGAGTCCAATCAAACAGCCATTATTGATCAAAGTCGTTTGGAGAGAGTGAGCCAGTTTGCTCTTTATGTAGGTGGAGGTCAAGGTGAAGGAGTACTTTATTTTGATGATTTAAGAGCGGTGCATGATGAAGGTGCAGCAGAAGTACCTGAGGCGCCGGATTCTGAGGGTAAGGAAGTAGAGCCTATTATTTATCAGTTTGAAACTGGCCTAGAAGGATGGAGTGGTTCACAGGCTCAAATTGTAGATGATCATATGAAGGCTATTGTGCAGCTAGGTGACGGTGTTACATCGGAGGTTCAGAAGACATCTGGCTACAATTTAACTGACTATCGTTATATTGTGGCAAATGTAACACATGATGAGTCAGGCACGATTGCTGAGGATGCATTGTTAGGGAAGCTATTTGTGAAATCTGGCGGTGACTGGAGCTGGTCTGATTCTGGTGAGCAAGAGATTAATAGAGGTGGCTATTCTCAAATTATTTATGATATAAGTGAACTAAATTCGAGAGAGTCTATCCAAGAGATTGGTATTGAATTTATCGGTCCTGCTGGATCTGAAGGAACAACGAATGCTTACATTGATTATGTGGCCATCGTAACAAGTCTAGATGAACTCCCAGAAGAAGCTGACAATGGGAATGGAGGAGAGGGGACAGACCCTGGAGTAGACCCAGACCCAGACCCAGATCCAGATCCAGACCCAGGTAAGAAGGAAGGTTCGGTTGAAGATGGTAATGGCGGACCGAACGGAGAGAATGGTGAAACTCCTAAGCCGTCAGAAGGAGATCCAGGTGAAAAGACGATAGATGACAAGGAGCTTGAAATAGTTAAAGGTGATTCAGAAGATGAACTGCCGAATACAGCAACAAATGTCTATAGCTTTTTACTAGCAGGCTTACTGCTGATAGTTGCGGGAGTATTAGCAATTTTCATTAGAAAACGTTTGGTTGCGAGTGAATAGATTGAGAGCAAACACACCTAAATAGCACTAGGTGTGTTTTGCCTGTTTTGAGTGTTAATGATGGATCATTGTGAAAAATGACATATGAAGGATAGCCTAAAATGAAAGTAGTATATATGTTAAAATAGTTATAAAGGCATGTGTGTTGTTAGAAAGCTAGATTGTAGGAAAGGATGAACTCATTGAGGGACGTGTTGGAACAAATAGGTCGATTGTTGATGAAGGATGAGCTTCGTGCGAGCTTTGACCCTTCGAAGAAGCAAGCAAGCGAGAATGAAGTACTCATTGGATTCGGAGTGAGTAATGAGAATGACGGGAAGGTGTTGAATCATAAAGGAACAAAGTATGCTTCTGTAACGGAGCTCGTTGTAGACGAACGTACTATTAATGATGATGGGCCCATGATTGGCCTTGAGTATACACGCTTCGTAATGGAAGACCTTTCTCCGGATAGCTGCCTTGCCTTTATACTATTATGTTATCGAAAATTAGGTGGGGACATCAATAAGGTTCCGGTTAAATGGATTGACTATGTGAATCGTTGGGAGTCTGGTGATGTCAAGACAACAGGTACACCGTTTCAATCATGGGGCTGCTTGATCAATGCACTTGGTCATCATTATATTCGCTTTCATGATGGAGAAGTGGACCAAATATCCTTTCATGATGGGCTTAAGGCGTGTGTGTTCTTTACAATTGATTTGTTAAAAGCAAATATAAACCCTGCTGATGTTGGAGTTGTTCAACATTCAAGTGAATATCACCGTGCAAAGGCTCTTATACATCATGAATACCAAGAATATAAGCAGCTCCTTTCAACGGCAGAATGCCTTCAGATTCCGTTACCTTTACAGCATTCCAATCGAATGGTAATGGTAGATGCCTTTATTGCTACGGAGCGAAAGCCAATTGGGGCATTAAAAGCGTTTTTGCGTAATGATCAGGAGCGTACATATTTTAAATCTGGCTTCGGCTTAATGGCGTTGTATCGGCCTCAAGCTGTCGGTACAGGAAATGATATGGTCATTTCTGTTGACCCTAGTATAGGTGTTGATTTACGTGATTTATGGATGGAGCTTGAACGCTTGGAGGAGAAGAAATGGCAGGGGGAGCGCCCTTCTGATCAACCTCGTTTCCCAGAGGTTTCTTCAGCAAATGAGCCTTGGTATCATGAATTGGGGAAGTATACGATTATTGCGGCACCTAAACAAATTCATTCACAGCAGCTAGGCTCAAAGCTTTCTTGGAGTGATGTGACGGATGCGATTTGGCAGGTGTATCATCCAGCGAAGCAACAATATGCTCGCCCTTTTAAAAATGGTGGAGCGTTAAAGAAGCACTGCCTATTGAGTGAATGTCCTCCGCTTATGCAAAGAAAAGATAAGCAATTGATTGCGATGAAATGGACCGCATCAACTGAACAGCAACCGCTCGTTTTGTCGCCAACGATGAAGCGTTACTTAGCTTCATTATTGCTACCAAAAGGACATGAACCGACATTACTTCAGTTGCCTTCATCAAATAGCTTTACGTTTTTAACATTTCCAGGTGGCTTTGCGGTTATTAATCGCTATGGTGTGCTTTTCTTTGATGATTGGAGCTATGATGAATCTCATGTAGAGGTATATCAAACAGAATTTGATCATATGGTAAAGCGATTTTTTGCTCTGTCGCATTTGCAAGTAGAGATTGAGAAGGAAGTAAGTGTCATTTGGGAAAGTCTGAATCATAGGAAAGGCTTACACCCTAAGGGGCTAAATAGATTGAACGACCGTCTAACGTATTATAAGGTGAAACTACGTCAAACGATTTTGGAGACGATGCCGAGTTCAAAGGATTACTACGTACAACAGTTTCGGATAGCGACGGAGAAAATGTGGGGGTTGGAATCTGAGCTTGATCAGTTATATACGACTGTTGCAGAGATTGAATCAACGATTAGTCGTTATAGTGAAGCCGGTACGAATCGGTTAATTAACGGAATTACAATTTATGGGTTTCCGGTTTTGTTGTTTACAGGGCTGTTTCAGTTTATATTTGATGATTATTTTCGTTCAGGTTCGATTCATTTTATAGGAATCGTTTTATTTATTTGTGTAACGTTTTTGATGATCATGAGCTTAAAGCTGTTCGTAAATAAACGAAAAAATATGATGATTAGGAGGAAGCAATCATGAAGATAGAAAAGGCGATTAAGCAGGATGTAGATCAAATTGTATCGATATCAAAGAGGCTGTTACACGGAGCTTCTAATCAAGAAAAGGGCTTTTTAATTAGAGAGCTTAAGCAAGAAGTCGTTCATAAGCATATCGATGAATTTTATGTTGCGAGGGCAAATGGTGAAATAGCTGGTTATTTGTGGCTGAATAAACACTATCCAGCTGACCGTTTAACTTATACCAAAATGATAGAAGAGGTTGCTCTTAGTTCTACCATATATGTGAAACAAGTAGCAGTAGATCCTTTGTTTGCTCGGAGAGGAGTAGCAACAAAGCTTTATGAGGCTGTTTTTTCGATGTATCCGCATCAGAGAATTTCAGCTTGTATTGCAACGAAGCCATTAAACAATACACCATCGATTCGTTACCATGAAAAGCTTGGTTTTACAAAGGTTGGCTCATTAGTCATGACAAACTATTTAGGCTTTGATCGTTATGAGGCAGATGTATTTATTCGTTAAGAGGGTGTGACATCAATGATTGTAGAAGACCGTTACCGACAATTGAAGGAAATAGAACAGAACACGATATTTCCAATTGCAAAATATTTATATTTAATCCGTACGGAGGAGGAGAATACACATACGCGACTTAATAAGTTGATGGAATTCATTCCGAAATATCTAACGTATATTCTACTCGCAGAGTATAAAGAAAACTGTCAGGAAGATGAAATGGAAAGACAGGAATTTATTAAGTCTTGCATGAACTTAATGAAGGCACCGTCATTTGGCGACTGGAAGGAGCTGGTGAAACGGTTACTGTCTCATTACGTCGAATTAAAGAAGGACGATGAACAGGCATGTGAAAAGATGCGTTACACACCACAACTAGTTGAGGATCTATTTGTGGAACGAAAAGGTTTAAATGAGCTCGTTTCTTTTCGAAAAGAATTATTTGAGCTTATTAAACAACGAAAGCCACGGTATCAAATACGAAAGCCAGGAAGTACATCGATTGCATTGATTGACGTCATTGAAATGCTAGTAACGTATCGAAATGCCTTTTTCGGCCATGGCGATGTGGCTAATGCATTTGAGTACCAACATCATAATGATGTGTTAATCGGACTTGTAACGGAAATGATTCGACATATTCAACTGCTACAAACGTCAACACTCGCTTTTGTCGAGCAAGCAAAGTATAAGAAGGGTCATATACAACATGATATGTATGTTAGTCAAGGGCGAAGTATTGATTTTGAGCGCTATACATTTATTGATTCAGAAATTATTGACCCTGACCAAGTTTATTTATGTGAACAAAGAGTAGAGAATGATCAGTTGATCTTTGTTCCAACGTTGTCGCTTCATCCAATGGTCATTTATGTGTTCGATCGGCAAGAGAATAATCGTAATCTCCATTTCTTAGGTGAAATGATTGAGCAGCACGTAGGCTATAGTGCTTACCCAAATAATTCCCTTTATGAACCTAAACAGCCACAAGCTATTTATGAGGAGATGCTGACGACAGCAACGCGCCCGTTTCCAATGAGAAGAACTCTTTCCGAGGGTGATGCAATTACCGAAAGTACGAATACCCTACCTGTACATCAGTGGAATAACGATAGCCGGGTCATGGAAATGATTGATCCTGCGGAAAATCCACAAATATGGGAGAACTTCGAAGGGACCTATTATGCATACAATGCTCCATTTCAATTAGAGCGGGAAACCAATATTGAGCAATTAGTCGATAAGCATGTGCAGCGTTATGAGAATAAACGGTTAAAAAAGACAAACTACCTATTTTTTATAGGAGATATAGAAAGTGAACAGGATCGTAACAAAGTTGAAAAACGACTAGAAAATTGCTTGAAATTTATGAGTAAGCTGTATGAGCGTATTCCGAATCTTGCTGAAGCGAAAATAGATATTTATTTTATCCGCAAAGAAATTCCCAACTTGACTTTTTTCGCTGGTGAGAAGTTAGGTAGTAAGTATGGGATTATCTATGTTCATAATGAGCACTTTCTTATTGATGATATGCCTAAGCTGGCCTTTTTAACAAAAGATGAGTCATTAATTGAATCGTTAGTCCATACCTTTGAAACGGATATTGCTCAGCATGTTGTCGTGAAATATGATATTGAAAGCTTTGTGAAGGACCCTAAAATAAGGGAACGAGTATATAGTGATTTATCTTCTAATATTCATGTAAAAAAGGCGTTTTACTCGGATGGAGCAAGTGGACAATTATATAAGAAGCTGCTCCTGAAAAAGAAAACAAATGGACAACCCATATATGAGCTAGATCGTGCTCACTATCGTGAATGGAAGGATGATTTATTCGAAGCCCAAGTAACGGACGAGAGAGAAAAACATTCAATTGATTTTATGAATGAAAGAGAAGCATTGCAGTATATTTTATCCATGGTTGAGGGGGATGTTCTATTACCGATACCTGCTCCGATTGAATGGATGCATGTAACGAGTATTTTACAGGATGAAACGGTTGAGTGGTATACATCGCCCTTTCAACAAATAGATGTGCTTGAGTTTGAACGTCATATTCAACAAGCACGTCAAAAAGGGATGCAACCAGCAAAGCTTGTTGTAAAACAAGGCTTTCATTCTTTTTTCGTAAGGTGGGATGAAAAGCAACGGCAAATATTTGTTCAGGCGTGTAGAAAATATGGAATATGCGTCATAGAGGTGAACGATTCATCTGTTGGGGTAACAATACAGTCCTACTATTCAGAAGGAACGATTGTTTTACATGTAGACGAATTCACTGGACAAAGATCAGTGAAAGCGACCTTCCCGGAAAAACTCCAGCATTTGTATGAGGCCATAGCTGTACATCATAACCGCTTTAGCTCGGAAGCTCTGTATAAAAGGAAAGAGCTTTCTCAGAAGGGGAAACAATTCATTGATCAGTTAAGTCGTCGATATGAGCAAGCTGTTGGAGAGTTTGAGCGGCGGATTGCTTCTGTATATGAGCTTGATTACATTGTATTTCAAGCAGGAACAGCGATTTATGTAGATTTTGAGTCGGTTCGCGATCTTTTACAGCGTAAGCATCAGATTAAGTTAAATAATGAGCTTTGCTATGATTTATTGGAGCGTGGACATGTAACAGCCATCCCTGGCGTGTTATTTGGTGAGCGAGCCTCAAGACTACGATTGGCCTTTATCTTGAACCCAGATGAAGTAGGTGCAATGGACGCAATAGCAGCCTATATGGATGAGTTAACATGTAAATAAGCTGGCTGCACATGTTTCGCGCCTGATACGAGAAGGCGGCTTTAAAGCTGGCTTAAGGGTATTGAAATTTGTGAACAAATCAAATGCTTCAGTGCCTTAGATCTTAACGTTGGAATTCCGTTTGCTTTTGCAACGTTTCTAGCTTTTTTACGAGTGCACGAAAACGAGCTTCATCTCGGTTGTCGAGTGCTTCATTAATTTGGTTCTTTAACATGGTTAGTTCAATGAGTGCGTCAATTTCATTGCTATCTTGTTTAAATTGCTTGTATCGCTTAAAGGAGTCTTTCCTCGGTGTTTCGACTAGCTGTACATAACGCTGATTCGACTGTTTTCCGTAAAAATGAAGAATTAAATACACTTTGTCGGCGGGATTGGCTAATAAGTCTCCGAGTGCTTTTGAGACATCCTCTGTTTTTTGGTTGTGGTAATAATACACAAAGCCGACCTCATCTGAGCTAGTACTCGAAATAACAATCGTACGCTCTCGCTGTTGAATGTTTTCTGTAAATGTGACATTTTCAAGAATATGATGCTTTTTTATGATGTGATCCAGTAGCATTCGTGCGTCCTTATGCTTTAACTGGTGCTGATCTAGAAACCATCTTAGGAAACTTCTTTTCTCTGAAGCAGATACCCAATTCATAGAACCCCACCCTATTGAAATCTTTAATACTATCATAACATGTTCTTGAGCAAGATTAAAAAAAGACGCTAACATCTCTGATCTTGATTGAATAAGGTAAATCAACAAGAGGAGAGGGGGATTTGTCATGGTTATACGTAGGGCAACAGATTACGAGCGAATGCGTATTAAAGAATTTGGTGAGACCGTTCAAAAGGAGGCGACCTTAGGCTATTTGCAAACGAGTACACCGATGAATGAATATGGACCTTGTGAATATTGGGTACTCGATCATGACGGGGTTTGTGGCTGGATCGTCATTGGGGAGACGATGGCACCATTTAAAAATGTTGTAAGTGCTATGGTCTTTGAGTTATACGTCTTACCACGGTATCGAAAGAAGGGCTATGGAGCGATGTTAATGAGAGCGGCACTGGGAGAATTTCGACAAAGAGGGTACCAAACAGCGCATCTTAACGTGTTTGCCAACAATCGAGCTAAGGAACTATACAAACGTTTAGGCTTTGAAGAAATTTCAACGATTATGGAGGTTGAATTATAACGGGTCGATACGGCATGGAAAGGTTTGCTCGTTATCATTCCTATACGTAGCAATCCTAATATAGGAATGATCGATGAGTGACCATACATATGAGCGATGTTTGTAAACGATATCAATCTATTTACTGTTAAGATCTGTTAAGATAATCTTTATAGTTAAATGATACGATGAAGGGTGGAAATGATCATGAATGTAAATGTAGCAATTGTAGGCACAGGTGGATTTAGTCGAATGCATGCGGAAGTATTGGCAGAAATGAAGGACGTTTGTGTTAAGGCGTTTTGTGGGACTAGTATGGAAAAAGCAGCTGCTATTGCTCAGGAATTTAATGCCAAGCCTTATGAACACATAGATAAGATGCTCGTTGAAGAGGAGATTGACGCTCTTTATATATGTGTGCCACCATTTGCCCATGGCGATATTGAGCAGAAGGCGATTGACCGCAAGATCCCCTTTTTTGTTGAAAAGCCGTTAGGAGTAAAAGATGAAGAGCCTCGGCAAATTGAAGAGCAAGTCAAACGGTACAATCTGATTACATCAGTGGGCTATCACTTTCGTTACCAGGAGACCGTTATACAGATGAAGAAATACTTGCAAGCGAATACCGTAGGAATGGCGACAGGAAGATGGATCGGAAGTATGCCAGAGGTTGCTTGGTGGCGAGACCAAAAGCGTTCTGGAGGACAATTTATTGAACAAACGACTCATATTGTAGATCTTTTAAGGTACGTTGTTGGGGAAGTGAAGGAGGTCTATGCTTCCTATGCAACACGAGCGATGGACAAAAAATATGACGGTGTCTCTGTTGCCGATGTAGGTGCTGTCATATTAACACTTGAAAATGGCAGTGTCGCCACGATCACAAATACGTGTATCGTTCCAGGGAACTTGTCTGAGGTCGGTCTTTCGATATATACGAGTGAAGGGGTTTTAGAGTGGACACCTGAACGTTTAAAGGAGTGTATAGGTGATCAGGTTAGCGAGCATGATAATAAGTGCAATCCTTATAAAAGGGAAAGTGAAGCGTTTATTCATGCGGTTCAGACAGGAGATCGATCACGTATTCTATCAAGCTATGAGGATGCTTATAAGACGTTTAAAGTGACAGAAGCCGCTTTGCGTTCAGCAAATAGTGGTACAGCGGTAAAGTTAGAAGATGAGTTTTAAAGAAGGGTCCGAAGAGAGCAAGATTGGCATGTATTCCTTATTGTGTCGTTTAATATTATGAGGTAAGATGTTGCTTGCAAGTATTTTGGCTAAGAAAGAGTGGATAAGATGAGTAAACAATATTTCATGCCACCAGAGTGGGAGACGCATGCGCGTACACTCATTTCATGGCCAGTTCGAGAATCAATGGTGTATCCGAGTGATTATGAGAAGGTTATGGATGGCTATATTGAAATCATTGAAGCAATTGCGGAATTTGAGCCGGTTACTGTATTAGCTCACCCTATGGAGCTTGAGAAAGTCCGTGAACATTTCTGCAATGATCAAATTGATATCATTGCGTTGGAGCATGATGATGCATGGCTTCGAGACAATGGGCCGACGCTTGTAAGGGATGAACACGGTCATGCATTTGGGATCAATTGGAGATTTAATGCTTGGGGGGAGAAATATACCCCGTATGATTTAGATAATGAGGTTGCTGGGAAAATTTTGACTCACTTTGGTGTAGATCAGCTTGATGTTCCTCTTGTCATGGAGGGTGGATCGATCCACGTTGACGGTGAAGGAACATTGATTACAACAGAGGAGTGCCTGTTAAACCAAAATCGTAATCCACATCTTACGAAATCGGAAATTGAAGGCACGTTAAAGCGAGTATTAGGAGTTGAAAAGATTATTTGGTTAAAGCGTGGCCTAAGTGGTGATGAAACAGATGGTCATGTTGATAACATAGCTTGCTTTGCTGCACCTGGGAAGGTGATGATGCAAGCTTGTAACGACCCACAAGATGAGAATTACGCTATTACACAGGAGAATAGGGCAATTTTACATGACGAACATGATGCGCAGGGTCGAAAGCTTGAGATTATTGAAATAGAACAACCACCTGCAGCTTATGTTAATGATCAACGGTTAACATTAAGCTATATTAATTTTTACTTTGTTAACAATGGAATCATTTTACCCGTGTTTGGGGGAGAAGCGGCAGATGCCGATCGTCAAGCGCAAGCGATCGTGCAAAAGACATTTCCGACTAGAAGTGTGCGACTCGTGGATGGACGTTCCATTATAAAGGAAGGTGGAAATGTACATTGTACAACCCAACAAATGATAAAGGGATGAAGTTAAGGTGAGAAAAGTGATTGTAGCAGCGACACAGATGAGTTGCACACAGCATATTCAAGAAAACATTAAGAAAGCGGAACGTCTAGTCAGGGAAGCAGCTAGCCAAGGTGCACAAATCATTCTTCTTCAAGAATTATTTGAAACACTGTATTTCTGTCAAAAGGAAAAGGTCAACTATTACCAGCTAGCTACGACGGTTGAACAAAATTTGGCGATTCGCCATTTTCAAAAGGTGGCGAAGGAACTAAAGGTTGTTTTGCCTATAAGCTTCTTCGAACGAAAGAACAACGCTCGCTACAATTCATTAGCCGTTATTGATGCTGATGGGAGTTTATTAGGTATTTATCGGAAAAGTCATATCCCTGATGGTCCCGGTTATGAAGAGAAATTTTATTTTAACCCAGGTGATACAGGGTTTAAAGTGTGGGAAACGGCTTATGGGAAAATAGGTGTAGGAATTTGCTGGGATCAATGGTTCCCAGAGGCAGCTAGAAGTATGGTGCTAATGGGGGCAGAATTACTATTTTATCCAACGGCTATCGGATCAGAACCGTATGATTCGTCCATTGACTCAAAAGAGCATTGGCAAATGTGTATGCGTGGACATGCTGCATGTAATCTTGTCCCTATTATTGCATCCAATCGTATCGGAGTGGAGCAAGAGGAGGATTCCTCCATTACCTTTTACGGGTCATCCTTTATCGCTGGTCCGCAAGGGGAAAAGTTAAAAGAGGCGAATCGAACGGATGAGTCTATATTAGTAGAAGAGTTTGATTTGGATCAGCTTGACCTATTACGGGCAGAATGGGGACTGTTTCGTGATAGGCGGCCAGAGTTGTATAAAGTACTAACAAGCTCTGATGGAGAATTAAATAGATAAGTGACGTGTCTGACCTGTTAATGAAGACCTGTGTGATCAAAGGGTGCTTTGTTGATAGGTCTTTATTAATTTTTCTAAACCTATATAACAATATTAACTAGTTAGATTGAATATTAACTAGTTATTAGGTACTATTAATCTAGATGGATATAGGGAATGGAGGTACAACTATGAATATAAAGCAATTCCTTCCCCATTCGGTAGGGCATTACGTGAATTTTGTGCTGTTGTTTATTATTACTTTCATATTGAAATTGTACAACCTTCCCTTTATGTTAGGTGTTTCGATTAGTTTAGCGAGTGTAGGGTTGTTTTTGATTTTAAGATTATATGGTGTACAAAAAGCGATTATTTCCGCGGTAATAATCCATTTACTATTCGTTTTACTCTTTCAAACGCCAGTATTCGATATCGTTTTTATTTTGGAGATTATTTGTGTAAGTGCTTTAGCAACATTTATGAAACGTGGGAATCTCGTTTTTTGGGATTTAATATTTTGGATTTTTGTCGGCGGACCACTTTCAATTCTAATCTATCATTTGATGTATGTTCAACATATTGAAAATGTTTTTTATTTTCAGGCGATGATTAATGTTACGAACGGGTTATTAAATGCATTGCTAGCAGATATTTTATTAGCCTATATTCCTTTTCATAAATGGATGACAAATCGTCGTGATCAGCGAAGTGGGGAAATGTATATTCATCAGATTCTCTTTCACTTTTCTATCGCGATGATTATTGTTCCCTTTTTACTTATTGTTGGTATTACGAACTTACATTCTCATCAATTGGAGAAGGGGCAAGCGAGACAACTTGCAGTAAATACGATTAATAGCTTTGAACTGGAGCTATTAAATTGGCGTCAAGATGATTTAAGGCGATTGCAATTACTTGGGACCGTACAAAGAGGCTACATAGAAGATATCATTCAAAAGTATGCAGGGGATGAATGGTATAACGTTGTCGTTCTTGATAATGATAATGAAGTGATTATTGCGAGCGGTCTATCAAATGGAGATATACGTTCCTCAAAAGAATATGAAGAGATGTATGAAGAAAAGGAAATTTCACCGTACTTTTATCGTTATATTCCGTATGAATCAGAAAATGAATTAATGAGATGGGGGGAAGGCTATTATTTTTATTGGCGTGATTTAAACGTGGGCAATTTATCGGCTGTTGTCGTATTCCCCTTGTCTTATTTTCAGCAAAGGATGTTCGATGCATATATCGATCAATTTCAAACGTTCATTCTGTTTGTCGTTCTTGCTATGGGGATTGTTTATTTGTTAAACCGCCTGTTAATTCTCGGTTTTAACAATTTAGCAGCAACGACGACGGGGCTTCCACGGAAATTACAGCAGAAGAGCGTGATACATTGGCCGGATACTAGGGTGTATGAACTTCACTCGCTAGTTCGGAATTTCAAGCATATGTCAACGAAGCTTGTATCAATGTTTAATGAGAAGGAGGAAATGAATGAGCGATTAATGGAACAGGCAGCACAGCTGAGAGAATCGGAGAAGTCATTACATCAATTTGCCTATTTTGATATGCTAACAAGTCTACCTAATCGCTTGAACTTTCAACAGTATTTACAGGAATTGATAGAAACATATGGTGAAGATCGGTTTGCGGTTATATTTATCGATTTAAATCAATTCAAACAAATTAATGATACGTTAGGTCATGTAGCTGGGGACGAGCTATTGAAAAAGGTGGCTTACCGTCTTGAGAAAACGATATCTGATAATGTGAAAGTGTTTCGGTTAGGCGGTGATGAATTTACAGCTGTTGTTCATCCCGTCTTAGATGAAGATTTAAGCAAATTAGCAAGAAATCTGGAGGATCTCTTTATCGATCCAATTGATGTGATGGATATGACCCTTTATGTTAGTGCGAGTATGGGGGTGAGTATGTACCCTGATAACGGAAAGAATGTTGATACGCTTGTTAAGTTTGCAGATATGGCTATGTACAGCTCTAAGGACCAAGGAGGCACGACAATGCGCTTCTTTGATGAGAGTATGCAGTCACAATTTGAAGAGAAGATGCTGATTGAAAATGGGTTAAGAGATGCGTTGCGTCATGATCAGTTAGAATTGTATTATCAACCGAAAGTAGCAGCTGACACGGGTTGCATAACGAGTTTAGAAGTATTGATGAGGTGGAAGCACCCTGTATTAGGGGTAGTTCCTCCAAATAAGTTTATTAGAGTGGCGGAAGAAGTAGGTATTATTTATGATATTGACCGTTGGGGATTATTTAAAGCATGCCAGAGAGCGAAGGAGATGGAACGAGAATTAAATGAACCTATCTCTGTTTCTGTTAATATTTCAGCTAAACATTTTCATCAAGAACATATTCTAGTAATTTTAAAACAAGCATTAGCAGAATCAAAGCTTGATCCTTCACGTTTAAAAATTGAAATAACAGAGAGTGTGTTTAATAAAGATCTTAAAGGAGTTATTTCAGTCATGGACCAAATTCAACAATTAGGTGTGAGTGTTTCGATTGATGATTTTGGAATTGGATATTCCTCCTTGAATCAACTGTTACATTTACCAATTAATGAAGTGAAGCTAGATCGACAGTTTATAACAAACATTCATCATGATAGCAAAAAGGCTTCCGTCGTCAAAATGATCGTGGATTTGGCTAAGACACTACAATTAAATGTTGTAGCAGAAGGAATTGAAACAAAAGAGGAAAGCCAGGTTCTAAACGAATTAGGCTGTCATGAACTCCAAGGCTACTATTTCTGTAGACCATTGCCTGAGCAAGAAATCATTGATTTCTTAAAAGATAAGCACCTATAAAATTCTAGACACTTAATTAAGGTGGATGTAGGCGGATTCGTGGATGCGCACGATACAATGAAGAAAAGGCGCTATCGTGTTTTTTTCTTCATTGAACTTTGTAATAAATGAGAGGGATTATGATGAGGAAATGTATGGTTGCGCTAATAGCGTTATTCCTGTGTATCGGCTGTGTAGGTGGAAGTCAAGTTGATGATGAAATAGGGCAAGAATTAGAACATGAGAGTTCTCAGTCGTGGAGAGAGGAGGATGTTCAATTAACATTATGGTCATTTTATGATAGTGGTTGGGAGTATTCGATTTCGGACTTTACTGAAGTGTACACGAATGTTTCAATTGAAGTGGAGGCCTTCCCATATGATAGTTATACGGACACCTACTTACATGCCTTATTGTCTAGAAGTGTTCCTGATATTATGGTTTTTGATAGTACTCATTTTGCCAAGTTTATCGATCTAGAGGGATTAGAAAACCTAGCAGAGCCTCCCTATACATTAACGGAATATGAGCAAGATATAGATGAGTCCTTTTGGTCAATAGGACAATCCTTTAATCAGCAGAAGATGTACGGCTTACCGATCTCGGCATCTCCAATTGTTACCTTTTATAGGCCGGATTTATTAGAGGAATATGGCTATCCAACTGAACCGGAGGACTTAGCAGAGTATATGTCTAGTCCAGAACAATGGTTGGAAATGGCGAGGACGCTCAAACAGGACGGAAGATGGATGATGCAGTGGGTAACAGAAATCGTCAATTTGGCAGCGAAAGATGTCGGTCTGTTTGATCAAGAGATGAATTTTCTTAGAATGGATCAAGACATGCAAGAGATGATTGAATTAGCGAAAGTGATTAATCAAGAAGGATTAAGTCCGGGATATAATTTGTATGAATCAAATGGACAGGATGCATTTCGAGACGATCGATTTGCAATGTTCTATCAAGGAAGCTGGGGCGAATACCAAATAGGAGATATTGCTCCTGAGCAGAAAGGGAAATGGAAGGCAACTAGGCTTCCCCTTGATTTATACGCATTAGATAGTAGTACGATTTTAGCGATTCCGTCAGCAAGTGAGCATAAGCAAGCGGCGTGGGCCTTTATGGAATATGTAGCCTTCGAGCATTCGATGCATGGGACATACGGTGTCGTTCCAAGTTATATGCCAGCTCAAGCGATTCCTGAAACGTTAGAGCAGCAAAGTGAGATTCTTGGTGGGCAACAGATTCAGCGCCTCTACCAAGATATTATGGAAAACATTGAGATGCCACGTTTAACACCTATTGACGAACAAGCAGAGCGAATATGGCATGATTATTTAGGACAAGGCGTAGCATGGGATATTGATTCTGAAGAAATTATGGAAGAAATACGAGTGAGAATAGAAGATGAATTAAGTAGAGAAATGAGTATTTTAAGAAGACATAGGAATCTGGATTAGTCGTACAATGAAGAAAGAAGGGAATTGTGTTGGGCGATTCAATAGATGTGCTAGGTGTAATGGTTGATCAAAAGACGAGGTGTGCGCATTATCATACCGAAAAAGATGTCATCGCAATCAAACATCGCTGCTGTCATACGTATTATGCATGTATCAAATGTCATCTTGAATTAGCGAATCACAAACCAGCTGTCTGGAAAAAAGAACAATTCGATGAGAAGGCTGTACGATGCGGGGCGTGTCAAACAGAATTGTCGATAAACGAGTATTTGGAATCAAGTTTCCAATGTCCTTATTGTAAACATGAATTCAATGAACGATGTTCGTTGCATTATGGAGAATATTTTGAGGTGGATAGCGGAATCGGTTAGTATAATAAGGTTATTATATAATCACATAAATAATAGTTGGAGTTGTTTACATGAGTAAAATGGTCGTTTTAGCGGAAAAACCTTCTGTGGCACGAGATATAGCAAGTGTGCTGAAGTGTCATAAGAAAGGAAATGGCTACATCGAAGGAGATCGCTATATTGTGACGTGGGCGCTTGGCCATTTAGTAACATTAGCCGAGCCAGAGAAATATGGAGAGCAATATAAGACATGGAAGCTTGAGACATTGCCAATGCTGCCAAAGCTGAAGCTTGAAGTCATTAAGCAAACGAGCAAGCAATTTCGTGCTGTGCAAGCCCAGCTGAATCGACAGGATGTCAAACAGATTATTATTGCGACTGATGCTGGGCGTGAAGGTGAGCTTGTCGCTCGCTGGATTTTAGAGAAAGCACATGTGAAAAAGCCGATTAAGCGTTTATGGATTTCATCTGTGACCGATCGAGCGATTAAAGAAGGGTTCCAACGATTAAAGGATGGTCGAGAATATCAAGGTTTATATGACTCTGCTGTCGCTAGATCTGAAGCCGATTGGTATGTTGGAATAAACGGGACACGGGCGTTAACAACGAAATATCATGCACAATTATCATGTGGTCGTGTTCAAACGCCAACATTAGCGATGGTCGCAAAACGAGAGCGTGACATTCAAAGCTTTAAACCGACGACGTATGACGAGTTATTTGTTGAGGTCCGTAACGGTTTTTCATTACAATGGCAGCATGCATCATCAAATGAAAAACGAATGTTTGACAGAGAGAAGTCTCAGCTTATTAAGCAGAAGGTTGAGAAGAGCTCGTTAGTGATCACGAATGTTGATGTGAAAAAGAAGAAGACCTATGCTCCTGCACTGTATGATTTAACTGAGCTACAGAGAGAGGCTAATCAACGTTATGGCTACTCTGCGAAAGAAACGCTTTCGAGTCTACAGCGTTTATATGAGCAGCATAAGGTCATTACGTATCCACGAACGGATTCACGCTTTTTGTCGTCAGATCTTGTCGATACACTCGTAGAACGTATTAAAGCGTGTGATATTCAGCCATTTCGAAAAGCGGTATTACAAGTGAAACAGCAGAAGCTTTCATCACGCCTAGCGTGCTTCAATGATAAGAAGGTAAGCGACCACCATGCGATTATCCCAACAGAGCAAGCTGTCTCAGCTTCGTTACCAGATAAAGAAGCGAAGCTGTATCGCTTAATTGTCAGGCGTTTTTTAGCAAATTTACTACCTGCCTATGAATATGAACAAACGACCATCTTAGCTGAAGCGGCTAAAGAACGTTTTACTGCTAAAGGCCAACGCCCATTAGCAGCAGGCTGGAAGGTTGTCAATGAACAGGACGATCAAGAGCAAAAGGCAACACTGCCGCAGGTGACTAAAGGTGAAACGTTAGCTATTAAAAGGGCTTCTCTAGAAAAAGGGCAAACCAAACCACCTGCACGGCTTACGGAAGCAACGTTATTAAGTGCGATGGAAAAGCCTGCAGCCTTTTTAGAGGAAGAAAGTGCAGAGCTTGTTAAGACTTTAGGCGAAACAGGTGGAATTGGGACAGTAGCAACGCGCGCAGATATTATTGAAAAGCTGTTAAATACGCAATTAATGGAAAAGCGTGGTAAGGATTTAGTTATAACGAAGAAAGGGAAGCAGCTACTTGAGCTTGTTCCAAGTGAGCTACAATCACCGGCATTGACGGCAGAGTGGGAGCAAAAACTTGACCAAATTGCAAAAGGGAAGCTAAATAAAGCAGCTTTTATTGCTGAAATGAAGCAATATGCGACAACGATTGTGTCAGAAATTAAACAGAGTACACAAACCTTTAAGCATGATAACGTCACCGGAACCCCTTGTCCACAATGTGGAAAACTATTACTTGAGTTAGAAAACAAGCATGGGAAACGACGTGTATGTCAGGATCCAGCCTGTGGATATAAGAAAAACATTTCCAAAACGACCAATGCCCGTTGTCCTAACTGTAAAAAGAAGATGGAGCTATGGGGTGAGGGAGACGGCCAAATGTTTGCTTGTGTTTGTGGACATCGGGAAAAGATGTCGACATTCCAAGAAAAAAGAAAGAAAAATCAACATAAAAAAGTGTCTAAGCGAGAAGTGAATCAATATATGAAGAAGCAAAAGGATAGTGAATTTACGAATTCAGCTTTAGCAGATGCTCTGTCGAAGCTGAAGCTAGATAAATAAGAGCCATTTTTTTATCGATGACACATCTAAGAGAAGTCCGCTATCGTGGACTTCTCTTAATCTTTATAGTACATAATAACTGTATTTTATGAATATTTTATTGAAATAAGAGATTAAGTTCCTTATAATGAAAAGACGATCTTAACTACCATACTAGTATGGTGATAGGAGGGTTCATAAGGGAAAGGTTTAAATGGTAAAGAGACAAGGACAATAATCGAAGCGAAAAGGTACAGTAACTGAAGCTGTAGAAAGTGAGCTGATTGTTATGTTGAATAATCAAATTCTATTTAACGATGGTTGGGAGTTTGCCAAGAGTCGTTTAGATGTGACGGATGATGAAAACCTTTCATATGAGCCTGTTGACCTCCCTCATGATTGGTTAATTTACGATACGTCAAACTTATATGAAACGAGTATAGGTTGGTATCGGAAAACATTCCATTGTCCGAAGAATCGACGAATGTTCTTATATTTTGAAGGAGTTTATATGGATTCCTCTATCTATGTAAATGGTCAATTTGTCGGAGAGTGGAAAAATGGTTACTCCTCTTTCGAATATGAAATAACAGATGCGCTTGTAGATGGTGAAAATGAAATCGTTGTCAAAGTAGTCTTTCAAGCGCCTAATAGTAGATGGTATTCAGGTGCTGGGATTTATCGTAATGTCTGGTTGAAATCAAGAAGTGATCATTACATTGAGTCAGATGGAATCTATGTTTCTACTACTGAAATGGAAGACGGTTGGAAAGTTGAGGTTGAAACAGAGCTTAATGTGGCAAATGACGCCATTGTTTCCCATCAATTGTTGTATAAGGGGAAGGTGATCACAACGACCTGCGAACAAGTGTTGTCAGCTACCGAAATAAATAAACAGAGCTTATTTGTGGCAAGTCCAAAGCTTTGGAGTGTGAATGAACCGAATTTGTACGAACTAGAAACAACTCTCTCTTTAGCTGAGGTGGAGCAGCATTCGAATTTATTGGAAGCGGTTTCTCTATCGGTCGGATTTAGAACTGTTCAATTAGATTCACAAAAGGGGCTTTTTGTTAACGGGGAAAAGGTGAAAATAAATGGTGTGTGTGAGCACCATGATTTAGGGGCATTAGGTGCGGCTTTTAATAAGACGGCATTAAAAAGAAGACTCGTCATATTGAAGGAAATGGGTGTAAATGGGATACGTACGGCTCATAATATGCCAGCTGTAGAATTAATGGACTTAGCGGACGAAATGGGGTTTTTAGTCGTTTCTGAAGCATTTGATATGTGGGAAAGGCCGAAGACGAAATACGATTACGCGCGTTTCTTTAAAGACTGGGCATACAAGGATGTACGAAGCTGGGTAAGACGAGATCGCAATCATCCAAGCTTAATCATGTGGAGCATTGGGAATGAAATTTATGACACTCATGCAGATGAAAGAGGTCAGGAAATTACAAGGAAGCTCATGGAATATGTAGAACAATTTGATCCGAAGCAAAATGGTTATGTGACAATTGGCTCAAACTATATGCCGTGGGAAAATGCCCAGAAATGTGCTGATATCGTCAAAGTTGCTGGCTATAATTATGCTGAGAAGTATTATGAGAAGCACCATGAGGAGCATCCTGATTGGATTATTTATGGAAGTGAAACGTCTTCGCTTGTGCAAAGTCGGGGGATTTATCATTTTCCGTTTGAGCAATCGATTTTAGCTGATGACAATGAACAATGCTCTTCTCTTGGGAATAGTTCGACGAGCTGGGGGGCGAAATCAGCTGAAGCGTGCATCATTGCAGAAAGAGACACGCCTTTTTCATTAGGCCAATTTTTATGGACGGGTTTTGATTATATTGGTGAGCCAACGCCATATCATACGAAGAATTCGTACTTTGGGCAAATAGATACGGCTACGTTTAAGAAGGATGCGTACTATGTGTATCAAGCTGAGTGGACGGATTATAAGACGAGTCCGATGGTGCATATTTTCCCATACTGGGATTTTAATAAAGGTCAAATCATCGATATTCGTGTTTGCTCGAATGCTCCAAAAATTGAGCTGCAATTCAATGGCGAAACGGTTGGAACGCATCATATTGATCATGAAAATGGAACGGACCTTGTCGGTTGGTGGAAGATTCCGTTTGAAGAAGGTGAGTTAAAAGCAATTGCCTATGATGAGCACGATCAGGTGATTGCAACAGATATAAGAAGGTCATTTGGAGAAGCGAAGGAAATTCGGTTAGAGCTAGATAAGAAGCAGCTTAGAGCGAATGGGACAGATTTGGTCTTTATGGAAATATCAATGGTTGATAAAGATGGCAATCGAGTCGAAAATGCCAATAATCGTGTGGATGTGAGGGTATCTGGTGCTGGACGGTTAGTCGGACTCGATAATGGTGATAGCACGGATTATGATCAATATAAAGGAACAAGTCGCCGGTTATTTAGTGGCAAGCTGATGGCAATCATTGCTGCAAAGCTAGAGCCGGGGGATGTTCATATAAAAGTATCTTCAAAAGAATTCAAAAGCGAACAGATAACGATAAAGTCGATCGCGACAGACGAAGATCTGGTAGGTGTTTCAGCATTTATGGAAAATGAACGTATACCTGTTGTGATGGGTGATGCTGACGAAGTTCCACTACGTAAAATAGAGATCGTCAGTGATGCGGGTCAACAGTTAGATCCGAATAAAAAAGAGCTGACTGTAACGGCTATACTGCATCCAGAACATACGTCGTATCAAGAGGTGGAATGGAGTGCGGTAGCAGACAACGGTAGTGAATCGAACATAGCTAAGGTAGAGTCTGATGGCCATCGTGCGAACGTTACTGCGTTAGGAGATGGAGAGTTTCGCTTGCGCTGTACGAGCAAAAATGGAACAGGAAAAACGAAGCTTATCTCGCAATTAGAGATGAAAGCAGTAGGGCTAGGGACAGCCTATAAGGATGCGTACGGATTTATTTCGGCAGGGCTTTATGATTACAGCAAAGGTGAAGTGACGAATGGCAACGAACGTGGTGTTGCAACAAGTCGGGATGGTCAAACGCAAGTCGGTTTTCGGGAGATCGACTTTGGTGAAAGTGGCTCTAATACGATAACGATTCCGATATTCGCCTTGTCGAGTGAGGAATATCCGATTCAAATTTGGGAAGGAATGCCTGAAGAAGAAGGAAGTTCATTAGTAGCTGATGTCGTCTATCAGAAGCCATCGAAGTGGAATGTATATCAAGAAGCAACGTATAAGCTGAACAAGAAGTTGAAAGGAATTACGTCGCTTTGTTTTGTGTTAAATCAGAAGGTGCACATTAAAGGCTTTTCCTTTGAAAAGCAAAATCGTGCATTTGAAACGAATTTGGCATTAGATGCTGATCATATTTATGGAGATTCCTTTGAATTGAAGGACCAAACGGTAGAAAGAATCGGGAATAATGTTTCGTTAACGTATGAATCAATCGACTTTACGACAGAAGGAACGTCAACCATTACGGTTTATGGTCGTGCTCCTGTTGATAAAAATACGATCCAAATCCGTTTTGAAAATGATGAAGGTGAATCAAGTCAAATGATTGAGTTCGATCAGTCAGCAGACTATGAAGAAAAAACGTTTGACTTAGAAAAGGTTACGGGCATTCAGAAAGTTACTTTTGTTTTCTTACCAGGGTGTAATTTTGACTTTGGATGGTTCAAGTTCAATAAGTCACTTTAAAATAAAGGAGTGTTCAAAGATGAACGCAGAAAGTTATAAAAGCTGGTTACAATATGATGCAATCAAAGACGTACAAAAGCGTGATCAGTTGGCTGAATGGTGTCAGAATATTGCTATATATGATCAGTCGATACAAGTGCAGACAGCGAAAGAAGAGCTAGTACGAGGCTTAGCATCAATGGTCGGTGTTAAACCGCAAATATCTAATTCCGTGAATCAGGCTATCGTGTTAGCAACCCGTGAGACGCTTCCAAAGGAGGCCGATCACATTAAAGCGCAACCGTTAGAGGATGTTAATGATGAAGGTTTTATGATTGAAAGTGATGAACAAACAAAATCTGTTTATTTAGTTGGGAACAGTCCAACTGGTGTGCTCTATGCTGCATTTCGTTTTTTAAGAGATATTCAACGTGATCAGGCAATCGATTCTTTCAATATCATCGACCGTCCACGAAATCAAATTCGGATGATCAATCAATGGGATAATATGGACGGTAGTATTGAACGAGGCTACGCAGGGCAGTCGATTTTCTATAAAGATAACGAATTTCGAAAAGATTTAGAGCGAGTGAAAGACTATGCAAGATTACTTGCTTCTGTAGGGATTAATGCGATTTCCATCAATAATGTGAATGTGTTTGAAGTGGAAACTCATTTAATTACGAAGCGATTCCTGCCAGATGTTGCCGAGGTAGCCGATGTGTTTCGTGCATATGGTATAAAGACATTTTTAAGTATCAATTATGCGAGTCCGATTCAAATTGGCAATCTCTCAACCGCGGATCCGTTAGATGAAGAAGTGAAAGCTTGGTGGAAGGCTAAAGCGCAGGAAATTTATGATTTCATTCCGGACTTCGGTGGATTTGTCGTAAAAGCTGATTCAGAGCATCGTCCAGGGCCGTTCTCCTATGGACGTGATCATGCAGATGGCTCCAATATGTTAGCGGAGGCGTTAGAGCCATTTAATGGGGTCGTTATTTGGCGCTGCTTCGTTTACAATTGCTTGCAAGATTGGAGAGATCGAAAGACAGATCGAGCACGAGCAGCGTATGATCACTTCAAGAAGCTAGATGGACAGTTCCATGAGAATGTCGTCTTGCAAATTAAAAATGGTCCGATGGATTTCCAAGTGAGAGAGCCTGTATCTCCTTTATTCGGTGCAATGCAGGAAACAAATCAAGTGTTGGAGTTTCAAGTGACACAAGAGTATACAGGACAGCAAAAGGATTTATGTTATCTTGTACCGTTATGGAAAGAAGTTCTCGACTTTAACACATTTGCTAAAGGGGAAGATGCGCCAATTAAATCGATAGTGGACGGCTCGCTGTATGACAGTAAGTATAGCGGAATTGCCGCTGTTTCCAACATCGGTGATGATGAAAATTGGACGGGGCATACGTTAGCACAAGCGAATTTCTATGGATATGGCCGGTTAATTTGGGATCCAGAGCTCTCTTCAGAACAAATTGCCGACGAATGGATCAGGCTCACGTTTGGAGAAGATCGTCAAGTGAGTGATTCAGTGTACCCAATGCTGTTAAACTCGTGGCCGATCTATGAAAATTATACAGCACCGCTCGGAATTGGTTGGATGGTAAATCCCAATCATCATTACGGACCAAACATTGATGGCTATGAATATTCCGTTTGGGGAACGTACCATTTTGCTGATTGGCAAGGTATCGGTGTCGACCGCACAGTGAAGAGTGGAACAGGCTACGCTGGACAATATTTTTCACCAAACGCCAAAATGTATGAGTCGATTGAGTCTTGTCCAGATGAATTGATTCTCTTTTTCCACCATGTCCCATACACACATCGGCTGAAATCTGGTGAGACGGTCATACAGCACATTTATAACACTCATTTTAAAGGAGTCGAGCAAGTGGAGGAGTTGATCTCGACTTGGGAAAAGGTGAAAGGAAGGATAGATGAAGAGCGCTATCATAACGTTCGTGAAAGACTTGATATGCAGCTTTCAAATGCCAAGGAATGGCGTGATATGGTTAATACGTATTTCTATCGGAAGTCAGGCATTCAAGATGAGAAGAAACGGACGATTTATTAATCGTTTCATGCAAAAGGGTTAATTGACGAACATGCTATAATGAATGTATAAAATGAAATTGCATACCGTTAATGATCATCCAACTGAAACGAGCAAGGTTAAACAGTTCAAATGTTGTGTTGCCGTCTTGATAAGAAATTGTTGTTGGAATTGATTAGAAGGGGGTAAGCTATGAATTTTACATTTGAAGATAAAGGCATTTCAGAAAACCATAAGATTACAGAGCCATACTCGATTAAAGAGTATATTTATCCTGATATTAAAACAGGATTTGAGCTCTACGGAATGCATGTAAGAGAAGTGAATCAATCTTGGAGCTACCCTACGCACGAGCATGCCATGTATGAAATTAATTTAGTAACAGAAGGGCACCAAACGTTTATTGTAAATGGTAAAACGCATGATCAATACGCTGGAGATATTGTTCTTTGTCGTCCGGGTGAGCCTCATTCTAGTAAAGGTGGAAGCAGTGAAACATTTACGTATTTCTGTTTGCACTTTACAATTGATGATAAGCTCTTTCTTCCGTATTTAAAAGATTCCTGTGAACTATTTTATCCTGCTAATTCATTATTGGCTCGTAGAATTTACCCTTTTCTAGAACGGTTAATCAACTTATCAAATAAAGCTGACTTTGGTTTGGCAGAAACGATGCATATGCACTCGGTAATGTTTGAGCTTTTAGCTGCGCTTGTCGGTGGATTGCAACATAAACAGGTCAAAAAAGAAAAAGTATCAGAACGAGCGGCGCAATTAGCCTATCGAATTGCACATGAAATTGAAAAATTAGTTGAACAGCCTTTTTCCGATGAGGATCATGCTAGAATGGGAATTGATCAAATTGCCTCAGAGCTTAATATCAGTTGTTCCTATTGTCATCGAATATTTAAATCGGTTTATAATATGTCACCACGACAATATTTATCGTTTAAAAAACTAAATGAATCAAAAAAGAGCCTTCTCAAAAGGGAGGATTCAATTGAGGCAGTAGCAGAAAAGATGGGTTATTATGATGTGGCTCATTTTAGTCGCCAATTCAAAAGGTGGACAGGTTTAACACCGAGTCAATTTAGAAAGAATTTAATTGTTTCTCAAGAACAAGTTCAGTAATGGGTAAAATAAGGGGGCTGTCCTATAAGTCTTAATTGACTTGAGGCAGCTCCCTTTGTTTAAGAACAGTTATATTCTTTACGGGTAGGACGATGGGTTCCGGTCTCTGTTTAACGTATTGTTTTAGTTATTAAGCAGGTCTTAGTTAAGAGCGCAACGTTCAAAGGCGGACGTAAGCTCCTCGTAGCCACTCGGACAGACTACAGCCCTCTTTCCCATTCGGTTAGCGCATATAAATGCTGTCATGCTTTTGTGTTGATTTGGGTAAATCGTTTTGCAGAAAGGTACATAGACGATTGGTTCACCGTCTTGTTACAATGAAATCAACAAGTTGAATAGTCCTTACTACTAAGAAATAAAAACCTCAGTAGTTAGTAAGTTATAGAATTTGGGGGTGTTAATTGATATGAATGTAAACGCTATCAAAACAAAATACGACAAAATTAACGTTAAATTAACAAACGGCCGATTTAAAAATATTTGGAAGTATCGCTGGCTTTATGCTTTTATGCTACCGGGGGTTTTGTTTTTTCTAACGTTCAGATATGCCCCGATGTGGGGACTTGTAATGGCCTTTCAAGATTATCGCCCTCACTTAGGTATATTTGGAAGTGAGTGGGTTTGGTTAAAGCACTTTGAGCGATTTTTTACATTACCTGACTTTTGGATGTTATTTCGAAACACATTATTGCTTGCGTTGTACGATTTAATTATTTTCTTTCCTCTGACGATCATTTTAGCGCTTATGCTAAATGAAATAACGAGGGAGTGGTTTAAAAAGAGTGTACAAACGATTGTCTATATTCCGTATTTCCTCTCATGGGTCGTTATCGTTGGGATTACGCACATTTTACTTTCAACAGAAGGCGGTATTATTCAACATTTCTTATTCAGCTCGTTTGGAGTTAGTATAGATTTCTTAACGAGTACCGATTGGTTCCGGCCACTTATTGTGATGCAAATGATTTGGAAGGATGCAGGGTGGGGGACGATCATCTTTTTGGCAGCGCTTACAGGTGTGAATCCAGCACTGTACGAGGCAGCTAGGTTAGATGGAGCGAATCGACTTCGATTGATTTGGCATATTACGTTACCATCGATTCGAAATATTATTATCATTCTATTAATTTTACGATTAGGGAATTTCCTTGATCTAGGCTTTGAGCAAATTTTCTTAATGGTTAACTCGTTAAACCGGGAAGTAGGGGAAGTCTTTGATACGTATGTCTATCGAGTCGGACTCGTGCAAGGGCAATTTAGTTACAGTGCTGCGGTTGGATTGTTTAAAGCGGCTGTAGGTCTTGTTTTAGTCATGGGGGCGAACTGGATTGCGAAGAAATTTGGTGAAGAAGGTATTTATTAGGAGGTGTCGCTCATGGAGCAAAAACCAAAAGTGTCAGTGCGAATATTTGATGGTCTAAATTATGTGTTTCTTGCTGTATTTTCAATGGTTTGTATTGGGCCATTTATATATGTTGTGATCGCTTCCTTTTCCTCGAGCAACAGTGTCATTCCATCTGGTTTTACACTTGATGCATATAAGTATATCTTTTCAACAGCCACGTTTGTTAGAAGTTTAGGAGTATCGGCGTACATTACGTTGCTCGGAACATTCTTAAGTATTTTGGTGACAACGTTGATGGCTTATGCCCTCTCATTTAGAGGATTGCCAGGACGAAAATGGATTATGCTCGCAGTCATTTTTACGATGCTATTTAATGGGGGAATGATCCCAACATATATCGTTGTGAGAAGTCTTGGATTAATTGATACGTATTGGGCATTAATGCTTCCGAATTTGATTATGGCATTCTATTTAATTATTATGAGAGGCTTCTTTCAAAATATCCCTGGCGAAATTATTGAGTCAGCTAAAATTGATGGAGCCAACGACTTGTCCATTTTAATTAGAATTGTGTTGCCACTTTCGATGCCAGTTATTGCAGCCATTTCATTATTCTATGCAGTTGGTATTTGGAATCAATATTTCGGGGCGGTTATGTATATGAACTCACCAGAGAAATGGCCGGTTCAAGTCGTCTTAAGGCAAGTCGTCATACTCGCAAGCGGAAATATTGGAACTGAAAGTGCAATGGATGCCGATTCTTCCTTTATTGGTCAATCATTGAAAATGGCTGTAGTTGTCGTTTCGATTGTACCAATCTTGTTAGTGTATCCATTCATTCAAAAGCATTTCGCGAAAGGAATGCTCCTAGGCTCGATAAAAGGATAATCCATTTCTTGAATGGCTTATCATTTTATAAATACAAACATACATGGAGGGGTAGTCATGAAAAGTAAGGTCTTTTTTAAACCGTTTCTATTGTTGTTGCTTATGTTCACTGTGCTAGTCTTTGTCGCTTGTAGTAATGGCGAGGATGAGAATGGATCAGATGAACCGAGGGAACCATCAGATGAAGGAGCAGCTGAATCAGGTGAGCCTTTAGAAATTTCGATGGGCTTGAACTTTGATGGAACAGAGGCTCCAGAGAGTGGAAATGAAGTAGAACGTTTAATTGAAGAATATACAAATACACAATTGGATATTACGCATATGGTTAGTGCAAATTTCTGTGAACGATTACCTGTATTAATTGCCTCTGGTGATTTGCCAGATGTCATTCCGAGTTGTGGACCACCGAATCAGCCATATCTGCTTAGTGCGATGCAAGACGGGGTGTTTTGGGAGATTGGACAATACCTTGATCAGTTTCCGAATTTAGCGTCGATGACTGATATTGTATATAACAATGTAGAAGTAAATGGGGAATTATATGGGATTCCAAGATATCGTCCATTATCTCGATTTGTAACGGTTTACCGTAAGGACTGGTTAGATAACCTAGGAATTGATGAACCGACAAATATGGATGAATTTTATGCGGCGCTTGAAGCTGTTTCGAATAATGATCCGAATAACTCAGGATCAGATGATACGAGAGGGTACACGAGTGTTGCTTTGCCAGGTGACTTTGGTTTAGATTTTGGTTTAGCATTTGGTGCGCCTAATAATTGGGATGTTGATGAAGCGGGCAATTTTATTGCTGAACATGAAACCGAAGAGTATTTAGAAGGGTTAAAGTTTTCACGTCAAATGTATGAAGACGGAGTTGTAAATAGTGATATTGTGGCTCCAGATCGTTCGACGAGAGAGGCAGATTTTGAAAATGGAATAACAGGCTTCTACGGTGCAGCTACTAACAATGTTGTGTCGATTGAAAGTCGCCTGTTAAACAATTTTCCTGATGCGGAGCTTGGTGTTTACAGTGCACTTGAAGGGGTTGATGGTGAGAGAAGGCTAGAGGGTGCAATGGGTTCAAACGGGATTCTTATGTTCCCGAAAAGCTCTGTTGAAACCGAAGAGCACTTACTGCAATTGCTAGGTTTCTTTGAGACATTAAATGATCAAGAAATGGTCGATTTACTTGGTTGGGGTATTGAAGGTACTCATTATGAGATGGTTGATGGTCAGCCGCAATATATTGATTATGACGTTTATATGAATGATGTAGGCTTCCCTTACCGCTTCCCGTTAGTAACTGCTCCAATTGATGATGTTATGACGCAAGGTCAATTGTCAGAGCTTGAAGAGCGTGTTCGAGAAATTGAAGTAGAGAATGATGAATTTGCTGTTATGGATCCAGCCATTAACTTAATTTCTGATACGAGAAATGAGTTAGGTGCTGATTTAGATCAATTAATTAATGATGCGAAGTACCGCTTCGTAACAGGTTCGATTGATGAAGATGGCTGGTGGGCTGAAGTAGATACATGGAGAAGTCGTGGTGGAGATACGATTCGTGCTGAATTAGAAGAGTTATACGCAGAGCGTCAATAAACCGTCTGTTGAACAATCAAAGATCTGGTCAGTGATTTCATTTGGTCAGGTCTTCTTTTTACCCTTTAGTTATACAATTTATTAACATTATATGTATATTTTGGTTTATTCTCTATAAAAGAAGGTGAAAAAATGAAAAAAATTATAAATCCAATTTTAACAGGATTTAATCCTGATCCGTCTATTATTAGAGTGGAAGAGGACTATTATATTGCGACGTCAACCTTTGAATGGTTTCCTGGTGTGCAGATCCACCATTCACAAGATTTAATAAATTGGAACGTAATCACTCACCCTGTTGGTGAGAAGCAGATAGATATGATAGGGGATCCAGATTCTGGTGGGGTGTGGGCACCGTGCTTGAGCTATGATAATGGTGTCTATTATTTAGTGTATACAGATGTCATTAGTCATATGGGGCCTTACAAAGATACTCATAATTATTTAATTTCAGCAACCGATATTATGGGGCCATGGTCAGATCCAGTTTATTTAAATAGCAGCGGATTTGATCCTTCGTTGTTCCATGATGATGACGGAAAGAAATGGATTTTAAACATGATATGGGATCATCGTAAAAATAAGAATTCGTTTGCAGGGATTGTTATGCAAGAATACTCAGAAAGAGAAAAGAGCTTAGTAGGTCCGATCTATAACATCTTTAAAGGTACCGAGCTTGGTTTGACGGAAGGTCCACACATTTATAAGCATAATGGCTATTATTATTTAATGACTGCAGAAGGGGGAACTAGATGGGATCATGCGATAACCGTTGCTCGTTCGACTCAATTAACTGGCCCTTATGAAGTAGATCCTCAAAGTCCAATGCTAACATCTGCTTATAAGCCTGAGCTAGAGCTGCAAAAGGCTGGACACGGTAGCCTCATAACAACTCCTAATAATGAGCTCTATCTTGTTCACTTATGCGGACGACCTGTAAAGCCATCAGGGAACTGTATTCTCGGTCGGGAAACGGCAATTCAATTGTGCGAGTGGACAGAAGAAGGTTGGCTTCGACTAGCTAAAGGTGGCAATGATCCTCAAGTTACAATTGCTGCTCCTCCATCACCTGAATATCGAATTCATTCAACAGCGGGGCGTGTGGACTTTTCTGTTGATCAACTACCTATTGAATTTCAATCGTTGCGAGAGCCACAGTATGAAGGTTGGCTATCATTAAAAGACAGACCGGGATTTCTCCGTTTGAAAGGGAGAGAGTCATTATATTCAACACAGCGCCAAAGCTTAATTGCGAGAAGACAACAAGCATTTTCGGTAGAGGTGGAGACAGTCATGGAATATGAACCGGAATGTTTTCAACAAATGGCGGGATTAATTTATTATTACAACACGAAAAACTATCATTATTTATTCGTTAGTTATGATGAAGAGTTTGGCAAGTATTTAGGGATTATGTCGAGTAATCGTGGAGTCTATGAAGAACCTATACAAGATTGGGTATCGCTAGAAGAACATAAGAGCATCTATTTAAAAGCGGATATTCATCATGAAGAGATGCGATTTTCTATTTCAACAGATGGTCAGCAATGGGATGAAGTAGCTCCAACGCTAGATGCGAGTATTATTTCCGATGAAAATGCTGAACTTGTGAAGGATGGAGTTGCTCTTGATCAAGGATTTACGGGAGCATTCGTAGGACTGTGTGCTCAAGATTTAAGTGGGCGCAAGAAGCATGCTGATTTTAATTATTTTCAATACCGTGAGCGTTAGAGGGGAGTTTAGCATATGAGTGGAAAAATGAAAGCAGCTGTTTTAAATAAGCCACTAGATATTGAAGTGAAAGAGAGAGACGTTCCAACGATCAATGAAAATGAAGTGTTAGTAAAGGTCCATTGTATTGGTGTTTGTGGCTCTGATGTTCATTATTATGAGCACGGGAAAATTGGACGTTACGTTGTAAAGGAGCCGATTATTTTAGGGCACGAGTTGGCAGGTGATGTTGTAATAATTGGAGCGTCGGTCTCTCATCTTAAGGTAGGTGACCGTGTCGCAATTGAACCTGGTGTGACGTGTGGAACGTGTCAATATTGCAAATCTGGTCGCTATAATCTATGTCCTGATGTCGTCTTCATGGCAACACCTCCTGTAGATGGGGCTTGGGCTGATTATGTCAAAATTCGTGCAGATTTCGCCTTCAAATTACCTGATTCAATGAGCTTTGAAGAGGGAGCGTTATTAGAACCGTTATCAGTTGGTTTTCATTCAATGATTCGAGGTGAGGTTAAGCCATCTGATCGCCTGTTCATAAGCGGCTTAGGACCAATAGGCTTACTAGCTGTACAAGCAGCAAAATTATTTGGGGTGACTGAAATATATGCAAGCGACGTTGTCCCATTTCGGAGGCAGTTGGCTGAAGAGCTTGGCGTAACAGCCGTTCTAAATCCGTTAGAAGGAGATGTGAATCAGCAGCTTACAGACGACTTGACAAGCGAAAATGGGATTGATGTCGTGATTGAAACATCAGGTAATGCTAGTGCAGTCGGTGACACGGTTCATGTCGTGAAACGAGGTGGGCGGATTGTGTTAGTCGGTATGCCGGTTCAAGATGAGATCCCATTGAATGTCAATCAGCTAATTGATGCTGAATTAAATGTTCATGGAGTATTTCGCTATGTGAATACGTACCCTGCTGCGATTCAGTCGTTATCAAACTCTGACCTATCCATTGAAAAAATCATTACTCATAAATATGCGCTTAAAGATATTAAGAAAGCGGTTGAAATGGCTAGAACAGCGAAGGATACAAGTATTAAAATTATGATTTATCCGAATGAGGAGAATGTGTAGATGACAAGCTACAATCAGTCGATTTTTATCACAGGTGGAGCGAGAGGGCTGGGGTTGGAGCTATCAAAGAAGTATTTAGGGGAAGGATTTCGTGTCTTTGCTGGAATTCGTCAGTCTAATCGAGTGACCGATCAATTAGAAAATCTTTATCCTAAACAATATATAGTAATTCAAGTCGATGTTTCCGATGATCAATCCGTTACTGAAGCTACAGTTAAGATCAAAAAGCATGCCGATCAATTAGACGTTGTAATTAATAATGCGGCTGCTCGCTTTAAAGAAACGCTTTTATCTTTAGATGCCATTGATATTGATACGTCGTTGAAAGCTTTTAATATCAATACACTAGGTCCTTTAAGAGTGGCTAAGAATTTGGCTGATTTAATCAAAAAGGGCGAAATGAAAGTTTGGGTTAATATCTCTTCAGAAGCGGGGAGTATAGCGAATTGTCAACGAAACAGTGAGTTTGATTATTGCATGTCAAAGGCTGCTCTTAATATGCAAAGTGCTCTTTTACAAAATGAGTGGAAGGAAGATCAAGTGAAGGTTTTGGCAATTCATCCAGGATGGATGAAAACGGATATGGGAGGAGAGAGGGCTCCTTTAAGTCCGAGGGAATCAGCACAGGCAATCTATGAAACGATTAAGAAAAATAAAGAAAATGTCGATAAGTCAACCTTTATCGATTACGAGGGTACGCCATATCCTTGGTAATTTTGGAGCGGATGGAGTGAATACGAATGAGAGAAAATCTATTTTACAATGCGCACCACTCACCAATTGGAGCATTTGCTAGTTTTACTCTTGGTTTTAAAGGGGCGAAAGGTGGATTAGGGCTGGAGCTTGATAAGCCGGCAAATGAAAATGTGTACATTGGATTAGAAAGTAGAGAAACGGGTTATTATGAAGCGTTGCCGTTCTTTGGGGATAATGCAGAGGACTTAGCAAGATTTGCGGTGGGGAACGGTGAAGCAAGCGGAGGAGAACAATTGATTCGTCACTTTGTTGATGATGAGATTAATAGAGAGCTCAAGCTGGGTACGGATACGTGGAAAGCTGGAGATTTAGAGTTTACAATCTATAATCCAGTTCGATCGGTGCCTGATCCAGCAGAAGCATCAGCAGGTGAGTTGAAAGACGCCATTTTGCCAGCGGTTTTCGTCAAGATGACGATTGATAATACGAGTAGTGATAAGGAAAGAAGAGCTTTCTTTGGTTATCAAGGTAATGATCCATATACGGCAATGCGCCGATTAGAGGATACGAATGAAGGTGAATTTGTTGGTGTTGGTCAAGGGAGACAGACGGCGATCGTGTCGAAAGAGGAAGGCGTAGGGGCTGGACAAGCCTTTTCGATTGAAAAGCTTTTAACGGTTGACCACGATGTGAATTATGGCTTTGGTTTAGGGCGTGTTGGTGGATTGTTAATGAAAGTACCTCCACGAACGAAGAAGGAATACACGTTTGCCGTGTGCTTTTATAAAGGAGGTTGGGTGACAACAGGAATTGACACACGCTATACGTATACTCGCTTTTTCTCCTCAATTGAAGATGTGTCAGCATATGCCCTTTCACATTTTGATAGACTCACATTAATATGTGAAAAAAGGAATCAATTGATTGAAAAGGAACATCTTTCTGAAGAACAACAATTTATGCTTGCTCATGCGATAAAAAGCTATTATGGGAACACCCAGCTTTTAGATGATCGTCAAGGGAATCCAATTTGGGTTGTGAATGAAGGCGAGTATCGTATGATGAATACATTTGATTTAACCGTCGATCAATTGTTCTTTGAATTGAAAATGAACCCGTGGACCGTGAGAAATGAGCTAGAGCTGTTTATCGATCGTTATAGTTATTATGATGAAGTAAAATTTCCAAATGGGGGAGAACGTTATTCTGGTGGAGTTAGCTTCACCCATGATATGGGGGTGGCCAACTCGTTTTCAAGGCCGGGACATTCATCTTATGAGGTAGCGGGCATTGATGGTTGCTTTTCATATATGACGCATGAACAATTGATTAATTTTCTCTGCTGTGTGACGGTGTATGTAGAGCAGACAGGGGATGAGACATTTCTTGAGAAGCATAAGGGCTTAATGAAGGAAGCTTTTACGAGCATGCTTCACCGTGATCATCCGGATCCGCATAAGCGAAATGGAATTATGGGTTTGGATAGCTTAAGAACAGCAGAGGGTGCGGAAATTACGACATATGATAGTCTAGATGTTTCGCTAGGGCAAGCTCGAAATAACAGCTATATCGCCTCTAAATGCTGGGGGATGTATGTTACGCTTGAGAAGTTATTTAAGCAACTCGGTGAAGGTGACTTATCTGAACAAGCGCAAATTCAAGCGAAAAAGTGTGCAACCATGCTAACCAATCAAATGACTAATGAAGGCTATATTCCTGGGGTTATTTTAGAAGGAAATGAATCGAGGATTATTCCTGCCATTGAAGGATTGATTTTCCCATATTTTACAGGTTGTGAACAGGCTCTTAGTCAAGAAGGGCCATACGCTTATTACATCAAAGCACTTATCAAACATATTCATACGGTGCTAAAGCCGGGAGTTTGTTTGTTCGAGGATGGGGGTTGGAAGCTATCATCGACAAGTGACAATTCATGGTTAAGTAAAATTTATCTATGCCAATTTATCTATCGTCACATTCTCGGTCAAGAGTGGGATGAAGCAGGTCGTACAGCGGATCGAGCACATGTGAAGTGGCTGAAGCATCCTGAATTATCTTACTGGAGCTGGAGTGATCAAATTATTGCGGGGGAGATAGCGGCAAGTCGTTATTATCCACGTGGGGTAACGAGTATTTTATGGTTACTTGAGGAATAGAAGTTGCTAGGGCTAAGGATTGCTAATCGATTTTTGGCCTTTTTTTGTGCTCGAAATTAAATGTATAATTAAAGATATGAAAATCAAATAGAAAGGATGAAGAAGTTGATCCGAATTAAACAGCTTCATCACGTTAGCCTTGTATGTCGCGATTTACAGCGATCAGTCGTATTCTACCGTGATATGATTGGTTTGGAACAAATAGAACGTCCTGATTTTGACTTTGAGGGGGCTTGGTTTGCACTAGGGGCAGGGCAGCTTCATCTCATTGTTGATGAGGCACGTATTCCGAACAATCCGTTAGAACCGCATTCACGAAATCCCCACTTTGCTATTCGTGTAGAGGATTACAATGAAACGGTAAAGTGGCTGAAAGAGAATGAAATTGAGATGATAGAGAAGCCTCATAGTAAAAGTGGCTTCGCACAAATTTTCTGTCAAGATCCAGATGGTTACTTGATTGAACTACATGTACCACAAGAGGAGCTTCGTAAATCGTTATAATTGTTAGCGCTTGATGACCACACAATGGCATCCGAGCGCTTCTTTTTTATCATTCTTTCGTTGAGAACCACCCCACTTGTTTAACTGTATCCTCGTTTTTCACCAAATAATAATAGGTTACTTCAGGTTCGTCTTCAAACGTCACTCTGATGTAGTATGGGTTTAAATGTTTATAACCTTCCTCTCGATGTGGCACAGTTGTGATTGTCCACTTTTGTTGTGGATGTTGCTCGATCAAATAATTTTCTAGAAATACTATTTGTTTGTTTACTTGTGAATCAATCCAATATGGGCGTGCGAAAAAAAAGAGTGTATACAGGCAAAGGATGATGGTGATTAAGAGCAAGCCCATCTTTAGCCCTTTTTTCTTCAAAAAAAGGGAGGCAATTATGATGATTCCAATGATAAGTCCGACAATAATGAATTCAATCCAAATGGTAGGGTGCATAAGCTCGCCTTCTTTTAAAGAAAAAGTATTTGCTCTATTTTAGCATAAGAGTGAAGGGCAAGAATGAAAATTAGGACAAAAGTATGATTAAGAACGGAGAACAGACTCTTGAGATTCTAAAAGTTTTATAGTAATGTTAATTTTGAAGCGAATATTTCATTTATTTATTAATATTAATAAATGTACATCTTATTAATGGAGGTGCGAATTAACTGAGGAATTGTAAGCGTTTGCTTTTGTAGTTAAAAGCAAATAAGTAAGAAACAACATGATGAAGCTCCGATGAATCAATATATTATGGAGAGGGGTTTAAAAAATTGAAACGAAAAATAGTCAAAAAAAGTGTTCTTTTGTTGTTAATGTTTTTATTAATCATACCTAGTTATTCATTTGCGAATGATTCAAGTGGGGAGCGGGAGATCCCGCAATTTAATGAGGCATCTGCACATGACCCGTCGATTATTAAGGTAGGCGATACGTATTATGCGTTTGGAACTCATATTGATGCTGCTAAATCACCTGATTTAATGAGGTGGGAAAACTTCACAAATGGGTATACAACACCGAATAATACGTTATTTGGCGATTTGTCAGAGAACTTAGCCGGTTCATTTGAATGGGCTGGAGAAGATGATGCGGATAGTGCCGGTGGCTTTGCGGTATGGGCGCCAGAGGTAATCTGGAATGAGCATTATGTTCATGAAGACGGTTCAACAGGCGCTTATATGATGTATTATAGTGCGTCTTCTACTTATATTCGCTCAGCGATTGGCTATGCAGTAGCGAAGGATATTGAAGGACCTTATGAGTATGTTGATACGATCATGTATTCAGGGTTCTTTGATCATGAAGCTTATGATAATAATAGCTCAGTAAATAAAGAATGGACTAATACGAATATACCTGAATTGATTGAGCAAGGTGTATTCGATGAGAAAAATGAGGACTGGTTTACCGAGGATGGACGTTATAATTATAACTTGTATACAAACGCCATTGATGCGAATCTCTTTTTTGATGAAGACGGTAAGCTTTGGATGACATATGGCTCTTGGGCTGGAGGTATCTTCATTTTAGAGGTGGACAAGCAGACGGGGCAGCCAATTTACCCCGGCGAAGATGGTGTGACGGAAGATGGCCGGATGATTGATCGTTACTTTGGAACGAAAATTTCTGGCGGGTATGGCCGTTCAGGAGAAGGGCCTTATGCTGTGTATGATGAAGAGACAGGTTACTACTTTCTATATGTAACATATGGCTGGCTCGGAGCGGATGGTGGATATCATATGCGCCAGTTCAGAGCAGAAAGTCCCGAAGGTCCGTATGTAGACGCTGCTGGAGTGGAGGCGGTATTACCAGATGAATTAGATGATGGATTACCAGCTAACAGAGGGGAATCATTTGAGCATGCAGGTCACGGAAATAAACTAACAGGTAACTTTATATTTAAACGAGATTTAGGTGAGCCAGGAACAGGGATTGGTGTTGGCTACATGTCCCCTGGGCATAACTCTTATTATATTGATGATGAGACGGGGAAAGAGTTCAATGTGTTTCATGCGCGCTTCCCTGAATCAGGTGAAATGCATCAAATTCGCGTTCATCAAATGGTTAAAAATAGTGAGCAATGGCCAGTAATTACGCCACATCGCTATGCAGGTGAATCGGTTGATGCGGTGACATCTGATGAGGTGTCAGGAGCGTACAAATATATTAATCATGGAAAGGATATTTCTGCTGAGTTAGTTGAATCGACTTGGGTGAATCTTGAAGAGAATGGTACGATTACGGGTGCTGTTGAAGGAACATGGGAGCTTTATGACGACTACCGTGTCTCGTTAACGATCGAAGGAGAAGCTTCTAGCTTCGACGGTGTCTTCCTTGAACAATGGGATGAAGTTTCAGAAAGCTGGGTTATGACGTTTAGTGCGTTATCTTCAGACGGAGTGACTGTTTGGGGTAGTAAAGCAGAGAGTGGCTCTGATGAGGATGTACTATCTTCTATTAAAGAGGAACTCAACGTACTCATTCCGGAAACGGTAATCAGTCATTTAACGTTGCCGACTGAAGCGGTTCGTGGTGCACAAATCGAATGGGCTTCATCAAATGAAGAGGTTATTTCAACTGAGGGTCATGTGAATCGACCAGAAATAGGTGATGAGTCAGTTGAATTAACTGCGACGATTTCATTAAATGATGAGGTAGCCGAATGGAGCTCGACGGTGACGGTTTTGGCTGAAACAGAAGGACGATTAGCGGCCTACTATGATTTCGATGGTCAATTAAGTGACTTGACTGGCAACTTTGAAGACGGTACGGTAACGGGAAATCGATTGAATAATGAGGGTGGTCAGATTACGTATGAGGAAGGGGTTGTAGGAGACGCCGCTTACTTTGATGGAGAATCGGGTATTCGATTGCCAAATGGGTTAATTTCGAGTAGTGCTTATTCTGTTTCCTTTTGGCTAAATCCTGAGGAGTTAACTGATTTTACGACAACCTTCTTTGGAGCACGTACAGAGAATAATTGGGTGAGCCTTGTTCCGCGTGGTCCAGTTGGTGGTGAAACGATGATTTGGTCTGGCGGCTCCACCTTCTATGACGCTCCATCAGGAACGACGATTGAAACTGGAGAATGGACGCATGTTACGTTCACCGTTGAGGATGGTACGATTACGATATACTTGAATGGAGAGCCGGTCTTTACTGGAGATGACTTCCCGAATGTCTTTACTACGACAGATGCGGAATTTGCTCTCGGTGTGAACTATTGGGATATTCCTTACCAAGGATTAATGGATGAATTGATCATTTTCGACGGTTCTGCATTAACGGCGGAAGTGGTTGAAGAGCTTTTTGAAAATCCAGGAAGCTTGCGTCCAAGCGATGAAGAGCCCGAAGAACCAATAGAAGAAGATCCTAATGGCGAGGGGACAGAACCTGAAGGAGATGGTGGCGATCCAGAAGGGGAGGAACCGAAACCTGAGGATAATGGAAAGGATCCTAATGGGGACAAGATTGGAAATGGTGACGGTGTTTCTGATGATGATAACGATGAGAAGGTAACGAATGATGATGAAAAAGAAGAGCAGTTAGGGAAAGATGGTAGTGATGGTGAACGATTACCAGAAACAGCTACAAATGCTTTCAATGCGCTTCTAATCGGGGCGTTGCTTCTAATCATGGGGATGCTTGTATTTATGATCAGACGAAAAGCATCAGTGAATGAGTAATAGGTTGAGGTGTTCTCTCTGTTGAACAGAGGGAACGCCTTTTTTAAATCTGTTATTTTGGAGAATTGAATGATCATGGCATAGAGGTTGCTAGTGGCATAGAGCTGAATAAAAATTATTAAACTGCACAGAATGAATTCGTTTCCGTAGAAGGGTAAACAAGAAACACAGAGACTTATCAACTCTGTGTTTCTTGACGTTTTCTTTGACTTGAGTGCGCGATTAAAGTAGGTAAATACTCAGCTTTACTTACTCCAATTTCTTTAAAGGCTTTTTTGCAGGTCCTTCTAGCACATCGCCAGTGTAGGAAAATCTTGAGCCGTGACATGGGCAGTCCCAGCTATGCTCGCCGTCATTCCAATGAAGCTCACAGCCCATATGTGTGCACGTTGTATCGATGACATGGAGCTGTCCTTGCTCATCTCGGTAAGCACCAGCTCGTTTTCCCTCTACAGAAACGACAGCTCCTTCTCCTACATGCACATCCTCAGGCTGTCGATTCTCTTGATCGAGCTTGCCTTTTAAAAGCTGTTTGGCTACATCGGCATTTTGTGTTATAAATTGCCGCAAGCTAGGGTGTGACGCGAAGCGTGATGGTCGGAATAGAGCTTCATAACGATTTTCGCGCTTCATAACCAAATCTGTTAATAGCAGGGCGGCGGCAGTACCGTTTGTCATGCCCCACTTTCGATAGCCTGTTGCAACAAAGACGTTCGGATATCCACGAGAGATTCGCCCTATGTAAGGAATCTTATCAAGTGTTGTTAAATCTTGCGCTGACCATTTGTACGAAAGCTCAAACTCTGAAAACAATTCATTCGCAAATTGCTCTAATGCTTCATAATGGAAAGCCGTATCAACTTCTTGCCCGGTTTTGTGTGATTCTCCACTAATGATCGCTAGCTTTCGGTTGTCGACCATCGTGTAGCGTATTGAACGAGTTGGAGAATCAATGCTGTAATACATTCCATTTGGACATTCGTCATCAGGAACATATCCTGCGATGACATATGAACGATCAGCATACATTCGTGAAAAGTATAATCCATTTCCATCGATACACGGGAAATGAGAAGCAATAATGACATTGTCAGCAGAGACTAAATGATCTGTAGTCGTGTGAACGGTTTGCTTCTTTCCTTTTTTAACATCGTTCACGACGGTCTGTTCATACATATGGACACCTAATGATTGGCACTTTTCAACGAGTTGATTAATATATTCAATTGGATGAAACTGCGCTTGCTGTTCCATCTTAAGTGCCGCTTTAACGGGTATGTTGTTTAATGGTAATGTATCGAGCCATTCGCTGTTTACGCCCATTTGTTTATAGGCTTCAAATTCCCTTTCGAGCTTACTGACGCCACGATTCATCGTCGTGTAGAGTATGGCATCTTCCTTTGTGAAATGGCAGCTAATCGCTTCATTAGTAATGAGCTCTTCGATAAAATGTAGAGCTTCGCTTTCAGCTTCATAATACAAACGAGCGGTATCAACGTCAAAATGTGAGCGTAACTCATCATAGATAAGGCCGTGCTGAGCGGTAATCTTTGCTGTTGTATGACCTGTTGTTCCATTAGCTAGTTCACTTGCTTCAAGTAGAGCGACTTTCTTTCCTTCTTTCGCTAAAAGGTAAGCACTCGTCAAACCTGTCATTCCTCCGCCTACAATGGCTACGTCGACATCGAGGTCTTCGTTTAAGGATGGAAAGGAAGGTATAGAAGTTGATGCGTGCCAATAAGGATCTGGTGAAAGTTGTTCAAGTGAATGAGATATCTTCATTATAGTGACCTCCAACTAATTCTTTTTCCTATCTTTACTGTTCCCTCTTACAACATTTCCATGTATAAAAACGTGTTAGTCGAACAATAAATAATGATGTAAGGGTAAAGGGAGGGAGGTAATATAAATAAGAAGAAAAAATAAATTGTATCTTGTTCTAGGAAGTGGTATGATTAGAGATGTTTTCTAAATAGTAGTGTATAGCTATTATTAATACAAATTTAAAGGAGATTATTTATTTGGCAACTTTTTATGATTTTGAGTTAGACCATAGAGTCGTTCGTGCATTAACAGATATGGGTTTTAGTGAAGCGACTCCTATTCAAACAGCAACCATCCCTAAAGCACTTGAGGGAAAAGACATTATTGGGCAAGCCCAAACAGGAACAGGTAAAACAGGAGCCTTCGGTATTCCTTTAATCCATCGTATTGATGTTGGTGAAGAGCATGTTCAAGCACTTATCCTTGCCCCTACACGAGAGCTTGCGAATCAGGTCGCAGAGTCCCTCGTTTCATTTGGTAAGCATAAAGGCGTTCGTACGGTTGTCGTGTATGGTGGCCAGGACATGCGTAAGCAAATTCGCGATTTGAAGCGAAAGCCGCATATTGTCGTGGCAACACCAGGTCGTTTAATGGACCATATGAGAAGAAAGACGGTCCGTTTACAGCAGGTGGATACGGTTATTCTTGATGAAGCAGATGAAATGTTAAATATGGGCTTCATTGAAGATATTGAAACGATTTTGAAGGAAGTCCCGACAGAGAGACAGACGTTGCTTTTCTCTGCTACGATGCCAAAGCGAATTGAGAAGCTTGCACAGCAATTTATGAGCAATCCTGAGACCATTGCAGTGAAGGCAAAAGAAGTGACGATGGAAAACATTGAACAAGGCTATGTTGAAGTTCATGAAAAAGAGAAGTTCGATGTGTTTACTCGTATGCTTGATATCAATAATCCTGAACTAGCAATTGTGTTTGGTCGGACGAAAAGACGTGTCGACGAATTAGCGGAAGCGTTAGGGAAACGTGGTTATCGTGCAGAAGGCATTCATGGTGATTTAAATCAAGCTAAGCGTGATAGTGTTTTGCGCAAGTTTAAGCTTGGATACATTGATGTACTAGTTGCTACAGATGTTGCTGCTCGTGGCTTAGATATTAGCGGTGTCACACATGTGTATAACTTTGATTTACCACAAGATCCTGAAAGCTATGTTCATCGTATCGGAAGAACGGGACGTGCAGGGAAATCGGGTGTAGCTATTACATTTGCTACTCCACGTGAGATGGATCATGTAAAAGTGATAGAGAAGATGTCGAAGAAGAAGATGACAAAGCTTCATAAGCCGACACATGATGAAGCCGTTGCGGGTCAGCAGGAAATCGCGATAGCAGAAATACGAAAAGCGATTAATGATGTTGACAGTGATGCGTATCGTGCAGTCGCAAAAAGCTTATTGCAAGAAACCGACGCAACAACCGCTCTAGCTGCTGCACTAAAGCTATTAACGAAAGAGCCGGATGCCACTCCGGTGAATTTAACAGCTGAAGCGCCATTACGAGTGAAGAAGCGTCGTGACGGTGGTGGTGGCGGTGGTAAACCGTATCGTGGTCGTCGAGATGATCGTCGTCGTTCTAATTCACGCAAGGATGATCGCGGGAATAGAAGACAAAGTGGAAGCCGACCAAATAAAAAGCGTACCTATTCTAAAAATGCATAACAATGTATGAACATACATGACAATTGTTAAGGAATTGTTTAATGATTATAAAGAAATGGTTGATTGGCTTGTCAGCAATGAGGGATCTTGCTACATTATAAGTGCAAGTGTTATCCCCTTACCCTTTTATTGGAATGCTGCAATAACCAGCAGACCACACAGTAGTTCATTCTATTGTGAGTTAGCTATCCGATCCGTTTAAAGGCGGGTCGAATAGCTCTTTTTTTTAACAGAAACGAAACGATGCTTTATTTTATGCTGAGAAATGATGTCAGATTTAGCCATCATTTAACATGTAAGTGTTGATATTGCGCTGTTTTCTTATAAAAAGCCTCCCTCTCCGTTCACATTTCGTTCACAATTAATTTCCTTCCTTTGTAAGCTCTTACATCCTTGCTGTTTTCAAAAAAACCCTCATTTAATGAATTCAGAATATTTTCATTGTATAGACAGTTGAATAATATTTGTTTGTCAGATTATCTGACATACCCGTTGCGCGGAAGTCGAGAAAATCATAAAGTAGACGTAACAAAACGATGTCACAAAACATTACATGAAAAGGAAGTGTTAGAGGATGGCAGTATCTACACCGACAAGAGAGAGTTTAATTGAGTCTATTAAGGAGACAATTAAAGAGAAGCATGTTGAGCTTTTACACGTACAATTCGTGGATATCGAAGGAACGTTAAAGAATGTTACGGTTACTTCTGAACAGATTGACCAAGTAGTTGAAGGGAAAACAATGTTTGATGGTTCTTCTATAACTGGTTTCACACCTATTAACCAATCAGACTTATATTTAGATCCAGATTTAACATCATTTGCAGTACTACCTTGGACAGAGCAAGATGGTTATTCTGAAGCTCGTTTCTTATGTAGTGTAAAGAAGCCTGATGGTTCTGACTTTGAAGGGGACCCGCGTAACGTACTAAAAAAAACAGTAGAGCGTGCTAAAGATCACGGTTATTCCATTAGCGTAGGTCCTGAGCTTGAGTTCTTCTTATTCGAAACAGATGAGTATGGTCAACCAACTATGCGTACACAAGACGTTGGTGGTTACTTTGAAACATCACCGAAGGATTACGGTGAAAAGGTTCGTCTTGAAATCTATAAAGCTTTGAAAATGATGGGCTTCACGATTGAAGCATCTCACCACGAAGTTGCAATTGGTCAGCATGAAATTAACTTCAAGTATTCGGATGCACTAGGTTCTGCTGATGCAGCAACAACTTACAAATGGGTTGTTAAGACAGTTGCGCAACAATTCGGTTACCATGCAACGTTCATGCCTAAGCCACTTTCTGGTGAAAACGGAAGTGGAATGCACACAAACGTTTCTCTATTTAATATCGAGAAGCAAGAGAATGCCTTTTATGATGAGTCTGATAAGCTAGGATTATCTGAAACAGCTTACCAATTTATCGCTGGTTTAATGACGCATGTTAAAGATTTTGTTGCAGTTACAAATCCACTAGTTAACTCTTACAAGCGTCTAGTGCCTGGTTATGAAGCACCTTGCTATATTGCTTGGTCTGCATCAAACCGTTCAGCGTTAATTCGTATCCCGGCTACTCGTGGAGCAGGAACTCGTGTTGAGATCCGTTGTCCAGATCCAGCTGCGAACCCGTATTTCGCATTTGCAGTTGTCGCTTCTGCTGGGTTAGATGGAGTGGAGCGCAAGTTAGACGTATCCTCTTCAACAGATGCTGATATTTTCAGCATGAGTCAAGAGGAAGTCGACGCTCGTGGCATTGAGAACCTTCCTACAAGCTTAGAGGCTGCAGTGGAGCGCTTTGCTAACGGAGAAATCGGACCTAAGACATTAGGTGAGCATGCGTTTGGCGAGTATGTTGCACTTAAGCGTGCTGAGTGTGATGACTATCGTCTTGCCGTAACAGATTGGGAAGTAGCAACTTATCAAGCTAAGTTTTAATGATAATGAAAGAGAGTGGCCATTGTGTCACTCTCTTTTTTGCTTTCCGGTTAGACGTCATTGCACAGGGCTATTTAAGAAAGGTGTTGTGCTTTTTTCTTGTGTGAGTTTATTTTTGGTTTATGAAATAGACGTGTAAACAGAGCTGTTTTTGATGTTGTGAAAATCAACAAACCAATCCATATGAAGATAAAAGAAATAAATTGAACAAGGCTAAACGGTTCGTTGTAAACAAAGATACCGAGTAAGAGCATTATCGTTGGTCCAATATATTGTAAGAAACCAATGAGAGATAATGAAATTCTCCTTGCGCTAATTGCGAAAAGTAATAACGGTATGGCCGTAACGGCTCCTGCCCCGATTAACAGTCCACTCATTGTTAAATCTTCTATTGTGAAAGCTTGGCTATATGTCGGTTGACGATAAAGCCAGATGATGAATATTAGGGCAAAGGGCGTCATTAAGAGCGTCTCGATAGTCAGTCCGACCATTGCTCCAACTTGAACGAGCTTCTTCATTAGACCGTAAATTCCAAACGATAAAGCAAGCACGAAGGCCACCCATGGAACGACACCATAATAGCTTGTCATAATTGTAACGCCAATAAAAGCAAACCCGACGGCGTACATTTGATAACGTGTAAAACGCTCCTTCAGAAATAGAAAGGAAAGAATAACATTTAATAAAGGATTAATATAATAACCGAGACTTGCTTCGATGACACGGTCATGGCTAACAGCCCAGATAAACACAAACCAGTTCAATGAAATGAAGCATGAAGCGAGTATCATCCCGATTGCTGGTTTCCAGTTTGAGAATATACGCTTTAATTCGGCTAAACCTACTCGTAATTGTCGTTTCCATGTTAAGATAAGGAGCATGAAGAGAAGGGACCAAATGATTCGGTGTGCTAGTACTTCTGCTGCTGAAACGGGTTCAAGTAGCTTCCAGTAAAGTGGGAGAACCCCCCATAAAATATAGGCGAAGATTGCTGCGAGTATCCCTGTTTTGTAATCAGATTGAGTCATGATGTATTCGTCCTCTCGTGAACGCCCCGTCAAAGTGTGGGTTTTTTATTTTTCGCAATAGTAAAAGGGTGTGCTCGTTCTAATTGAGGCGCTATTGCTGAAACTATTGTACACAAATAATAAGAAAATAACGATAATAACGACTTGGAAAAAAGGAGTAGAACATGAAGAAAATAAAGGCTGTTATATTTGATATGGATGGAGTGATTTCAAATACGATTCCGCTTCACTATATCGTGAATAAACGTGTAGCGGATCAGCTAGGGATAGAGTATAGCCACGAATGGAATATGAGTATGCAAGGCTTAAGTCGTACGGATACGGTGAAGGAAATCGTCGCTGCATCAGGAAAGAACGTCACGCAGGAAGAGTTTGAAGAGCTATGTGATCAAAAAAATAAACACTACAGAAATTTATTGGGAGGGATAACAGAGAGTGACGCCCAGCCTGGAATTCGTCCCTTTATCGAGCAGTTAAGTGAGCTTGGTCTTCCACTGGTTGTTGCTTCAGCAAGTCGGAATGCCCCTTTTGTATTAACGCAGCTGAAGCTAAAAGGCTATTTCAAGGACATTGTTGATGTGACAACGTTAAAGCGCGGGAAGCCTGATCCTGAAATTTTTTTGAAGGCGGCTGATTTAGCAGGGGTGAAGTCAGGTGAATGTGTCGCAATTGAAGACGGAGCACCAGGGTTAAAGGCGATCCTCCAAACAGATATGTATGCGGTTGGAGTCGGTGATTATGATTATTTAAAGGAAGCAGATGCTCATTTTCGTTCAACGGAGGCCATGACGGTTTCGGCGTTAGAAAAGCATTTAAATCAAAAGGGATGGACGTTATATGAATAAATGGATGGATGTTCATAATGATTGGCGTGACGTGTTGGCTGAAGAGCTAAGAAAGCCTTATATGAAAGAATTGCAAATGTTTCTAGAGCAAGAATACGAAAACCATACCGTCTATCCGAACTCTAATGATTTATTTCAAGCGTTGAAGCAAACCGCTTATCATGAAACGAAGGTAGTCATTTTAGGACAGGACCCCTATCATCAACCAGGTCAAGCACATGGCTTGAGCTTTTCTGTACGAAAGGGTGTTAAGCTACCTCCGTCACTGCGAAATATTTTCAAAGAATTAGAAGCGGATGTTGGATGTTCAGCGCCTAATAAAGGAGATCTGACTCATTGGGCGCAGCAGGGTGTCCTACTATTGAATACCGTCTTAACCGTTAGAGAGGGAGAGCCTCAATCTCATCAAGGGAAAGGATGGGAAAGGTTTACCGATGCGATGATTCAATCCTTTAATAATAGGGAAGTGCCTGTCATTTATGTACTATGGGGGAAATCAGCTGCGACGAAGCAAGCGATTATTGCCCCACATCACGATGTGTTAATAGCTCCTCATCCTAGTCCATTGTCTGCTAGAAGAGGCTTCTTTGGAAGTAAGCCTTTCTCAAAGGTCAATCAATTTTTATTGGCACGTGGAGAAGAGGAGATTAACTGGGAAATTCCAAGTGACTAGATGGAAAAGGGTGTCTGATTAAGGAAAGATTGTTGAGCCGTTTTTTATAGAATTAGAATCTATAAGTAATTCTCCATTTTAGTCGCTCCCGATAAACGGCAGAGGGATGGGTGGAGACGGGTGCAAAGGTTAAGTGCTGTATGTGGTTCCTCATTCCTCTATTTCGGCTTCTATTGCTTATTTTGGCCTCATTTAGCTCAAATAGCGGAATGAGGATTCCTTTTTCTTCTCAGGAAGCGGGATTTCTCCGATTTAGCGGAATGAGGATTCCCTTTGTTCTTTGTGAAGATATTCGCAGGATTCGTTGGGCGCGCTCGGCAGCTCATAAACACTTGAACCCGTGAAACGGCTCCGCATATTAGAAAAGACGCTAACGCGTTTTTCTTATAGGACAACAATAACTTTAAAGAGATCTCCATCAACCTCAATATCTAATTGACCTCCGTGCAAATCAACAATAGACTTAGCGATAGCTAGCCCAAGACCAGACCCTTCTGTATGGCGGGACGTATCCCCTCGTTTAAAGCGTTCGAACAATTCATCGACACTTCCGCCTAGTTCGTATTTTGTGACATTTTTAAAAATGATCACAGCCGTTTCCTTCTTTTGTTCAATTGAAATATATACTCTAGTATGCTCGAGTGAATAGTTAAAAATATTCCCGATTACATTATCGAACATTCTCCATATTTTCTGGCCGTCCACATTTGCATAAATCGGTGTATCAGGTGTAGAAATACGGAACTGTAGGCTAGATTCATTCATAGCCTCATTATATTCCGCAAGAGCCTGTTGAAGTAGTTGAACAAGGTCTACCTGTTTCTTTTCTAATTCGATATTTCCACTGGCCATTTTGGATGCTTCAAATAAATCGTCGATTAACACCTTTAATCGTTTCGATTTGCGATCAATAATTTCAGTGTATGCCTCACGATCATCCTTATTAAGATCAGCTGATTTTAGTAATTCAACGTACGTGATAATGGAAGTTAAGGGTGTACGCAAATCATGACTGACATTAGAGATAAGCTCTGTTTTTAAACGTTCACTTTTTGCTTGCTCTCGTTGAGAAGTTTTCACACCAGACTTAAGAGTATTAATGTGCCGCGCATGCTTAGCAAGCATCGATTTTCCCTTTTCAGGAAGGTTGGATTCAAGCCGTCCATTTGCTAGCGCCTCAGTATGCTTCACAATTCGATTGAAGAAACCAATTTGTTTAAATAGAAGAAATAGCACTGGGAGTCCAATGATGACAAAACCGATCCCATATGGAATGATAAGGAAGGACTCCATAAATACAAGTGAGAACGCTAATCCAAACCCGAATGTAATAGCGAGTAATAGAATCACTTTCGTTGCCAGATGTCTGTTGGCAAAAGCATCCTGTAACGTTAACCAGCCTCTATATAGTAATGCTTTTTCCCATTTTTCTTTTCTTTTAAATGGATCTTTCATAAAATCTTTTAGTAAGACAGCTTGAACTAGTGTACCTGCTACAAAAAAAGTGTTTAGCAATAAATATTTTATCCCTCTCGACAGAAACGAATAGAATTGATTCATTAAGTCATAAGGTGAAAAAATGGTTTGAGTAATACTACTAGCGGCTACGATCGCAAAAAATCCAAATAATAATAATTGAATATCGATTGGCAAGCGATCATGATAGCTTTTTAGGCGAGATAGGTCGATGGAATGAATAGGATTCCGTCTTCGATACATAAAATAAGCAGCAAATAAAGCTGAAAATCCTAGTGCTCCCAGTGTTAAATAATAAATTCTCCAATTTTGGTAGCTTTCAAAGTGGGACTGTATGATGCTATTGCTTTGTAGTGATTGAGGGACGGCAATTTTCCCTTCGAATTCTCGATTTGGTAGCTCTATAACACTCATATCGATATCGTAATATACATCTGCTATACCATAATGTGTCGTAGATAAATAACGATTATTAGATGAAGGATAATGTTCGATATAATGCATATCATTCGCGTTAAAGAAGCTATTCATCTCATCTGGAACTAGCTCAATATTCGTAAACACTTCCCCTGACTGAATATCGGTTAAATAATAGTGAAAGCTAGATGATAGGTTGTCAAATTCAGAGCGATTATTTTCTAATTGTCGATAATAGTCATCAATGATTTGTTCCTTTTCTTTAATAACCTTTTCCCTAACGTAATCATCATTTGAGAAATTGCTAGAGATATCCTCTATTTTTCTTTCTCTTTCCTCTATCAATGCATCTGCTACGGTTTGGTTGTCGTTGTCAAGTGCCTCTGTAATTCGGCTCTCGTATTGATCATGTATACTAGCGAGTTGCGTAGAAAGATCTCCATAGCGATAACGATACTCTTCTATTTCATCGTTGGTTACTGTAATGAGGGCTTTCACTTGCTCTTTTGGTAATTGATTTAATTCATAAATACTGAGTTTCGTAATGAAATCTTCGAAATGATGATCAAATTCGGCCGTATTAAAATAGTTTTTCATATAATAAGGTCCATGCGAAACTAGAGTGACGACACCATTAAGACCAAAAGTTAGTAAAAGAAACCAGCTAACGACGAGTAATCTATTTTTCCATTTTGTATCCAATTCCCCATACCACCTTTAAGTATCTCGGATTTTTCGGATCGATTTCAATTTTTTCTCGTATCTTTCGAATATGAACGGCGACTGTATTCTCGGCATTATAGCTTGGTTCATTCCACACTCGTTCGTAAATATCGTTAATTGAAAATACACGTCCTGCATTTCTCATTAATAATTCGACAATTTTAAATTCAATCGGTGTTAGCTTGACAATTTCTCCATGCGCTTTCACTTCTTTAGCCTCTGGGTCAAGTGTTAATCCAGATAAATCAATGACTTTATTTGTTCCTTCGTATGTACCAAGGGTGACATATCTCCTTAATTGTGATTTCACTCGAGCGATTAATTCGAGTGGGTTAAAGGGCTTTGTTACATAATCATCAGCTCCTACTTGCAAGCCTAAGATTTTATCCGTATCCTCACCCTTTGCACTTAAGATAATTATGGGAATATTCTTCTGTTCTCTAATTTTAAATGTTGTGGCGATCCCATCAAGCCGTGGCATCATGACGTCTAAGACGATCAAGTGTATCGTGTGCTCATTTAATTTTTCTAACGCTTCAATTCCGTCCTGAGCCTGTAGGACCTCATTTCCTTCGTTTTTCAAATAGATTTCAATAGCCTCTCGAATTTCCTTGTCGTCATCAACGACTAAAATGGTAAATGAATTCATCGTTTTCCTCCTCTCAACTATCCTTTCGATCATATTTGCTACTGGATTACCTTTATGTTAAACGACAAAACTTAATATTTACTGCTGTTAAATCTTAAGATTTCCTTAATTTCATTTGCTACATACGGAAACGCTTCAAGTGACGAAGAACAATACTCTGAGTTACCGCAAATGAGGACACTGTATTATAGCATTGTTTTCTACACATCTAACTCCTTACTCTAAGCCAATGATGATAGAAATGAAAGAAAGGAGAGTGGGAAATCTTCTCAAATCGAATTACTGTGTCAGATAAACTGACAACATTGTAGAAGCGATATGTGAGGTACGTATAATAAGAGTTAACAAATGATGTTAGCTTCTTTAACGCTGACTCGTTTTTAATTTTGAGAGGAGAGAATATCATGCCAGAAATAGCACTTATGGATAATTTATGGGTCATGATTTGTGCAGTATTAGTTTTGTTTATGCAAGGGGGATTTATTTTACTTGAAGCAGGTTCGACTCGAATGAAAAATGCGGGTCACATTGCTGGAAAGACAATTTTCACAGTTGGTATAGCATCCTTGGTATATTGGGCAGTCGGTTGGGGATTTGCCTACGGTGAAGGGAACTTATTCATAGGATTATCTGATTTCTTCTACGGTGACTTCGCAACAGCAGAGGAAGGATTAGTCGGTTCAGTTGATTTCTTCTTCCAAATGATGTTTGCGGCGATCGCTTTAACGATTGCGTTTGGTGGCTTTGCTGAGCGTGCGAAATTATCTGTATATATTATCTTTGCAGTCTTATTCTCAGCGTTAGTGTATCCGATCGTTTCACACTGGATTTGGGGTGATGGTTGGTTAGCAGAGCTTGGTAAGCAAGATTTCGCTGGTTCGACAGTTGTTCACTTAACAGGTGCGATGGCAGCCTTAGCAGCTACGATTCTATTAAAGCCTCGTCTTGGTAAGTTTAACAAAGATGGCTCTTCGAATGATTTAGCTGGTCACAACCAAGTGTATACAGCATTAGGTGTTATGATTCTTTGGGTAGGTTGGTTTGGATTTAATGCTGGTAGTACGTTAGAGGTTGATGGTGCGTTCTTTGGTTATGTTGCTCTTAACACACAATTAGCAGCAGGTGCAGGTGCGGTTGCAGCGATGTTCATTATATGGGCTGTTTCCGGTAAGGCAGATGTACCTACAATGTTAAATGGGGCGTTAGCAGGTTTAGTTGCGATTACAGCATCTTGTGCGTTCGTTGCTCCTTGGGCGGCAGTTGTTATTGGTTTAATTGCAGGTCTAATCGTTTATGCAAGTATGAGATTCTTTGATAAAGCGAAAATCGACGATCCGATCTTTGCCTTATCTGTCCACGGTGTTGCAGGTATTTGGGGTACAATTTCAACAGGTTTCTTTGCTACTCAAGAGTTAGCTGATCTGGTTGGTGGTCGCGCTGGTTTATTCTATGGTGGTGGCTTCACACAATTAGGTGTTCAAATTGTCAGTGTTGTAGCTTGTGGTCTCTTCGCATTCATTGCTTCTTACATTTTGCTTAAGATTACTGGAGCTCTTACTGGTGGATTACGAGTATCTGAAGAGGAAGAAATTGTCGGTCTTGACTTAAGTGAGCATGGTAGCTATGGTTACCCAGAAAATATGCCTGGTCAAGGTACGAACACAGGCGCGTAATATGAGTGAGATGTCTGAGGGTTTACAACGTGATTGGAATCAGCATTTAAAAGAGCTTCTAGATGAACGAATGAAGGTTATCCATGATTACACACATACCTCAGCTTCTTTACAACGAAGTCATGATTTGATTATGAAGAAAGCGGTCAGTCTCGCGCTTAAAAGGACAGAAGGTGAGTGGGGAGAGAGTCCCACTCACTTTACGTTCTTTCTTATGGGCAGTGGAGCAAGGCTAGAGCAAGCCTTTTGGAGTGATCAGGATCATGGCATCATTTATGAAGGAGAGAGTGAGAGGCATCGAGATTATTTTGTACTACTAGGTCAAAACATCGTCGATGCACTTAGTCAAGTAGGGTATGAGCCGTGTGATGGCAACGTGATGGCCTCGAATAGGAAATGGTGTATGTCGCTTGATGAATGGAAGAAGCAATTGACTGGTTGGTTGAAGGAGAATAGATGGGAGTCACTCAGGTATACGCTAACATTCTTTGATTCTCGTGTATTGACCGGCGAAGAAAAGCTGTTATATGAGTTGAAAGGGTACCTCTTTTCCTGTATAGAGGAGCATCCATATTTATTAAAGCGATTTACGGAAAATACAGGTCGACTTCGCAAAGGAACTGGATTATTCAATCAATTGTTAGTTGAAACGAAAGGGAAGCATCAAGGGTTGTTTGACTTAAAGCAAATTGTCCTTTTCCCTTATGTGAATGGAATGCGATTGCTTGCATTAAAGCATCAGATTTATGAACCGTCTACTCTTGAACGGTTTGAGCAGCTGCCGGAAGTTCATCAAGCTATTAAGCATAAGCAAAAATCGTATGAAAGGTTGTTAGAAAAAAGAATCGAATGGACAAAAAATGTGCAGGAATACGATCGAGTGCATCATTTATCATTGAAGGATATAAGTGCAGAGGATCAAAAGCAATTGAAGGAATGGGTTAGAGAAGGTCACCGGTTGTATCGAGAAATCGAAAGGGCATTTAAAGAGGGTGAATGGACATGATGAACAACATGGTTCAACTAGTGAAGCAACTATCTGGCAAGCTAAGTCCAAGCGTGTATACGTCCTTGCAGCAGCAATCCGCTGCTGCGAGGCATTCACAATTACGACAAATACAGCGAGAGTTGAAAAAAGACGATGTGTTAGAGCGCCCTCTTTCTGAACTGCCATTTGTCATCTTTGACTTTGAGACGAGTGGCTTTTCGCCTGATAAAGGAGACAGTATCTTATCAATTGGTGCTGTTAAAATGAAGGGTGATGAAATCCTTGAGAAGGAAACATTCTACTCAACGGTGTATAGTGAAAATCCTTCGGAAGAAGTTCTTCAATTAACAGGGCTAACGAAAGAGGAGCTGATCGATTCAAAGCCGTTGTCGGATGTGTTGCCTATATTTTATGAATATATAGGTAAGTCCACACTGGTTGCTCATCACGCTAGTCATGAAAAGCGATTTATGTCGCACGCTACATGGCAATTGTTACGTACGACCTTTGTCCATCGAATTTTGGATACATCTTTTTTAACGAAGGTCGTCCATCCTTCGTTAAAGCTGGTGACATTAGATGAATGTTGTCGTCACTACCAAATTCCCATTCACGTACGCCACCATGCAATGGAAGATGCACTTGTCACCGCGAAGCTATGGCAAAAGAATATACGTCTTGCTAAAGAGTTAGGGTATGAAACGTTGCAGGAGGTTTATACGTATTTGGCTCGCCAACAACGATCAACATGATTGGATGAACGACAGGAAGGAGAGGGCAGGAGTGAAGTCAGAAATTCCACGCAAGCAAGCATGTTTACCCATCCGAGTTGTGATGGATATGACCAACTTAACTGCCCGACAAATTCGGTACTACGAGGAGCAAGGGTTGGTTAAGCCAGTCCGTAATGATGGGAACCAACGGATGTTTTCGTTAGAGGACATCGAGACGCTCCTGGAAGTAAAAGCTTTAATTAAACAAGGGGTGAATATTGCCGGTATTAAGGCGATCTTTGCATCAAGGGGTCAGGAACATGCCTGATCCTTTTTTGTGTGTTATTCTATGAGGAGAATTGATTGAAAGAGAGGGCCTTTCTATGAATGTATCAGCTAAGAAGATTGTAGAGCAATTAGAGCAGGAATTAGCACTTTTGAAACGGGCAACGGAACATGGACAAGCAGATATTGTAAAGGAGAAAGCGATAGTCATTGAATCTTATTGTCGGCTGTTAAAGGGGACGAGTACTGATTCTGCGCGTCCTATGCAACCTTTGTCTCCTATCCAATCGCAGCCGTCTATCGCACAAACGCATGTTGCGTCTCATGATTCATCAATGGAATCTTCTTCTCCTACGCCTCCTAAATCCAATTTACTTGATTTTTAGATCTGGTCATTTTTCCATTCAACCAGTACAGCGTAATGCCGTGATTCCTCGTCATCAATGTAGTTTGGTAGAGCTTTAAGTGGAGTCAGACCTTGTTTTATCATAAAGGTAAGCACTAAATCCTTGACTTCCCCTGCTTGAACGGCTTGGATATAGGTTTGTACGTCGAGTTCGTCTGCATACTGGTGGTAATTTGGAATACGGCATCCAGCTAAAAATCGTTTATACCCATTTTGACGCACAAGCGCTTTTCTTGCTTCGTACAATGCTGTAGCTATCCCTTTACTGCGATAACTAGGGCGTACGCATAAATCAATACCATAGAGGCTATCACCGTTAGGGTCAAAGCTATTTGTCATGTATCCTTGATCGGCGACTTCTTCCCAGGTGTGAGGTTTTCCTGTGTAATGAATTAATGTTGATGTAGCGGATCCAACAATGACACCATCGAGCTCAGCTATAATAGCTCCTTCTGCAAAAGTGTTCATATGTGCGGTGATTTGGTCCTTTGACCACCATAGTTCTTCAGGGAATGGTGGAGGAAAGGCCTCCTTCTGAATTGTAAGTAAAGCCTCGAAATCATCTAATGTATACATACGAGTCTTAATGATAGACATTTGCTCGCTCCTTATCTGATAGTAGTTACTATAATTATAACGGGAGAAAGCCATCTGAGTCTATTGGGGGAACGGGATGTAGCTCTCTGTTTTTTGTAGAAGAGTGTTTATGCTGTCTATTCATTAAAGTGTAATATGTTGTTTAAAAGGGGGTTCATAGTGATGAATATTCTAATTGTTGAAGATGATCAGTATCTTTTGGAAGAATTAAAAGAAGTATTAAGTCAGTGGTCTTTGCATGTGTCTAGTCCTGTTGATTTTGAACAGGTCATGAATACATTTATAAAGGAAAACCCTCAATTGGTCATATTAGATATACAACTTCCTAAATACGATGGTTTTCATTGGTGCAGGGAAATTCGTGCGGTTTCAAAAGTACCGATTATTTTTCTTTCCTCAAGAGATCATCCGATGGATATGGTTATGGCTATGAACATGGGAGCAGATGATTATATCCAAAAGCCATTTAACATGGACGTTTTATTAGCCAAGCTTCAAGCTATTCTTCGTAGAGCATATGCTTATGAAGAAGGAGTCAATGATGTGGTTGAATGGAATGAAGGTATAATTGACTTAAAGCGAGGTGTAATGAGGAAAGATGGAGAGGAAGTAGATTTAACGAAAAATGAATTTTTTATCCTTACGACACTTGTGAAAGCTAACCATCAAATTATTTCTAGACATGAATTAATGAGAATGCTATGGGAGGATGATCAATTTATCAATGATAATACTCTCACAGCCAACATGGCCCGCTTAAGGCAAAAATTATCTGTTCTAGGCATTTCCGAAGCCATTGTTACAAAAAAAGGGCTAGGTTATATGGCTATCACGTTATAGGAGGAAATATGCTTTTTCGATATCTTGTTTATAAAAAAAGCTGGATTCTTTTCTTTGTTATTCTAGGAGGGGTGACTAATCTACTTATCACATTCGATCAAGGGTTCACGATAAGTATATCCTCTATCGTATATCTAAATCTTATCGCTGTTGTTTCCTTTTGCCTTTTTTTCATTTGGCGATTCAAAAGGGAGACTGATTATTTTAGAAAACTAAGGAAACTAATGGATGAAATCGATACAGATTGGATTGAGTCCTTACCTGAGCCTATTTATAGGTTTCCAGATCAAATGGTATACGAGCTTTTATGTGAAGTAGATCGTTTTTACAGAAGGAAATTTACTGATTTGAGACAAAGCTATTTATTAGAAAATGATTATTTAGCTTCTTGGATTCATGAAGTTAAAGCTCCTCTTACAGTGATGAAAATGACCATTGATGGACATAGAAGCAATGAATTAGCTCAGAAGATTGAAACGAATTGGTTACGGATGCATTTACTTATTGATAGACAATTGTATATTTCTAGGCTTCCTACGTTGGAATCAGATTATGCAGTGGAATTTGTCTTGATTGAGTCACTTTTAAAGGAAGAAGTGCGTGATTTAGCTTCTTGGTGTATGGAAAAGAACATTGGTGTGGAAGTAAAAGCAGAGGAAGAGCAGCGAGTTTTGACTGATAGGAAGTGGTGTCGTTTCATTATAAGGCAGCTGTTAACCAATGCGATAAAATATAGTCAAAACGGAGGGGACATCGCTATTACAATAGGCGAAAGCGATAATGGAAGGGTTTTCGTCACGATTAAAGATGAAGGCCGTGGTATACAGGTACATGATCTTCCGCGGATTTTTGACAAGGGATTTACCGGAGAAAATGGCAGACTACAAAATGCTGCAACCGGTCTAGGTTTATACCTAGCTCAAACCGTAGCGAACAAGTTGAACATAACACTTAAGGTGTCTTCAATATACGGTAAAGGAACGGCAGTGGATATCCTTTTCTTAAAAGAGAATGAAATGGAATCGATTAGACGAAATAGACTATAAGTAAAAAAACAGTAGGAGTAGTAGTCTGAATCTCATAAAATGAGGTCAGACTACGCCTTCTACTGTTTTTTTGTATACGGTTGTTTAATCTAAGTAGAATAGCGGATTCTCAGAAACTGTGTTTGAATGTGACAAAAATATCACTTTACTCTAGTGGAATGTCACCTAAAACGTGCGATTTATGAAACGTAAGAAGTCTATAATAGTCAACATAAAGATGAAAAGGGGGATTACATGAATCAATCAATGATGCCAAAGACGGTTCTAAGTGCACAGGATGTGTATAAGTCGTACGGGTCTAAAGGGAGCACTCAGCAAGTGCTGAAAGGAGTAAATCTTCGTGTTACAAAAGGGGAATTTGTTGGGATTATGGGTCCGTCTGGATCTGGAAAGACAACGTTACTAAATGTGTTAGCGACCATCGATCGCGCGACAGATGGCGTTATTTTAATCAATGATGACGATATTTCTAAGCTGAAGGATAAACAGATTGCGAATATTCGACGCAAACACCTTGGATTTATCTTTCAAGATTATAACTTACTCGATACGTTGACAGTAAAGGAAAATATCCTATTACCTATTTCGTTAAGTCATATAAGTGCGAGTGAGGCACAAAGAGAATTTAATGACATCGCGAATATATTAGGAATAACAAATGTAGCGAATAAGTATCCCGCGGAGATTTCGGGAGGGCAGAAGCAACGCGCATCTGTAGCACGTGCATTAATTCATAAACCTTCGATCGTCTTTGCTGACGAACCTACTGGTGCATTGGATTCCAAAACGGCCGCAGCGATGCTAGAGAATTTGAATGAGATTAATGAAAAGCGTGGTGTTTCCATTGTTATGGTGACACATGACCCAGTCGCATCAAGTTATTGTAGTCGAGTTGTTTTCTTAAAGGACGGCAAAGTATTTTCTGAGCTATATCGAGGAAATAAGACAAGAGTAGGGTTTTTTAAAGAAATTATGGATGTGCAAGCTGTGCTTGGAGGAGGAAGTCCAGAATGACAACGAATAGATTAGTTATTCGTAGTATTAGAAAAAACCTAAAGATGTATTATCTTTATTTTTTCTCGATGATCTTCAGTGTTAGCCTCTACTATATCTTTGCGAATCTACAGCATGATTCGTCTATTGTAACATTGATGAGTGGTAGTGTTCAGTTCTCTAGTGCATTTCATGTTGCTGGTATTTTATTAATGGTCATTACAGGTGTATTCACCATTTATGCAAATGGTATTTTTTTAAGACGCCGTAGTAAAGAATTAGGTATTTATCAGCTCAGTGGACTCTCGAAATTTTGGATAGGGCGGCTTCTGATCGTTGAGAATATTCTATTAGGAGTAGGTGGGTTAATAGTAGGTGTCGTTGTAGGTATCCTCTTATCTCGGTTTTTCCTCATTATACTTATGCGTATTTTAGAGATAGATAAAGTTTTCGAGCTTTCTTTCTCAATCCTTGCAGTTGGGCAAACACTGCTAATCTTTACTGTTTTAATTGCAATCACTGTCATTCAAATAGTGATCAAGGTTTCTAAAAGTACACTAAAAGAATTATTATATGCAGAAAACCAAAAAGATGAATCTAAGACGATCCATCCTATTATTTCAGGTTTATTAGCTTTTGTAGGATTGGCACTTGTAGCTTTTGGATATGACCTATCGACAAAGATAATTGATAACTTGGATGCTTTGTTTGCTTATATGCTCATGGTTCTAGCTACAACAATACTTGGGACGTATTTAATATTTCGAATGACTATAGGTTGGGCTCTCTACCTCTATAGAAGAAGTAAGAAAGGGAATCTTGGGTTATTCAACAGTTTATCTATTGCTCCTTTCATGCACAGAATTAAAGGGGATGCCAATTCACTAACGATTATAACAGTGTTGTCAGCAATGACCATTACAATGGTTTCATTGTCATACTCTTTGTATTATTCGGCAGAAAAGGATACCCGCTTATCGATGCCATTTGATATAGCTTTTGAAAATATGCAAAGTGAAGCAGAATCCTTCCTCACCGACCTTGATAAGGAAGGAATTGACTTTTATAATCACCAAGTGGAAGGTATGAGGTTTGTTGGTGAATTCACTCCGCATAATAGTCAGTTGGAAGCGGTACAACGAACAATAATGGTATTTCCGGCAGAACCCTTGCAGGAAGCCGGTCTAGAGATTGACATTCCAGCCTATGGTGAAGCCTTTCATTATGATTCTAGAGCGATCATTGAAGAAAATGAGTATAGCTATCCGATACAGGTGGAGTTTGAGAATAAGACCTTGTCAGTCACTGATCTTGAAATAAAGAATATCATGAATTTCAATTTGTTAGGTATGCAACTTGTTGTGTCTCAAGCTACGTTTGATGATTTTAAGCAAGAGGTGCAGGGGAGGGATAACATTGAAATTCTTCAAATTGATACATTTCAATTTGAAGATAAGGATCAGCTAGAGGAAGCTTCTCTCCTATATATGCCGTATGTTGAAGAAGGTGTTTATATGCCCGATTACCATTCGGTTTATATTGAAGCATTTCAATTTTTCGGAGTCCTCATTTTTATTACCGCTTTTCTAGGGTTTGTCTTTTTAATATCTACGGGCAGCATTTTGTACTTTAAACAAATGACTGAAGCTGAACAGGAAAGAAGATATTATAAAACTTTGCGACAACTTGGATTTAATGTGAATGACATATTGAAAGGTATTGTCTTGAAACAGTTGTTTGTGTTTATTATTCCTCTTTTAATTGGAATTTCCCATGCAGTCTTTGCGATTAGAGTAGCGTCAATCTTAGTAATCTCAAGTATTTTAGTACCTACTTTGGTAGGAATAGTCCTGTATGCAATGGTTTATTTGCTGTTCGCCTTATTCACGGTTAGCTATTATCGACAAATTGTGAAGAAAGTAATTTAAAGTTAGATTGGGGGAACCATAATGAAGAGATTTTTCATCGTTCTTATCCTAGCAAGTATTGTGCTATTAGGAATGTATGCATTTATGCGTGAGGATCTAGATCGTTTTAACCCATTTATGTCAAAAGAGTATGTGTATGTTGAAATAAATGAAGAGCCAAAAGAGGATAATGGCAGGTATAAATATCGTTTAACAGGTACGAATGAGGAAGGTCAGAGCATACGTGTCACTTTTACAACCAGTAGCATTCTAGAAGAAGGTACTTATCTAAAAGTATTGGCTAAAGGAGCGTACACGCAAAGCTGGGAGTTAGTTGACGAGAGTGAAATGATCACGAATTAGGATGGAAGAGGCTAGATGATTTGTGTGGCACATACCAAATTAAATTGGAAATGTGCCATACTTTTTTTTTTAGTAAACAAAAAAATCTGATAAAATGGAAACTATAACAAATACATTGTCAGAAGGTATCTTTTGACACTTTGATCTTGGAACAAAGAAGAAGGAGTGTATAGAAATATGGCGAAATTATTTTTGTTCTTAGGTAGTATAATCATGGCGTTATCCGTTGTCATTGGAGCGTTCGGTGCCCATGGGTTAGAAGGGAAGCTCTCAGAGAGAATGATGAAGAATTACCAAACAGGTGTGCAGTACCATATGATTCATGGTATTGGATTGCTTGTAGTGGGGCTATTAGCGTTGAAAATGACGAGTGGTGTACTAACAGGAGCAGGATGGAGCTTTGTTGTGGGAATTGTCCTGTTTTCAGGCAGTTTATATGTCATGGCTCTAACGGGGATAACAAAGCTAGGTGCGATTACACCTATTGGTGGATTGGCATTTATCGTAGGCTGGGTCTTATTGGGGATTGCGGTGCTTCGATACATGTAATAGATATGCGTGAAGAGTGATATGAAAATATTAAGTCTTTTCATATCACTCTTCACATAAAGGCTCTTATTCAGGAGGCCACTGAAAAAGTTTTAACTTTTTCAGTGGCCTTCCTTATTCTGGGCGTGGAGAGTACTGTGCTAAGACCGGTCCATTGGCAAAAGGATAATCATATTCAATTGGCTCATCAAACTCCACGTAATCAAGATTAACCATTAACAGGATATAATAATTACTTCCATCGACTTCACTAACAATAATATGATCCCGACCTGCTTCTTCCACAATTCCTCTAAAAATTCTAGCGTTCCATTCTTCATTATTCTCATAGGTCATGTAAAAGCTAGCTACCTTCCCGCGGTTGAGGCGAAGAATGTTCTCGATGTAGGATTGTTCAAGTGGAAGCATGCCAGTACCGGGCTGTGGCTGCGGATACCCTGGAACCGCTCCTCCTAATGGTTGGAATTGCTGCGCTTGAGCGAATCCAGGTGTTTGATATTGTTGAGATGAGAAATAAGGCACTCCCCCTTGTTGCCCTTGCTGAGTCTGAGCTTGCATAGGCTGCTGCTGTCCTTGCTGTTGATACCATTGTTGGCTCATGTATACCTCTCCTTTGTTAAGTAATCATTGTCGTGAATTGTTTTAATAAGTACGATACACATCTGGACATTCAGAAGCGAGTGGTGAATAAAAGCAGTGAGCTTTGTAGCGACCTGAATTCCACTGTCCCCACCACTGTTCAGGACAAGTGCCATCAGGTCTAAAAAACCATAATGAATTTTCAGCAGGTCGAAAGCGCTCGCCGTTGACAACTCGCTGAGCTAACCGTTTATCTCGCTCCCGTGCACTTTGGTAAAAGTAACTCTTTTGAACAGCTTCAAACCCCCCTGGTGATTGAAAGGTCATTGTTTGAACCGAGTTAATATCACCAAAATCAAGACAACGTGTTCGGACGCGATTGACCATAACGTTTCCTGCAGTAAGCATCCCCATCTCTCCGTCGCCTTCTGCTTCCGCTCTCATTAAACGAGCAAGTGTATCAATATCATTTGAATTTGTTTTGATGACTGCCATCTACTCACCCCTCATTCAAAAGTTGTCAATCTACGTTGGATCTGACGCAGGCTGTGCAGTTACTTCACTATATGACTGACTTCTTTTCTTTATGCAAAGAAAACTTACATCCTCGTGCTGAGCCGATACAAAGGGGTTGAGCGTTTATGAAAATGCGTCTCTTTCGTAAATGCGTGTAACGAGTTTTTGGATTCTTAAAGGCTCATTTGCGTTTCACTCGATTTTCTGTCCGAGGGAAATCGAAGGTAGAAAACGAGATGGGGTTTGCGTTAATGGCAATGAACTTTAAGTTCATTGCCAACATATAGGGTAATAGAAGAATTTACACGCAAAATAGAAAAAGGTGAGTTTGAGTACACTCAAATTCACCTTTTCACTATTTGAAGCTAGTTATGTCCTAGCCTCTGGATTCAAAATAGAGAACATTTTAGTTCATAAACGTATGTAAACTCTCGAGATCTAATCGATTCCCAACATAAAAAGCGCCGAATTCCCCATAGCGAGCTGATACTTCGTCAAAACGCATTTCGTAAACAAGCTTCTTAAATTGAAGAACGTCGTCAGCGAATAACGTCACGCCCCATTCCCAATCATCAAAGCCGACAGAACCTGTAATGACTTGCTTCACTTTGCCAGCATAGCTTCGGCCAATTAAGCCATGGCTCCTCATAAGGGAACGTCGTTCTTCCATCGGGAGCATATACCAATTGTCATTTGCTTCACGGCGCTTGTCCATTGGATAAAAGCAAACATGATTGGCCTTTGGTAAAATTGGGTATAGTCTACTACGGACATGAGGGTTTTGATAAGGATCACCATCGCTATCCCCGGCCATATAATTGCTTAATTCAACAACTGAGACATACGAATAGCTCGGAATCGTGAACTCAGCTAGCTTTGATTTATTAAAGACGGTTTCGATTTCGTTTAATTCTTCCATCGTAGGACGTAAAATCATCATCATCAAGTCAGCCTTTTGTCCGACTATTGAATAGAGGGCATGACTTCCTTTTTCTTGTTCTTCTGTTTCTTGCCAAGAAGCAATCATAGAATGAAATTCGTCTAAAATTTCATTACGTTCTTCTTGAGTAAGAGTTTTCCAAGCTGGCCAATTCATTGTCCGAAAATCATGTAAGCAATACCATCCATCTAATGTTACTGCGGCTTCACTCATGATATACACACTCCTCATCTTCTGTAAATTATTTAAAGAGGTTGTCCAAAAAAGCGCTGATTTTGAAGGCACTGACAAAGTTTTGTTTTTAACTTTTTTGGTGCCCTGGTTTCCCCTTTTTGAATGACCTCGAAGCAATGAGTAGTCGCTACATTTATTGAAAGTCTTGTGATGAGTGGTTTTCTGACCACAAGACGCATAGCAACCGGAGCCATTGCCGTGTTTTATGGTACTTTTTGAACATGCTCTTTTAATATATCACACTTTTTAACAAGGAAAAAATGAAGCGAGTCTCTGACACATAAGCGTCAAATCTTTGGTCATCCTAGAAAAAGGGTAAAGTGGCGAAAGGAGAAGGATTAGCGACTGTGAAAACGGAAACAGATAGATTTTTTCAAAAATTTGAACTTTGATGAACTTGACAAATATGGTTCCTTTTTAGAATGAAGAGGAGTATCCTTATAGTAGGGAAATAAGTAGAGGGAACGGATAAAGAGGAGGAAATGTAGTGAGCGGTCTATTTGCAGCTATAAAAAATCAAGTGGAGAAACATCAGCCGACGATCGTTTTGCCTGAGGGGACAGATGAACGCATTTTGGAAGCGGCGATTAAACTTAAATCTGATCAAGTCGTTAGACCGATTTTAATTGGTAGTGAAGAGGAGATTAAAGAGAAGGCGAAGCAGCTACAATTGGATGTAGTGAATGTAACCATTATGGATCCGTCAAGCTATGATGGAATGGATGATATGATTCAAGCCTTTGTAGAACGAAGAAAAGGAAAAGAAACTGAAGAAACAGCACGTGAAAAGCTTGTTGATGTCAACTACTTTGGTACGATGCTTGTCCATATGGGGATAGCAGACGGTTTAGTAAGTGGTGCTGCTCATTCTACGGGAGATACAGTACGTCCTGCTTTACAAATTATTAAAACACAGCCAGGTATAAAGAGAACATCAGGTGTGTTTGTTATGGTGAAAGAGGACAAGAAGTTTGTATTTGGTGATTGTGCGATTAATATCGCTCCAAATAGTGAGGAGTTAGCTGAAATTGCCATTGCAACGGCTGAAACGGCTAAAGTGTTTGACATAGATCCAAAAGTAGCGATGCTAAGCTTTTCGACGAAAGGTTCGGCTTCGTCGATTGAAACGCAAAAAGTATCTGAAGCAACAAAACTAGCGCAAGCAGCTCGTCCTGATCTTGTTATAGATGGGGAGTTCCAATTCGATGCAGCGTTTGTACCTGCTGTCGCGCAAAAGAAAGCTCCTGATTCGCCATTACAAGGTCAAGCGAATGTGTTTATTTTTCCGAGCTTAGAATCAGGAAACTTAGGCTATAAGATTGCTCAACGTTTAGGTGGTTATGATGCAATTGGACCGATCCTACAAGGGTTGAATAAGCCAGTGAACGATCTTTCTCGTGGTTGTAATGCCGCAGATGTTTATAAGCTTTCTCTGATTACGGCGATGCAGGCTCTTAATCAGAAATCGGCGGTAACGAAATAAGAGAAAAGAGCTAAAAGGTGTTCTCATCTTTTAGCTCTTTTTAGGTATGATCGTATAAAGTGAAGAAATAGAAAAGCCGTTGCACGCTTTTCTCATTTTCCATTCTTTTTCCACGGTATGAAAAAGCAAATCTTTATTCACACTAAGAGCAATATACTTGAAAAGGAAAGGATATTCATGATGATTAAGACGCAAACACGCCCTTTTTTTATCGTTTGTATTTGTCATACAATTTTATTTCTTATTACGTTTGTACGTTTTAAAAAGCAAACGATAGCGTTGCTTTTGGGCTCGATTGGATTTACGTATTTATTTGAGTATGTTGTTTTAAACCTATTGCGAATGTATCGATATAAGCCTGGGGTGTTTCGGAATGCTTGGGTTGACAGTATATTCGGTGCTTTTCTTTCTCAAGCGTTCTTTGTACCTGTTAAGGCCGCATTCATTACATTGTTTCGACTTGGGTGGAAAACTAAGGTTGGGCTAGCGCTCATGTTTGGTGGAATTGAAGCGATCTTTTTAAGGAAGGGAATTTTTGTGAATCGGACGTGGAATACGTCTTTTACTGTGGTTGGTATTATTTTTTATTTTTGGTTTATCGATCAGTGGTGGTTAGGCTTTCGCTCCTCGAAGAGAAAGCTGTTTACGGTGATTTCACTCTATTTTAGTCATGTGATTTATTATACGAATGCGTTATTTTTTTTATTCGCCTTTACGAACGTGTTTCGTTTTCAATTCCCGTATCTTACGCCAAGAAGTAAGGACTGGAATCATTTTATTCTTGCTCCTGTATATGCGTTAGTTGTTAGCTTTTTCCCGACAATTAGCACGCTCTTATCAAAAGGTAGATTTAAAGCGATTGCGCTCGGTTGTGCTCTTCTCTTTGATCAATTGCTGATTCGCTTTAAGCTGCTAAATGTAAGGAATACCAATATCATTTACTTTTTCATGCTCCATATTGTCATGCTTTTTGTTGGAGATTACACGTATTCCTTTTTTCTTGGAGTTCAAAAAGAAGTGGTGAGAGAGGATGTTGTGTAGGCGATATAACAGGATGAAATCGGGTTGCAGAATAACAAAACACGGTCAAAATAGCGTTTTTCAAGTAACGCAGCCCGGATTACAGTGGCATCAGCTTCACTCGTTCCACGTTCTTTATGAAAAAACGCCACTTTCATAAAAAGCCTAAAACCGTTGTAACGGCTCCGCGCAACGCTTCTAAGAAAAGACTGCTGCGCAGTTTTTCTTAGAACACCTTTTCATTTCGCTTCCTTAACCGAACTTGTTGCTCTAAAAACCAAGCATGCTCCTCTTGAGAAAAGGCTGTCGTTGAGAGTGAAATGTTCTCTTGAAGCATCGCTTCGAGCAGGAGATGCAATCCTTTCGTGACATCAATCTCTTCATTAAGTAAAGAGGACAAGGACGCCATTGTTGTAGGTATGATGTCTGGATATGTATATTTAGTTGGTGATTGCTTCACAGCGTGTTCATAAAACGAACGAATGAGGCGAGCGCGATCCCCGCCACTACCTGTTAAACATAAATAAATTTGAACAGCTACCCCGCCTCGTATGCGTCTTTGTGATATACCAGCAAATTTCTTGCCATTTATACTAAGGTCATAGCTACCAGGGCAATAAGAACCGGCAATTTCCCGTGCTTCAATGCTAACCTTATAAGGTGAGAGAGCTTTCTGTATAAAACGGTACATCATATCATATCCCAAATCGATCGAAATCGATTGGTTTTCCTTCATAATAAGAGAGACATTTAGTATGCCGGGATCAAGAACAACAGCTAAGCCACCTGAATTTCGGACGATGACCTCGTAACCTGCTGAATGTAAGTGTTGAATGCCATCATGAATATGAGGGAGGCGACTATCTTGAATGCCGAGAACGATCGTTTGATTGTGAACCCAAGGTCGAATGGTTGGCAAAGAATGGTCCCGTCCAACAAAGGTACATAAGGTGTCGTCATAGGCAAAAGAATCAAGTGGTGGGAAATGTAGACCTAATGTTGAATGGTCTAGCAATCTCCATTGCTTAGAGATGGATGATAAGGTTTCGCTCATGTGTAGACTCCTGTTCATTAAGATAAGCTCGTTATATTATAGCATGTCTGCCCTTTTTTCGTGCAAAAAAGGAGGAGGTATGTTAAAATAATCGCTAGGTTTTATAAAAAGTAAGCTGAACTATAGATGAAAGGAACCGAGATATGGCCAATGAATTTCGAATTTGTGACGAGTGTCAGGCAACGAACATTAAGACGCTTATGCCACGTTTAAAGAAGCTCGATCCTACCGCGACTATCGATATTCGTTGTCAATCGTATTGCGGTCCAGGACGAAAGAAATCATTCGCATTTGTCAATAATCGTCCTGTAGCAGCCCCTGATGAGGATCAGCTGTTAGACAAAGTAGAAAAGAAGATAAAATCAAAAGTTGTCTCTTCTTCGTAAGAGCTTATTGCTAAGAGTGTCGCTTTACCGTCGTGTAAAAGTGGACACTCTTTTTTAAAATGAGTAAGAAAATGTGGTGTCTTTCGTAGTTAATGATGATGAATAGAGGCAGGACAACGCATCGAACGAGTTAGTTCCCTGTCTTCTTTCTTCTTAATTTGCTCTTCTAACCGTTGTTTTACGATTGATAATGCATGCATGTTCTTGTTAATTTCAGCTAATTTTTCTTCATATACGTCAAATACTTCATCACATTCCTCAATTTCATATTGTGGGTAGGAATCCATACAATTCAAAAATTCCTCGATTTGATCAGTCGTTAGTCCTAAGCCCAAATAGATTTTGATAGTTTTAATTCGTTCAATGGAAGATTCATCAAACTCCCGATAGCCGTTATCAAGACGAGTAGAAGTAATGAGATTTTTCTTTTCATAGTGACGGATCGATCGGATGCTAGCACCTGTCTTTTTAGATAATTCACTTATTTTCAATTAAAATACCTCCTTATTGGTAGCTTATATCGCATAATCAGATAGTAGATCCTTGCGAAGTTTTATAACGTGCTATTACTCATATATGTAACTATGTCACTAGCTATTACCTTCTACCGCAAGCCTCTCTTTTTCCGTTTTTTTCATGAGCGTGTATGAAATGATTATATCATTTGGTGTTTTTAAATGTCTTCGTTAGTGATTGAAAAAGACTATCTCAAATGCGTCATTTTAAGACTTTTTGAGATAGTCTCGCTACATTAGTTACCATTGACTATTCGTCAACATTAGTGTCACAGTCAACTAAAAGAAGGGCTAGAAATTAGATATTGAATGTGTGTAAGAAAGCATTGGGAAAAGACATGTATGAATATTTCTTATATAATAGTAGTAACGTCGAATATGAGAGGATGAACTATGAGTAAATATGGTGTTTTAGCAGAGGAGAAGGTGTTTAAGGATCCTGTTCATCGGTATATCCATGTCCGAGATGAATTAATCTGGGAGCTCATTGGAACGAGGGAGTTTCAGCGGTTGCGACGAATTCGACAGCTTGGGACAACCTATGTGACCTTCCATGGTGCCGAGCATACTCGCTTTAACCATTCGTTAGGGGTATACGAGATTACAAGGAGAATGGTAGAGGAATTTACCGGACGCCCTGATTGGAACGATGAGGAACGATTGCTCGTATTAACAGCTGCGCTTCTGCATGATATTGGTCATGGCCCTTTCTCTCATTCATTTGAAAAGGTGTTCGACACTGACCATGAAGAGTGGACGCGATCGATCATTTTAGGTGATACGGAGATTAATCATGTTCTTTCTCAAGTTCATCCGCAATTTCCGAAAGATGTTGCTGATGTCATTGAGAAGACGTATTCGAATAAGCTTGTGACAAGTATGATCTCAAGTCAAATTGATGCAGACCGAATGGATTACTTACAGCGCGATGCTTATTATACAGGTGTGAGCTATGGTCATTTTGACATGGAGCGAATATTGCGGGTCATGAGACCGAAAGAGGATCAAGTTGTCATTAAGAATAGCGGTATGCATGCTGTTGAGGATTATATTATGAGTCGATATCAAATGTATTGGCAGGTGTACTTTCACCCGGTCACGCGAAGTGCAGAAGTGATTTTAAGCAAAATATTAATGCGGGCGAAGGATCTTTATGAGCAAGAATACTCCTTTAAACAGGAGCCGAAACATTTTTATTCGATTTTTAAAGGAAAAGCGAGCTTGGACGATTATTTGCGGTTAGATGAGGCGATTGTCTTGTATTATTTCCAAGTTTGGCAGGAAGAAGAGGATCGCATTTTGCGCGATCTTTGTGTAAGATTTCTAAATAGACGTCTTTTTAAATATATTGAATTTAATCCAAACAACCGAATGGATGATTGGCTCGTGCTACATGATTTGTTTAAGCAGGCTGATTTACAGCCAGATTATTATTTAGTATTGGATTCCTCGTCTGATTTGCCTTATGATTTTTACAGACCGGGTGAGGAAGAAGAGCGAGTGCCGATTCATTTGTTAATGCCAAATGGAAAGCTACGAGAGCTTTCGCGACAATCAGACGTTGTTGAGGCGATTTCAGGTAAGAAGAGAACGGATCATAAGCTGTATGTGCCACTTGATCGGTTAGAGGACGAAGAAGAGTATGGTGAGATTAAGCGCCAAATACGAAAGGTTCTAGATATATAATGAAAAGGGAAGAGGGATAACGATGCTGAAGGATCACGCCAATGTGATGGGGCTGTTTTTGCAGGCGGGAGAAATCATCGGCAGAAAAAAACTGCAGAAAATGATTTACATTGCGAAGAAGCTGAATGCGCCTTTTTCAGAGAAATATACGTTTCATATGTTTGGACCGTATTCGGAAGAGTTAAGCTTAAGGATGGAGGAACTGTGTAACTTAGGGTTTGTCGTTGAACGTAAAGAGGATAAAGGGCATTACGTTCAATATCGTTATACACTTTCTACTGAAGGGGAGAGATTCTTAGGCATGTATCCGAATCAGTCTCTCTCGAAGGAATTGGTTGAAGCGTTAAATGACAAGAGCTCACGTTTTTTAGAGCTTGTTTCCACGTTACTGTACTTTGAAGATTTGGATATGGCTGAGCAGAAGGAAAAGGTTCATACTTTAAAGGCTAAGCAAAACTATAGTGATGAGGAATTAGATGAAGCATATACCTATATACATATGTTGCGGGGGCTGTTGTCATAATAGTATTTGGAAAGGATGATGGTTAGATGGATTTATTAAACAATGACAACCTTAAGAAGAAGACAACGGGCTTTAATATTTTAAGTGGGGATTCTACAGATGGGCATGGTGGATACGGTGCAGGGGTGATGAATTTAGATAATGTGTCACCTATTTTTGTTTGTCCAGAGGACGATGAGGCATTTGTTGATATGGGAGCTCTTCATGCTCGTTCAGCCGTCGAGAAACGTATTAAATTTTTAAAAAATAAGGAAGAGGTACCAAACGGCAAACTGTATTGGCTCGTTTGGGTATCGATTGAATATAAGGATAAGAAGCCGTATTATGCAGGTGTAGCAGGCTGTGAAATGCTCGTTGACCGCGAAATTCGACGTGGGTATAAGAGTATGCCAGAGCATGTGAATAAGATGGATAAATCACTAAAAGGGAAAGTAGCTGTCGATGATATGGATACAAAATCAAGGAAAATCCTTGCCCGTTTCCTGAAAGATCATAATGAGGCGATGTGGGAGCATTCTTCAGAGGAACTACACGCAGCTTTATTAGATGATTAGCGTTTATAAACGGCTTGGAAGCCTAATCAAGCTAGATTGACTATCAGAACGTCGTATAAATGTAAAGGGTAAATTACGCTTAAATTTGAACGATTTTTGAATAGTGGTTGCGACTATTGAGCTTTTTCGTCATAGCGAGTAAACTAAAAGGAAGTATAAACGCACATTTATACTAGGACAAAAAAAGCTGATCTCCAAAATGGAGGTCAGCTTTTTTGACTTTTTTAAAAGATAAGAATGTATAAAATAAAGTATAGAGGGTGTTGGCAAACGCAAAAGAGAGCGACGGCTTCGCACGTTACACGTTGTTCTGAAAGTTCAGAATAACTGAAAACCGTGCTGTAACGGCTCCGCACGACCCATTTAATAAAAAACGCTGCGCATTTTTCTTAGCTTCCGAACCAGCGGAAGAAGCGATCAATGATATTCTCTTTATCATGGTCTTGCTCTTCGTTTAACATGGCATCTTCTGTCGGGGACGGGCATGGAGTAGTTGGCTCTGTCCCTTCAAGAAAGTAAGTTGTACGGTGGGTTGGACAGTCTTCAGTCGCTAATAGGCCAGTGAAAGGATCCATTTCAACCCCAATAACTCCATCAGGGACGTCAAATGGAATTATATTTTGGCCTTCCAAGGCGTGCTCTGTGAATTGTGCCCAAATCCTCTTGGCAACTTGAGCTTCAGAGGAGTCGATCAGGTGATCGCGGTCATAGCCTACCCATACACTTGTCGATAATTGTGGTGTGAAACCGACCATCCAGCTATCAGTCGGGGTTGATCCTGATTTGCCAGCAACTTCACGAGAGAGGAAATGTGAAATAGAGCCTCCTGTGACGGAAGTGTAGCCATTTAAATAAGGGTCAAACATCCCCTTCATCAAATCAGTTGTAATATAGGCTAAACGAGGGTCAAGAGCAGGCTCTAGCTCTGGCTCAGACTCATATAGAATCTCACCCTCAGAATCGACGACTTTACGAACGAGACGAGGCGTGACGCGTTGACCGCCGTTAGCGAAGGCGCTATATGCTGTAGCTAGCTCTAATGGGTTTACTTCTGCTGCTCCAAGAGCGAGTGAAGCTCGTTCTGATAATGGACTTGTCATTCCTGTTCGATCAGCAATATCAACAAGCTTATCCATCCCAAGTAAAAGGTGAGTTTTAATGGCATAAATATTATCGGAGTAGGCCATCGCTTGTAGCAAAGTGATAAAGTCATTGGCGTAATTGTCATTAAAATTACTCGGTTTCCATACTTCACGTCCTTCATCTAATGTAAAGGTCGTTTCTTCACTTAATAGAGTTGAAGAGGGTGTATAGCCATTCTCAAGTGCAGCATAATACAAAAATGGCTTAAAAGTCGATCCACCGTGTCTCTCTAAATCAGTCGCACGATTAAAGGGACTGTCATCGTAATTCTTTCCGCCGACGAGAGCTTTTACATCTCCTTGCACTGGATCAAGGGCGACAAGAGCGACTTGTAATTCATTATTCGGCATTTCTGATTGAACGAACCGTTCCGCCTCTCGTTGCATATTTGGATCAAGCGTCGTATAAATCCGTAGGCCACCGATTTCAAATAAGGTCGGCTCTAGTCCGATCTCTTGAATCAGCTCACGTTCCACAGCATCTTGAAAATAAGGACCAACGGTTGTCGTGGCTTCAAGCTCGTCATGATCAAATACAAGCTCCTCAGCATATGCTTCATCTGCTTCGACCTGTGTGAGCACCCCTGTTGCTACCATTGATTGTAAGACGACACTTTGCCTTTTCTTCGCCCTCTCTAAGTCAAATAGAGGAGAATAGTAGCTAGGTCCTTTTGGAATACCGGCAAGCATGCTTGCTTCAGCGAGGGAAAGCTCTTGTGCTGATTTACCAAAATAATGATAGGCCGCTGCCTCGATGCCATATGCCCCGTGACCGTAATAAACGGTATTTAAATAGCCTTCAAGAATTTGATCCTTGTCATAATTCATTTCAAGGCGAAGGGAGTACATTAATTCATTCCATTTTCGTTTCCACGTTTTATCATGACTTAAATAGAGGTTGCGAGCATATTGCTGTGTAATCGTACTGGCACCTTGTACCATAGATCGTGAGCGGATGTTCGCCAGCATCGCTCCGCCAATTCGAAAGGGGTCGAACCCAAAATGATCGTAAAATTTCCGATCCTCGACAGCGATAGTTGCATCAATGACATCGTGGTCTATTGCCGATAGTTCAAGCCAGTGTCGGTTTTCCCCTTGATGGCGTTCCCCAATAATGGATTGATCCGCTCCGAAATAAACCGTCGTTTGTGCAACTGTTAATGGTGGAGGGCCTTGCATTTTCGTATAAGAAAGTAAGCCAACCGCAGCAGCAGTAAGCAAAACGAATAATAGCAGTATGAGTCTAAACAATAACCTTATAAGACGCATTCTTCGCCGTTTGCGTCGATTCAAGATGACTTCCATGTTGCCACCCCCATATAAGAGAAAGTACCTTTATCTTTATCATTGGTAAAAACATGAAAGCTTAAACGTCTGAATTCAAAGAGAAAGCGTCGAAGAACATTGCTGATTTTCAAGCATTGCTATATACTTTCTTTTGAAGAAACGACTTATTACGTTTTAGTAATCAAAAATGATGAGCAGCACGACAGAACAGAAATGAATCGTTAATATGAGGTGAAAGTAATGGAATTATGGTATACAGAAAAGCAAACAGAGCGTTTCGGCATTACAGCAAAGGTGAAGCAGACGCTTCATACGGAAAAGACGGAGTTTCAACAATTAGATATGATTGAAACGGAAGAGTTTGGAAATATGCTTGTTCTAGATGGAATGGTGATGACAACGGAGAAGGATGAATTTGTTTACCACGAAATGGTTGCTCATGTACCGTTATTTACGCACCCAAACCCGAAACGTGTATTAGTCGTTGGAGGAGGAGATGGTGGTGTAATCCGTGAAGTGTTAAAGCATCCTTGTGTGGAAAAGGCGACCCTTGTTGAAATCGATGGGAAAGTAGTCGAGTACTCGAAGAAATATTTACCGACTATTGCTGGTGCACTTGAAGATCCACGTGTCGAAGTGCAAATTGATGACGGCTTTATGCATATTGCCAAAGCAGAAAATGAATATGATGTGATCATGGTAGATTCGACCGAGCCGGTAGGACCAGCTGTTAAATTGTTTGAAAAAGGCTTTTATGAAGGGGTTTCAAGAGCGTTAAAGGAAGACGGAATCTTTGTCGCACAAACTGACAACCCTTGGTTTCAAGGGGAATTAATTTCGCACGTATATCGTGATGTGCAGGAAATCTTTCCGATTACGAATTTATACACAGCGAACATTCCAACCTATCCTAGTGGTCTTTGGACATTTACAATTGGATCGAAAAAATATGACCCGTTACAGGTTAAGGACAGTCGCTTTCATCAAATCGAGACAAACTATTATACGAAGGATTTACATAGCGCAGCGTTTGCTTTACCACGATTTGTAGCAAGATTAATCGGAAGAGACTAATTTGAAAGAAGATGAGCAACCAACAGTGGCTGCTCATTTTTTTCAAAGAGGATGAAAAGTCTTCTAAAGGACTTAGACGAGACCGCTGAAAATGTACAAATCAACTTTTTCAGTACCTTTAATTTGACTGGAAAAGATATGAAGCGCTTCTTGCAACTGAGCCTGAAACTCGCTAAACTATGAAAGATAGAGAGGTGTGCGAGCCACATGAAAAAGGCGCTAAAACGATTTGTGAAAATGCATTTTCAGACGAAAGTAGAGCAGGATGACCATACGGATACGAATGATTTCACAACTAGAGGAGAGCTCTTTCATAAAGGCAGTCAAGATTATTTGCGCTTTGAAGAGGCACCCCCAGGTCTTGAGAAGGTTCAGACGACGATGAAATGGGATGGACATGAATTAATGTTAATTAGACAGGGGGCTGTCTTAATGAGACAAGCTTTCGTTGCAGGTGAAAGAACGTTTGGACGTTATGTGACACAAGAGGCATCTTGGGAAACAGAAGCGATCACTGAAAAAGTATTAGTACAATGGCCGCGAGGAAAGACACGTGGGCGGATTGAAATCTGTTATCGGTTCTTATTGCAAGGACAAGAGACAGGACGTCATAATGTTCGCTTAACGCTTGAGGAGGAATAAATAGATGAATAGTGTAGAGCAATTGAAGCAGCAATTAAAAGAAGAAATTACGAATGCAGTGAAGGCTGCTCAGTTAGCGGATGATCAAACGATCCCAGAATGTATATTAGAATCACCTAAGGATAAAGTACATGGTGACTATGCGACGAATATGGCGATGCAGCTAGCGCGAATTGCCAAGCAAGCTCCAAGAGCCATAGCGGAGCAAATTGTCGAGCATCTTGATCAAGCTCGTGCTTCAATTGAAAAAGTTGAAATTGCTGGGCCAGGCTTTATTAATTTTTATATGGATAAAGCGTATTTACGTGAGGTCGTCCCAACGGTTATAAAGATGGGTGAGCGCTATGGCGAAACAAATATTGGTGCAGATACAAAGATTCAGATCGAATTTGTTTCTGCTAATCCAACTGGGACGTTACATCTTGGGCATGCGCGTGGTGCGGCAGTTGGTGATGCGCTTTGTCATATTTTGGACAAGGCAGGATATGAGGTCGAACGGGAATATTATATTAATGATGCTGGGAATCAAATTCATAATTTGACACTTTCTCTTGAAGCTCGTTATTTTCAAGCTCTTGGAAAAGAGAAGGGAATGCCAGAGGATGGCTATCATGGCAAAGATATCATTGAATTTGGTCAACAGTTAGCTGATGAATATGGCGATAAATTTGTACATCAATCAGAAGGGGACAGAAGGGCATTCTTTCGCGAGTATGGATTAAAGAAGGAGCTAGATAAGATTAAATACGATTTGAAGGAATATCGGGTTGAATTTGACCATTGGTTCTCTGAAACATCGTTATATGAATCTGGCAAAGTGGACGAAACATTAGCATATCTCCTTGAAAAAGGCGAGACGTACGAAAAGGATGGTGCTACGTGGTTCCGCTCAACGTCGTATGGTGATGACAAAGACCGTGTCTTAGTTAAAAATGATGGCTCCTATACGTATTTAACTCCCGATATTGCCTATCATCAAGATAAGATGAGTCGTGGATTTGATAAGCTTATCAACATTTGGGGAGCTGACCACCATGGGTACATTCCGAGAATGAGGGCAGCGATTCAAGCGTTAGGCTATAATGCCGAGCAAATGGATGTGGAAATCATTCAAATGGTTAGCCTCTATCAAGGCGGCGAAAAAGTGAAAATGAGTAAGCGAACTGGGAAGGCGGTCACATTACGCGATCTAATGGAAGAGGTCGGAATTGACGCAACGAGATATTTCTTTGCGATGCGCAGTGCCGATACTCATTTAGACTTTGATATGGATTTGGCGGTTTCGACGTCAAATGAAAACCCCGTTTATTATGTTCAATACGCTCATGCTCGTGTATGTAGTATGCTTCGTCAAGGTCAAGAGCTAGGATTGACTTTTGATGAGACGACTGACCTTTCAAGCTTAACGTCCGAGAAGTCTTATGATTTGCTAAAAGCAATTGGTGATTTCCCAGTCGTGGTAGCGGAGGCAGCGGCAAAACAAAGCCCGCATCGTGTGACAAACTATGTTCATGAGTTAGCTTCAACACTTCATAGCTTCTACAATGCTGAGCGTGTCATTGATCCAGATCAAAAGGAGGCGAGTGCTGCGCGTCTTGCCTTAATGAAAGCAACTCAAACAACGATCAAAAATGCGTTAGCACTTGTCGGTGTTTCATCACCTGAAAAAATGTAAATGGATGAAAAGGACTCTGGAAATTGAACATTTTCAGGGTCCTTATATAGTTATATTGAAACAGTTAAGTAGGTTGTATGAAGGAAAAGAGTAAGATCGAGTAATCCGGATGAAGATTTAACAATTCATTCGGGTTTTTCTTTTGTTTCTTCTTTATGAAATGGCAACAAGTATGGTTATCTTAACTCTCCTTCAAAAACCAATGTATGAAAAGTCGCCTCATGAGACAAAGTACAAGTATGAAAGTGGGGCTAGAAATGAATGAAATGATTCTTGCATTTATCGCTGGGTTAGTCGTTGGTTTCTTGTTTGCGTGGATTAAGCTGCCTATTCCCGCTCCGCCTGCGCTAGCGGGAATACTCGGTATTTTCGGTATATATGCAGGCTATCAACTGTTCGTATTTGTATCTGCGCATTGGCTGAAATGAGGCCACTGAATCAAGGACAAATCGACTTTTTAAGTACCCTTTATTTGAGCAATGGCTTCACTCATTGCTTAAAGGGCACCACAAAGGTTAAAAGCCAAACTCTTTCAAGGCCCATTGAAATAAGGAGGCGAAGAACGTGCCGTATGTCAAATTAGACAAAGCTCGTATTTATTACGAAATATACGGGAGTGGACAGCCACTTGTTTTTGTACATCCTCCAGTGATGGGACAATTAACATTTCAATCGCAACGGTCACTTGCTAAGCACTATCAAGTCATTTTCATTGATTTATTCAATAGTGGTAAAAGTACAAAGCATGTGTCTGCATCTGAGGTAGAGGTTCCGTACTTGGCACAAATGATTAATAACGTTTTAACGAAAATGAATATCCAATCAGCCGTTATTTGTGGATACTCTAATGGAGGTTCAGTCGCAACTGAATTTGCTTTGACGTATCCCGCAAGAACGGATGGGCTTATTTTAATTGGCGGGTTTCCTGAGGTATCCTCGTTTTTATTGGAGAAGGAATTTAAGCTTGGGATTTGGGCAGCGAAGAAAGAGTTGCTGGCTTTGTTTGCTCTTGCTCTACCGAAAGCTCACTTCCGCTCTAAGCGAGAGCAGAAGGAGATGGGAAAGTGGATAAAGCGTGCTGATGCGAATGTTTTGAAAGATATGTATGAAGCTGGGAAACGATATGTAGCGACTGAACGTCTTAAGCAGCTCTCCGTACCCGTTCTAACGATTTATGGGAAACGAGATCTGTTTTCAACACCATATATCGTCTATTTTCTTCAAGAAGTGAAGCAAATTGATGTAGTCATCGTGAGTCAAGTTGCACATCAAGTACCAACGAAGACACCAGAAGAATGTAATGCGATTATCCATCAATGGATGGTCCGTCATTTTTAGAAGTATTGGATGGACTCGTTTGAAAATGACCTTAAAATGACAGTGAAGTGTTTGGTAAAATGAAACTTCAAACTGTAGATAAAAGGCCTTTGAGTCTCATTTCTCAAAGGCCTTTTTAAACTATTTCTCTTATTTTTATCGTTGAAGAGTAGGGAATGTCTATCTTACCTCTCAACAAAGCGGACGGGATGGGAGGGTCGACTCCTGCAGGAGGGAAGGGCACTGAAAAAGGTTGGTTTTTGAGGCCACTGAAAAAGTTTGGTTTTAACTTTTTCAGTGGCTTTGAAGTAATGTGCGTAGCCGTTGCCCGATTTTGAAAGCCTTGCTATGA
>NZ_JBGUAV010000007.1:0-200590 GCF_041821005.1 Halalkalibacter sp. AB-rgal2
ATAGAAAAAAGACGCTCCCTTGTGTTTTTTACAGTATCAGCATGTATAAAAGCCTTTGAAGTTTAATCAAGGAGCACATAGCGGATTCGCGAGTGGCATCGGCTGCACACGTTACACGCATTTTTGAAAAAACTTTCAGAGAAGCTGTAGCCCTTGTAACGGCTACATACGACGCTGTAATAAGAAAATCACTGCGTGTTTTTCTTATTAGATGGTTAGTTTAAGGAGATATCGGGAAAATTGATAGGGAAGGCTATTTTGGAATGAGGGTATGATCATGAGAACTGTTGCACCGCAACCGTTTACGTTTACGGGAGGCGGAGAGCGTGCTGTGTTGTTATTACACGGATTTACGGGAACGACTGCTGATGTGCGAATGCTCGGTCGCTTTTTACAAAAGAAGGGCTACACCTCTCATGCACCATTGTATAGAGGGCATGGTAAGGAGCCGCAGCTGCTTTTACAAGCGAGACCCAGTGAGTGGTGGGAGGATGTCAAAGCGGGGTATCACTATTTACATGAGTTAGGGTATGAGAAAATAGCCGTAGCAGGGTTATCTCTTGGAGGTCTGTTTAGTTTGAAGCTGGCCTATTCCTATCCGGTTGTCGGAGTTATACCGATGTGTACACCGATGAAGCTAAGAGCAGAGCGTGCGATTTATGAAGGACTACGAGATTATGTCAGCCACTATAAAAGAAAAGAGCAAGTCGCAATAGATATCGAACGATTCCGCCGAGAGTCAATGGATATACTAGTCGCATTACAGGAGGAAATGATTCAAGTCAAACAGTCACTTGAAGAGATTCATGCGCCAGCGATGATCATCCAAGCACGGCATGATGAAATGATTGATATCAATAGCGCAACGATCATTCATCAACGTATAGCATCAGAAGAGAAAGAAGTAAAGTGGTATGAAGATTCAACTCATGTCATTACTTTAGGAAAAGAACGAGATCAGCTTCATGAAGATATTGGTCATTTTTTAGATCAGTTACATTGGAGTTGATGGAGAAAAGGAGTGAAGTGTAAATGAATGAACAAAAAATACAACAGCTAACCTCATTGTTTCAAGAAGCGGAAAAGCCGTTATTAATAAACGAGATTGAAGAGTCGTTAGCAGTTAGTGGAAGTGAGCAATTTAAAGACTTAGTAAAAGTGCTAAATGAAATGGAGGAGCGCGGCCTAGTCGTTCGTACGAGAACAAACCGTTACGGCGTTCCAGAGAAAATGAATCTTATGCGCGGAAGAGTTCAAGGCCATGCGAAGGGGTTTGCTTTTATTATCCCTGAGCAAGCCGGTGTAGATGATGTATACGTATCCCATGCCGACTTAAAAAGTGCGATGAATGGTGATACGGTGTTAGTTCGCCTTCATCAACAAACATCTGGTGAACGTCCTGAAGGTCAGATCGTTCGAATATTGGAAAGAGGGGTAAAGACGACAGTAGGAACGTTTGTCGATCAGAAATCATATGGCTTTGTTGTGGCTGATGATAAGCGGATTGCCAATGATATCTTTATTCCGAAAGAAGAAAAAAATGGCGCGATTGATGGTCATAAAGTCGTTGTCGAAATAACGAAATATCCTGAAGGTAGAATGAGTGCAGAAGGGAGCGTTATGAATGTATTGGGTCATAAAAATGACCCAGGGATGGACATCATCTCAATCATCTATAAATATGGTATCCCTATTGACTTTCCGGATGAGGTGCTTGAACAAGCGAATGCCGTTCCTGACGAAATTGATCCAAATGACTTACAAGGGCGACGTGATTTGCGTGATGAAACGATTGTTACGATTGATGGAGCAGACGCAAAGGATTTAGATGATGCGGTTCATGTGAAGCAGCTTGATAATGGTCACTATTTGCTCGGTGTCCATATTGCCGATGTGTCTCACTATGTGAAGGAAGGCTCGCCGATTGATGTTGAAGCGAGTGACCGAGCAACAAGTGTCTACCTAGTAGATCGTGTGATTCCAATGATTCCACATCGCTTATCAAATGGGATTTGTAGTTTAAACCCACAAGTCGATCGTTTAACGTTATCGTGTGAAATGGAAATCAACTCACAAGGACATGTCGTTAAGCATGATATTTTCCAAAGTGTGATTAAGACGACGGAACGAATGACGTATACTGATGTGAATAAAATTTTAGTTGATAAGGATGAGGAAACAAAGTCGCGTTATGAAGAGCTTGTGCCATTCTTTGAATTAATGGAGGAGCTGGCTGCGACTTTACGGAAAAAGCGCTTTGATCGTGGGGCAATCGACTTTGATTTTAATGAAGCGAAGGTGCTCGTTAATGAGGAAGGTGAACCAACAGACGTTGTGCTGCGAACACGTTCTGTTGCAGAAAAATTAATTGAGGAATTCATGCTAGCGGCGAATGAAACTGTTGCGGAGCATTTCCATTGGCTGAAGGTGCCATTTGTGTATCGAATTCACGAAGATCCAGATGCGGAAAAGCTATCAAAGTTTCTCGAATTTATAACGAATTTCGGTTATGTCGTTCGTGGAAATGCGAATACCGTTCATCCACGTGCGTTGCAAATGCTTCTTGAAGAAGTAAGGGGAGAGCCAGAGGAAACGGTCATAAGTACGGTCATGCTACGTTCGATGAAGCAGGCGAAGTATGATGTAAATAGTCTAGGGCACTTTGGCTTATCGACGGAATTTTATACACATTTCACGTCTCCTATTCGCCGTTACCCTGACTTGCTCGTCCACCGTTTAATCCGTGAATATGCGATCAAAGGGAATGTTGATGAACAAACACAGGAGAAAATGCGTGAAATCTTACCGGAGTTGACTAAGCATTCTTCTGAAATGGAGCGTCGTGCTGTTGAGGCAGAGCGTGATACAGATAACGTGAAGAAAGCACAATTTATGAGTAATAAAGTTGGTGAGACATTCACAGGGATTATTAGTGGCGTGACGAATTTCGGTTTATTTGTGGAGCTGGAAAATACAATTGAAGGTCTAGTTCATGTTAGCTACTTAACAGATGACTATTATCGTTTCGATGACCGTCATTATGCGATGATTGGTGAACGCACTGGACAAATATTTCGAATCGGTGATGAAATCGAGGTTCGTGTCGCAAGTGTCAATGTTGATGAGTCATCGATTGATTTTGAAATTGTTGGTATGAAGCCTCGTGCTCGTCGAGAAGGACGAGACCGACCGAAAGTCATTGTCGGTGGAAAGCGTGAAAAGAAGCAAGAATTAAAGCTGAATGGAAAAAGCAATCAAACAAATGGAGATGGCAAAAAAAAGAAGAAAAAATTCTATGAGAATGCCCCTAGCATCAAGCGGAAGAAAGGGAAGAAGCGTCGAAAATAGAACGTTCATCGTGCTTGATTAGGAATAGTATGAGGGCGGAAATCTAAAATCAACGGGTATGCTCTAAGCCTCTTAGAGCATACCCGAACGTAATGAGTGATAGTGCAGTGTTCCTTTAAAGGCATTGAGAGAATGGTGCGCACTCTATGAATGCCGTATGAAACGATTACAGCTTCAAATCAATCGTTCCTCCTAAATGTGGCTGAGCCGCTTGCTGAAGCTTCGCCACATCACCAGAAGACATTAGCTTTTGTAGCGCTTCTCCTTGCTGTTCAGCAGTTCCGAGCGATTTTTTCATCAGCGCTAATGAGACATTTTGATTCACTTGGTTTTGGCTCATTCCCATTGATAATAAGGCAATATCCATCAAATCCCACCTTTCTATTACTTACTGTACACTAGTTTGCAAGTGCATTTCTAGTTATTTAAGTAATAAATAATAATCACCTTGTTGAAGAGGATATGTGATTTAGAATAAAAGAGTTTTTCCAGTATTAATCTACGTTGTCATCTAATAAATTTTTCAAATTCGAGAGTTTACAATTCATTGAAAAGGTAAATGATTTCCTTTTTGGTGAACTTGAAATTGACGTCTATTCATGTGCTTTGCTATCATATAAGCATGTCGCAAGAAAAAGGGTGTTTAATATATGTCAAAGAACGACAGGGACTCAAATCTAATTGCTCAAAATAAACGGGCAAGACATGATTATTTTATAGAAGAAACGTTTGAAGCTGGTGTTGTGTTAAAAGGGACGGAAATCAAGTCGATTCGTGCAGGTCGCATGAATTTGAAGGATTCCTTTGCACGTGTTGCAAACGGAGAAGCGTATTTGCATAATGCTCATATTAGTGAATATGAGCAAGGGAATCGCTACAACCATGATCCTGTAAGAGCACGTAAGCTATTGCTTCATAAAAAGGAGATTAATCAGCTTATCGGTCAAACACAGCAAAAAGGGTATTCCCTAGTGCCGTTAAAGGTTTATTTGAAAAACGGATTCGCGAAAGTACTAATTGGACTTGCCAAAGGGAAAAAGAATTATGATAAGCGAGAGACGCTTAAGCGAAAGGATGCGAAGCGCGAAGTTGACCGTGCGTTAAAGGAACGAATGAATGGATAATAATTACCAGTTGAAACGTAAGCTAGCTATGCTATAATAAGAAGTCCAGGGCGAAATGATGTTCTGGATTCTTCTCATAAAAGGTGCAAGAAGCTTTTATGATATCAAGGGGACGTTTTGGATTCGACAGGGATAGGTCGTGCTTACGTGGCGAGCCGAGGGGGTCGGCCTCGTTAAAACGCCAAAGCCAATTAACTGGCAAAGAAAACAATAATTTCGCAGTAGCTGCCTAATAGCACTCTGCGGTTCCGCCCTCCATCGCCCATGTGGTAGGATACGGGACTCACTCTAAGTGGGCTACGCCGGTTACCCTCCGTCTGAGGGTGAAGGAAGAGAACAATCAGACTAGTCACAAGGAAGCCTGTCATTGGGCTGAATTGTTGGCGAACTGCTAATACAGTGACTACGCTCGTAGAAGCGTAAGTGTCGTTATTTCTGGACGTGGGTTCGATTCCCACCGTCTCCACCAAAATAAATGTAAATTACTTAATTGCTGTTGTGACTTAAAGTATATGCTTTTATATGTTGTAAGAGTTTTTAATCAATATAAAAGACCCATTTTAACTTATTTGTGGAAAAGTTAAAATGGGTCTTTATTTTGGTTCTATTATAAATATTGGGGTATGGAGAAAATTTTGTGCAAAAACACACGCCTAATGTCTTATACTTGAATTTGCTGAAACAAGAAAAAGGATAGGAGCTGTGGCAGGCATCATAACATGATTATCCCAGAATTAGAAGATGTTATTATTACAAATTCAGAAGTTCTCAAAAGCCTTTGAGTGTGCGCTGATATACACGAAAAGACCCGCGCTTCAAAATATCCAAACCATTTTTAAAAATGAACAGGATATATTCCCTGTCGTACTTGAACTATTGCAGTCAAAACATAGAATTTGCCATGTTAATCAACTGTATTTTGATGGGTTTTCATTGATATAAAAACTCTATAACATTAAAGTACCATATTTAACTATATTATTTGAGGTAATAATAAAGGATATTTTGAAAATAAACATTTATGAGAGAAACGAGTATATAAAATGATACAGTTAAAAAGTATATTAAGTAAAAGTAAAAGGCTCATTTCTGATTTTAATTATATTAACTATGGTGCAGACTGGGGTATCCTTTGGCATTCCTTGGCTGAATAAAATACTGATTGACGAAATTTTAATAGAAAATCAGTTTCAGCTAATATTCTTTGTATTGCTGTCTCTCATTAGTATGCCCCTCTATCTAATCATGCCGATGTTTTTAAAGAAAAAGATATAAAACAAGCTGTCAAGAAAGTATCGACAGCTTGAGCCAATACTAAGAATTTGCTGTTTGCACGCAAGTTACTTTTCCGTTTTCCCACCCAGCAACTTTGATGCCAGTTGAGTGCGATTCTTAAGACCAAACTTCGATAGCATTGCATTCACATGCTTCTTAACCGCAGCCTCACTGATGTAAAGGGATGAGGCAATCTCACCATTTGTATATCCTGCTGTAAGTAGCTTAGCCACGTCCTTTTCCCGCTTAGTCAGATCGCTTAGATGCACTTTTTCAGATAGAGGTAGAGCCCTTAATTCATCCTCCACTTCACCGACCATTTTCTTCACATAAGATCTTAGTCTACTGTTTCGGGTATCCAGCCAGTAGGTGTAAGTCGGTTTGGACATCCCGTAGTCATCATGCTCTGCATCCTGTATCTGTTCGAAACCGAGCCCTAACATTGCTTGTTCATAGTAATCCAGTGGAGGAGGGGAAGAGACGATCAGATTGCCCGCTAAAATGTATTCGAATAGATGGGTGACGATATCCGAGCGCAATTGTTCGTTTTCTAGATCCTCTACGTCAGCGCTTAACAAAAACCAAGCCTTTCCCTGATCTGCAGCAACAGACAATTGCTGTCGTCGATCCGGTGTCATTGACTTAAACAATGACCGAGAGATTGGGGCAGAGGCGAGGTATTCCCAAGTCTCTGCGTTTATGGCCAAAACTGTAAATGCTCCGATTACGCGTCCCTCGACGTTCCGCAACAATTGAATGGACCGATTACAGTCTGGAATTTTTAGAACATCTGGCCAGTTCACCGCTGACAATCGAAGGAGGCTTTGTTCCGGTGTGAAAGAGAATCGGAAAATCGCTTGTGATTCCGGGTCTGAACAGAGGACATTCCATGGACAGGGTTGATTTTTTCGTGCTTCAATATAAGCTTCCAGTTCCTGCAAGTTCTCATCGTTCAGCGGTTCGCGATAATTCGGTGAGGAACGCGAATGCCGATAATGGGCCTTAAGAACCGGGCTACCAGCAAAATGTAGTAGTTCAGCAAGCTCCCGCGAAATATCTTTTCTCACTGCATAGCCATTTTCAACTTTTTTCAATGAGTAGAGAACGCCAATACGGCCGTACCGTTCAAACTGTTCCGGCATGCGTTCGCGGAAGGTTTGGCGCATATTTTCCCAAACAATCTTGTGAAGCTGCCACCCGCCTGTCACACGGTTCACAAAGGAGAGCTTGATTAACTGATCAAACGAGGTGGGACTGATCGGGTTTCCGATTAGCTCCTCAAGCATCTCTTGCTGGAAGGTTCGTACGGAAGAAGCGGCAAATAATAGACGGCGTAACTCATCATCCGTCACTTCCTGAAGCCATTTCTCCAACATTGCTTCAATCGATTCTTTCTCGGCAAGAGAAAAGAAATCCTCTTCCTCTTTTATCTCACCGGGGGAAGGAGCAAGCAGGGAAACGGCAAGTGGATGGCCTAGTGTTCGCAACCAAACTGTATCGATTGCTTCCTCGCTTGTAACTCCCCAATGAAGAAGATATTGCCGAATCTCTTCGTAGGTTAATGAGGAGAGAGGCAATTCTACGATTAGTTTCTTCCACAAGGAAAATCTCCAAGGCCCTTCAAGCGGATAACGACCTGACACAACGATTAGGATGTTCGGAGGCAATTGTGGGAAGTAATAGGTGCGCAGCCAGTAGTCCAAGGAGCCAGCTTCCTCATACCCGTCAATTAGGAGGACGACCTTCTTTTCCTTAGGCAAATCGCTCATCTGTTGGAGGCTTCGACTACCTGGTGCTGTTGCGCTGTCATCCTCAACCACTTTGATTCCATTCAGAACGATCTGATCGAATGCTTCGGTATCCCCATTTATTTCCTGCAGGTTGACTTGGATAGGAATGGCTCCCATAGCTTCTGCCATCGAGGCAAAATGGGTTAGCAAATACGTTTTGCCTATCCCAGCTGTTCCGTACACGTTAAGAATTCGTTCCGTCCGTTCGGAAAGATTGTTCATATACTGCTGAAAAAGTCCTGTTTCAAATGACCTTCCAACGAAATGATCGAGCATGAGTTTGCTTAATTTCTGACCGATCGTTTGTCCCATGGTAATCCCTCCCTTTGCCAAATTTTTATCCAAAAGTATACCATAAACGTAATCGAAAGGGTAGCCTCAAATCGTTCATTCTGTAGTACTGTAAAAAAACATTATGACAAGGAGGTTATCACTAATGAGTTTTAAATCAGAACAGAGGTCCACTCCTCTAACACAAAAAGGAGAAATTCTCTCAGGATCTGAGATTCTACTACGTACTTTACTTGCGGAAGGAGTTGAATGTGTGTTCGGATATCCCGGGGGTGCGGTTTTGTACATTTATGATGCGATGCATGACAACCCAGAATTCCGTCATTTGCTTACACGCCACGAGCAGGGGGCAATACACGCGGCGGACGGGTATGCTCGCTCTACAGGCAAGACGGGAGTCGTAATGGCAACGTCCGGACCGGGTGCTGCCAATTTGGTAACCGGTCTTGCAACAGCCTATATGGACTCGGTACCTCTTGTCGCAATAACCGGCAATGTAGCATCCAACCTGATCGGAACTGATTCATTCCAGGAAGTCGATATTGTCAGCATCACCCAACCGATTACGAAGCACAGCTATTTAGTTCGTGAAGTGTCCGATCTAGCCCGAATTGTCAAAGAGGCTTTCCATATTGCCGGAACAGGACGCAAAGGTCCAGTTCTGATTGATATTCCAAAGGACATTAGCGCAGCCGAGACAGAATTCGTTGTGTCTGAACAAGTTTGGATTCCAGGCTATACGGAGGAGATTGAGTCACAAACAAGCGATAAAGAAGCGGTTGAGAGACTATTGTCCGCATTAAAGGAGAGCAAGAGGCCGTTACTTCTAGCGGGAAGAGGTGTCATTCTAGCCGGCGGGAGTGAGGCACTACTAGATTTCGTCAAACGCACGGGAACACCGGTGACGACGACTCTACTTGGCTTGGGAGCGATATCGGCAGATCATGAGCTATGGTTAGGTATGCCTGGCATGCACGGTACTTACGCCGCAAATCAGGCACTGTTACAATGCGACCTCCTGATTGCTGTTGGGGCCCGTTTTGATGATCGTGTCACGATGGAGTTGGACAGTTTTGCACCCCATGCAAAAATTGCTCATATTGACATAGACGCAGCTGAAATTGGCAAATTGGTGTCAGCCTCCATCCCAATTGTAGGGGATGCCAGGGGAATATTGGAAAAACTGAATCGAGGTATTCCAGCCGATTATAAAGAGAAGAAAGAATGGACTGATAAGCTACGAAAGTTGAAATCAGATTATAGGCTCCAGTACAAGTCGTCCGATAAGGAGCTAAAGCCCCAATACGTGATTGAATTAATTTCACGAACAACTGGCGGGGAGGCGATCGTTACAACTGATGTAGGACAGCATCAGATGTGGACGGCACAATATTACCAGTTTCGAAAGCCACGTTCTCTGATTACCTCAGGGGGATTGGGGACCATGGGCTTCGGTTTTCCTTCAGCAATTGGGGCGCAGGTTGGCAATCCGGGTACCACTGTCATATCTGTGAATGGGGACGGGGGAATGCAGATGTGCTCCCAAGAATTGGCGATTTGTGCGATACACAATATTCCCGTGAAAATCGTCGTTCTCAACAATCGTACCCTTGGCATGATTCGGCAATGGCAGGAACTAATTTATGAGGGGCGCTATAGCCATATCGATTTGGCTGACAGTCCAGATTTTGTCAAACTTGCCGAATCTTACGGAGTCAAAGGTCTTAGGGCAGAAACACCAGCTGAAGCTGAAAGGGTGTGGCAGGAGGCGTTGTCAACTCCGGGGCCTGTACTAATCGACTTTGTCGTCTCCAAAAATGAGCTTGTATATCCGATGGTCCCGCAAGGTAAAGGATTAAAAGATATAATCCTAGGTCCGGATATTGGAGGTGGAACAGATGACGAATAGAAGACTAATTTCGGTTACGGTAAATGATACGTCAGGTGTACTTCAGAGAGTGGCGGGCTTATTTTCAAGGAGAAGCTATAACATCGAAAGCATTACCGTTGGGCCATGCGAACAGGAAGGTCTCTCACGCATGATTGTTGTTGCTAGAGGGAACGATGCCCAACTTCAACAGATGTGCAAACAATTAACCAAGTTAATCGACGTCTTACATGTCGTCCAGTTGCAAGATAGACCTTTAGTGAGCCGTGAACTAATGCTAGTAAAACTTAAAATGGAACCTTCCAAACGTTCGGAGATTCAAAGCCTGACAGAAACCTTTCGCTGCTCTGTTATAGATGTGAGTCCAGGTACGATGATTGTACAAATCATCGGAGATCCAGAAAAAAACGATGCATTTCTTCAACTGCTCCGACCGTATGGAATATTGGAGATGACTCGTACGGGCGATATTGCAATGAACAGGGGGTAAACATCGAAACAAGGAATGAATACGCAGTATCACATTATTAGCAATAGATAAAACATATAGGACGATCAACTTTCGGGTGATCGTCTTTCTTAGTTGACACATACTGTGCAGTAAAGGTCTTTATTTTTAAAAGCTCTGTGAAAGAATTGATTAAAGTTAATAAAAAGGGTGAATAGGTCTTCAAAAGGAGTCCAAATTAGGACCGCGATTGCAATTCGTTTATTCAAATAACGCTTCTTTAGTTGAAGGAGGAAATAAATAATTTGTCATTAGCTACCCAAAATAAAAGGATAGCTTTTTGAATGAAAGTATTAATTCACTTCTTGATCTTGAGAAATAAATCCCCACAAAATTGTAGGGAAGTGCTAAATTGATATAAATACTTTGTGTTCAAAATTAACCATGTTATTAGTTTTTTTCGGTGAATCGTCCCATAATAGAGGCAAAGTTCTTTTTTCTTTTCTTTTGTTCTAAATCGCTCTTCGACTTATCTAACTTCTGCAACCTAATTAATTACCACCTTAAAATCCTTTTGGTCAATAAATAAACGAACCTAACCCCCCTGTAGTATTCAGATGCATTTTTACCTACTAACTGATTATTTTCATAACCTTTAAAATTTTATAGTTTGCGTGTTCATTCCTACATATATAAGTGATTTCGGTTAAAGATATTAAAGAAGTAGAATGCTTTGGAGGGAGAGCATAACTTGGATTTACATTTTATATGGAAAGCTATTGTTATTGTTTTTGGTGGGGTTCTTATTTTACGGCTGGTAGAAAGCCATTTCACAGTAGCCTGTTGTCAAGACGGTCATGAGGATTGCCGTTGGTTCATTAATTATTAAGCCGCTAGGGAATCGAAATAGAACCTTTTTACAGAAGTATTACATAAGGAGCATGACAACACCCTCAAAATCATCTGAAATGAGAAAGTAGAAGTGACTTAAATGTATAAAAACCTTTTTTTAACTCTTTTCAAATGGATATTTTTTGGAGTAATTATTGGTTTGATTATTGGCTCTACAACAGCCTTGCTCTTACATACCAATGATTTTCTTGGAGAGACACGGAAAGACAATTCTTGGTTAATTCTTTGTCTACCTATAGCAGGGTTGGTTCTAGGTTACATATATATGAATTTAGGAACGAGCGCTGGAACTGAATTATACAAAGGGAATAATCTTGTAATTGAGGGGGTTCATGGTAAGACTAAGATACTACGGAGGTTGGGACCTATAGTCTATTTAGGAACATTTATGACAGTTTTATTTGGCGGATCGACAGGCAGAGAAGGTGCGGCCATTCAAATGGGAGGAAGTGTAGCCGAAGCTGTAAACAGGTTCTTTAAAGTAAACGTTATGGATACCAAGATTTTATTGATGAGTGGAATTAGCGCTGGGTTCGGCACAGCTTTTGGTACACCAATTACGGGTGCTATTTTTGGAATGGAAATGGTCACTTTAGGAAAGATGAAATACGAAGCACTTGTTCCTTGTCTAGTATCAAGCTTTGTAGGACACTATACGGCCGAGAAAGTTTGGGGTACCCAACATGAAACATTTATTATCCAATCTGTTCCAGAATTATCACTTATGTCATTTGCAAAAGTCATTTTATTAGCCATTCTTTTTAGTCTGGTAAGTGTGTTATATAGCCAATTAAGACACGGAATACAAAAAGTTTCAGAAATATATACCAAGAAAAACCATGCATTACGAGCCTTCATTGGAGGAATGATTATTGTTGCTTTAACATTTATTGTCGGTTCCTATGATTACAATGGGCGTAGTTTAGATATGCTAGAAGAGTCATTTAAACAAGATGTTCCTCCCTATGCCTTTCTGACTAAGCTCGTCTTTACCGCGGTAACTCTAGGGACTGGTTTTGTAGGCGGGGAAGCAATACCGTTATTTTTTATTGGGGCAACGTTAGGTAATACTTTATATCATTTAATTGACTTCCCTATGTCTTTCCTGGCTGCCTTAGGGATGATTGCAACGTTTTGTGGGGGGACCAATACACCGATAGCCGCTTTCCTTTTGGGGATTGAGATGTTTGATGGACAAGGAATTGAATTTTTTTTCGTTGCGTGCTTAACGAGTTATTTATTTTCAGGTCACCATGGACTGTGGCCTTCTCAAATGATATATGAACCGAAGAGTCGTCTTTATAAAATTGCTAATGGAAAAACGATTAAAGATGTTGAACAAAAGAAAAGGAATGGGTGCTAGTGAAGAACAAATTGGAGAGTATGTAAATCGCATATTATCGTAGTGTTGCGCTTATTTAATTAAAGGAACCTTCAGCATAACATGCCAAATAAAAAAAGTCGTTTCTTGAGCGTACAATAATTCGCCTTTTTTTAGGTTGTAATTTGTTTAATGTATTCATCGACTGATGTAATGAAAGTAATATTTCTCCACATCGTGAAGATAACTATCATGAAACTCATATATACTCCCAAAAGGAATAGGTGAAAACCATATGGAGGTTTTAAAAGAATCAGCTATTATATTAGCGAGAATTATAACGATCTTCCCGCTATTTTTATTAATAACACATTATATGGGCAAACGTTCCATTGGAGAAATGCCTATTTTCGATTTTCTCATTATTATGACCTTAGCCAATGTTGTAGGAGCTGACATTGCTGATCCAAAAGTAGATCATGTTTATACTTATTTAGCTATTATATTCATTCCACTGCTTCAAAGATTAACTGCTTATTTATCAATTACGCATCGAAAAATAGGGGGGAAAATAACGTTCGAATCTACGCTAGTCATTCAAGATGGCAAAATCTTAGTGGGAAACTTAAAAAGGATTAGGTATACGATCGATAACGTGTTGCGAATGTTACGACAAAAAAATATTTTTGATATAAGTGATGTTAAGATTGCAATTATCGAATCAGATGGAAAAATAAGTGTGTTAAAAAAAGAAAATAAATTGGAAGTAACGATTGAGGATATAAATGTAAAAAAGAAAAGTAAAAGTTTGTCTTATCCATTAATCGTAGAAGGAAAAATTTACGAAGATATACTAAACTATTTAGGCTTAAATCGTCAATGGTTAGTTGCTGAATTACAAAAAAGACAGATTGCACAAGTAAATCGCGTCTTCTTCGCTTCAATTAATGATGACCGCGAACTTCACGTTTCCCTTAAAAATGAACACCAACAAATGCCACCTATTTACAACTAGCTTTAGGGTTCTTTACATAATCATCATTTATATATAAAAAGATTCTGTTGAGGAAGGCACTGAAAAGTACCACTTAACCTTTTCAGTGCCCTCCTGTTGCGTTTTTCTTGTATAATTCTTTCTTAGCCTATTCACAAACGTTAATCGATCGTTTCGTTATTCTTGTTAGTTTTCACTAAGAAAAAGGCAGTAATCCAAGAGGTAATTGGAATAACTAGTGTTACGCCAATACCAGCACAAAGAATGGTGATCATCTCAGCACTAAATATTTTAGAATTGACAATCTCGCCTAGTGAATAAGATAAATCTTTAAACCAAATAAGCAATGCCAAGTAGCCTCCAAAGAAGGCAAAAAATAACGTATTCGTGCTTGTTCCGAGAATATCTCTCCCAATACTTAATCCGGATGAGAATAAGTCTGTTCGACTAATGGATGGATGATGGTAATGGATCTCACGCATCGGAGAGGAAATAGAGATCGCTGTATCAATGATTGCCCCAATTGTGCTCATAATAATAACAGCAGCTCCAACTTTAACAAAATCGATTCCAATATAAAGGGAAAACATACTTAGTTCTTCAATCTCTTCTCCTCCAAACCCTTGGATCATGGCTTTATTTGTTACAATGATAATGAAAAACAGTAATAGAACGGTAGTGAAAACACTTGAAATGAAAGCTGTTTTGGTTTTAGTGTTCCATCCATTAATATAAAATAGATTTATACAACTTATTACTGTACATGCAACTATTGTTAAGATAATGAGATTCACATTTGGGTCATTCATAATAATGATAAACACGATAAGGACGCCAAAATTGAAGAATATAGCTAAAAAAGATCTTACCCCTTTTCCACCACCAATGATGGCCATTAATAGAAAGAGAATCGCTGATAGTACAAACAAAGTATTCATGCTCTTGCCCTCTTTCTCTGAATGAAAAATATCGTCGTATAAATAGCTATAGGGATGGTTAATACGATACCAATACCACCAGCTAAAGCGCGAGCCAATTCTAAGGAAAGGTTCATGGAAAGGGTAAACCCTAGTGGAGAATGATTTTTAAAATACAAAATAAGCATTGGAATGGAACCACTTATATAGACAAAAAATAAAATATTTGTCATCGTTCCCATAATGTCTTTTCCAATTTCCATTCCTGAAGCTTTTAGTACTTTTGCTGAAATGTTTTTATTTTTTTCATATATCCCGAATATAGAAGAGGACATTGTTATCGCTACGTCCATAACTGCTCCAAGAGAACCGAGGAATAATCCTGCCATAAACACCATTTGATAAGGGCGAGTTATAAACTGCATCCCCTCATACCTAAGTCCGTTTTCTGCCGTTAATTTAATAACAACATACGTAATGAACAGCGAGATGAAAGTAGCAAAAAGGGTAGCAACAATCGCTGAGAATGTTTTTTCATTAAACCCGTTAACGAGTAAGAGAGAAATAACAGTAAATAAAATAATACTGAAACCGCATATAAGGATAAGACTTATATCTGAATGATTTATGTATACATCTAAGGCGAAAGATAACAAGATCGCATTTACGGCCAAACTTAAAATAGAAAAGAGTCCTTGTTTTTTTCCAATAATGATTAAAGTGAAGATGAAAATCCAGGAAACCACTACTAAATATGTATCACGTTTAACATCTTTTATCATCCCTGTTAATGCGGTGTTTTCTTCTTCCATTGTAGTAATCGATACAAAAACGTTTTGCCCTATTTTATATTCGTGATCAAAAGCTTTAGATAAGGAATATTCATTAGTTAGAGTGATTAGCTTTCCTTTGTCTTCACCATTTTTTAATATTGCGTTTATTTCCTGTGTGTAAATACGATCTTCATTTCCGTACATATCCATCGTTTCAGTTGTCTCTTGTAACTCTGTTTCGATAACTTCGGCAATTGGTTGGTCATATAAAGAATAATTGTTGTTAACAAAGACGATGGAAGCCAGAAAAGATAAGGATAATATGATAACTAGAAAGAAATGTTTGGTCGTGATTTTTTTTAATTTTCGTATGACATTCAAAACAAAACCTCCAATTATTCGATGGAATGATCAATTAAGAACAAGCCTTTTTATAATACCATCAAATGTATTTTAGTTAAAAGAGAACAAAAAATTCGAAGCCACTGAAAAAGTTGATTTTTACTTTTTCAGTGGCTTTGATTTGACTAGCAATGGCTTCACTTGTTGCTCGCCTGATACGAGAAACCCACTCGTATCAAGCTTTTCAAAACAGGTAACGGTTACGCACATTGCTTTAAGGACACCGAAAAGTTAAAAACCAAACTTTTTCAGTGCCCTTCAAAAATTCTTCTATATAGATATATCGTTCAAATTTTTTTGTGGTCATTTTTTAGAGCAAGGTTTCAATGAAGGTAGATATCTTTTTTAGGGGAGAATGAATCATGTATAATGCGGTTACTGACACATTACGTAAAGTAGGGCTTTCAAATAAACCTATTTGTCTTCATTCATCATTACGATCATTTGGTTGGGTCGAAGGGAGAGCAGAAACGATCATTAAAGGTTTTTTAGATCTGGGCTGTACAATGCTAGTTCCCGAATTTTCATATGACTTTTCCAATAGAAAGAAAGAAATGGATGATCAGGCTGTAAAAATTATTATTGAGCTTTTGGAAGAGAACTATGGTGATCCTGACCTATGTTTGTATCGGATCTCTGAAGAAGTAGGTTTACCCGAAAAATTTGTTTCTCAACTTTTCAAGCAAAAGTTAGGTCAATATCTTTCAGATTATATTGAAACGTTACGTATGAACAAAGCGTCTGAGCTGCTTAGTACAACGAACAAAACCATTGAAGAGATATCGATAGAGGTTGGTTATAAATTCGTCCCATTCTTTTAGAAGAGCGTTTAAAAGGGTTATACATGTAACACCGAAAGCTTATAGACAAGCTTATAAGGTAGGTTCTTGGGATAATAACACATTAGAACTAGAGGAACGTTCATAAAACAGCTAAATGAAAAGCATAGGAAGATGATATTTGAGCTCTAATGGTGGAGGGGATGTGTCCTCACTGTTAGAGCTTGTTGTATGGACTTGTTTATTACTTAAATGATGAGATTGAAGCTTGTTGTACCTTTACAAATCAATTGTACCTTATGATCTATTCCTTGCTGTATCAAGCTGTACAAAGAAATTTCCTTAACTGTCCCTTTTGATTTTAATTGTACCTATTTAAAAGGTTGAAGGTCGTGGTACATTCAACTCAACATTTTTTGTTAGCGTTTACAAAAAAGTTAGGGGTGGTTCATTTGAAAGTGGGGGTAGACAATCCTTCTACATTTTCGGTAAAGGAACTTGGAGACAAGCAAACGACGTGGAGAAAAGCTAAAAAATCCTTTAACAGGCATTGGCAATTTTATTTATTAATTATTCCTCCGGTTTTATATTTTATCATCTTTAAATATATACCGATGGTTAATTCAATTATTGCTTTTAAAGACTATAATGTTGTCCAAGGGATATGGGGGAGTGACTGGGTAGGATTGAAGCACTTCCAATTGTTTTTTCATAACCCTCAATTTTGGGATCTGATAAGGAATACGTTTGTGCTAAGTGTGTATTCACTTGCAGTCGGTTTTCCTATTCCGATTATTCTAGCATTAGCATTAAATGAAATTAAAAATGGCTTCTTTAAAAAGACGATTCAAATGGTCACGTATGCACCTTATTTTATTTCAACCGTTATTATTGTTTCAATGCTAACATTAATGTTTTCTCCCAGACTTGGAATAGTCAATAAAATTTTAGAATACTTTGGGCTCGAATCAATTAACTTTCTAGGTAGGCCAGATCTTTTTAGAGATATTTATGTATGGTCTGATGTATGGCAGCTAGCTGGTTACTCAGCCATCATTTATTTAGCTGCACTCTCAAGTGTTGACCCGTCTCATTATGAAGCTGCAAAAGTTGATGGAGCAACACGGCTTCAAAAAATTATCTATATTGATTTGCCTAGTATTGTACCTGTTGCGACGATCATTCTTATTTTAAGTGTCGGAAATATAATGGCAATCGGTTTTGAAAAAGTCTTTTTATTACAAAATCCTCTTAACCTACAAACATCTGAGGTTATTGCAACCTATGTTTATAAAGTAGGTTTGTTAAATGCAAATTTTAGCTTTGCAACAGCCGTTGGTTTGTTTAATTCAGTCATTAATCTCATTTTACTTGTAAGTGTCAATGCTTTCGCACGGAAATTTTCAAATAGTAGTTTATGGTAATAGGGGGTTTGAGCAATGGTTGAAGCAAAAAGCAAAATCAAAGAATCTTTTGTTGATCGGATTTTTCTTACGTTTGTGTACGTTTTTCTCATATTGGTCTTGATCACGGTTTTATATCCACTCATTTATATTGTTAGTGCATCTTTAAGTAGTCCAGACGCTGTTTCATCTGGAAGAGTATGGTTATATCCAGTTGAATTATCATTTAAGGGTTATGAAGTTATTTTTAATAATCCTCAAGTTGTAACAGGCTATTTGAATTCACTGTTTTATACATTTTTTGGGACGATTATTAGTGTGACATTGACTGTTTTGATTGCGTATCCATTATCTCGAAAAACATTTTTTGGAAGAAGCTTTCTGATGATTTTTATCGTATTCACCATGCTTTTTTATGGAGGATTAATTCCTACATACCTTGTTGTGCAGTCATTAGGAATGATAGATACGAGGTGGGCTCTGTTAATTCCAAATGCTATTGCTGTTTGGCAAGTGATTATTGCGCGGACATTTTTCCAAACGTCTATACCAGATGAATTGGTGGAGGCTAGTGAAATAGATGGATGTAGTGATATCCGTTTCTTATGGTCAGTCGTCTTGCCGTTAGCTAAGCCTATTATAGCTGTTCTCGTTCTGATGTATGCAGTAGGGCAGTGGAATGCTTACTTCGATGCTTTAATTTACTTGAAAAGTCCAGATCTTCATCCACTTCAATTAGTGCTTCGAAATATTATTATTTTGAATACAGGATCTGCTGAAATGGATGCTTCTGAAATGTTAGAAAGACAGCAGTTAGCTAATTTGATGAAATATTCTTTAATTGTTGCTGCAAGCTTGCCTGTTATGCTCATTTATCCATTTGTTCAGCGTCATTTTGTCAAAGGGATGATGATTGGTTCAGTAAAAGGCTAATAGCTGCTTGGGCTAAATGAGATCATGGAAGGAGTGATGCTAAAACGTATATGAGATATACACGTAGGAGATTTTTAATGGTTCACCATTTAAATGAAAAGGGGATGAATTCAATGAAAAGGACAATGGTGCTTATTTTATCGCTCATAATGGTTATGTGTATCGTTCTAGTTGGCTGTAGTTCAAATGAGACAGATGGGACACAAGAGGAATATGGAGATGAACCGGTTCATATTAACGTTTTTGCCCCACAAAATGCGGAAACCGATTTAGCAACTAATTCTTTTTCAAATTTAGTAGAAGAGAAATTTAATATTGAGTTTGATTGGCAAGTAACGACTTATGATGGGACTTCAGCAAGTGAGGTAAGGAATATAGCACTTTCGAGTGGTGACTATCCCGAGCTTTTTCTTCTTATTCCTTGGGTAGATCAATTTTCTCAGACCGACTTACTTCGTTACGGTAGGCAAGGGGTCGTGCTTCCGTTAAATGAATTAATTGAACAACATGCCCCCAATATTAAACAAGTCATCGACGATCATCCATATTATGAGTCGATGATAACAGCACCAGACGGGAATATTTATGGATTGCCTCATTTGAACGAGTGTTTCCATTGCTCATATGGAAATAAATTTTGGATTAATACAGAATGGCTTGAAACGTTAGATCTCGAAGTGCCGACAACACCAGAAGAACTTAGAGATGTATTAACAGCGTTTAAAACTCAAGACCCTAATGGAAATGGTATTGCAGATGAGGTCCCGTTAAGTGGGTCACCTAGCCTAATTGAATCCTCGATCATTCCGTATTTGATGAATGGATTTATTTATGATGACTCAAGAACGCGGTTGCTATTAAATGGAGGCAGCGTGGAATTTGCAGCCAATAAAGAAGAGTGGAGGGAAGGGTTGGCTTATATCCATTCTTTATATGAAGATGGGTTAATAGACCAAGGGGCGTTCTCTCAAAATATTGAAGCTCATCAACAGTTAGGTAATAATTCGGAAGCTCAAATATTAGGAGCGTCTACAGCGATGCATCCAGGTATGTTTGTGACAAATGAGGAATATTCTAAGCATTATGATGCCATTGCTCCACTAAAAGGCCCAAATTCTGAATATGCTACGTATAATTTCCCAAGTACGCCGGGTGGGGCATTTGTGTTAACAAATAATGCAAGTGAGGAAGTTCAGGTTGCGGCTATCAAGTTAGTTGATTATATGTTTTCAGAGGAAGGGAGAATTCGTAGCTTTTATGGTGAAAAAGAGTTAAGTTGGAGAGAACCTATTGAAGGGGAAGTAGCGATTGAGGAAAATGTTGAACCTATTGTAGCACAAATTCCACTCGAAGATGATGAAAATCCACGAAATGATCGCTGGGAGTCGTTATCACAGTATTATCATTCAAGGGAATTTAGGGACGGACTTGTCCAAGCAACAGATATTTATACAGGAGAAGGATATGAGCGAAGATTACAGGAGGCCACACATTTATATGAAGGAAAAGAACCTGCTGAGGTGTTTCCTCATTGGGCTGTATGGATTGACCCTGATGTTGCTGATGAACTTGCGATGATTCAAACGAATATTCAGGATTATGTCGAACAGAATTCCATACAATTTATTACCGGATCGAAGGATTTAGAGAAAGAATGGGAATCATATGTTCAAGGCTTTGAACAGCTCAATTTAAACCGGTATCTTGAAGTCATGCAGGAAGCTTATGATAACTCTCAATTATAAAAGGTTTAACGCCGGTTCTACCGGCGATTTTTGTCATTGAGTTGTAATTAATAGAGAGGAGGGCATGAATTCAAATAAGTAAAGGCTAATGTTTGTTTGTTAATTTGAATTTTCACTTTGCTTGTTGAACATTATAAAGGTCAAGCTGGAAGCTTTCTTTTATATGAAGATGAAGGTGATGGCTATAATTATGAAAAGGGAGAGTTTGCAACAATACATATTCGTTGGGAAGATGAAACGGGTCAACTTGTCATCACAGAACGTAAAGTTTCGTATTCTAATATGAAAAATGACAAAGTTAGTAGTTTCATTTATCGATGATAATCATAACCGTGTATCTGTGCAGAAAAGGATAGTATACAATGAAAATGAAAGATCTGTTAAACTTTAAATGGAAACTAGTAGTCTAATCTAAAAAATGAGGTGTTTAAATGAGAGAGCAAGGATTTAATCCTTATCTTCCATCATGGGAGTACATTCCTGATGGTGAACCTTATGTATTTGATGACAGAGTGTATGTATATGGGTCGCATGATCAGTTTAATGGACATGCCTATTGTTTAAATGATTACGTATGCTGGTCTGCACCAATTGAGGATTTAGCTGATTGGCGCTATGAAGGGGTCATATATAAAAAAACAGATGATCCCCTAAATCCTGACGGGAGCATGTGTCTTTATGCCCCGGATGTTACTGTAGGAACAGACGGAAGGTATTATTTATACTATGTACTTGATAAAGTGCCGGTTGTATCTGTCGCGGTTTGTGATACACCTGCAGGGAAGTACGAATTTTATGGATATGTACATGATTCAGATGGAGTGCGTCTAGGGGAAAGAGATGGGGATGAGCCGCAATTTGACCCCGGTGTATTGACTGAAGGAGATAAAACATACCTATACACTGGATTTTGTGCAGTAGGTGATAAGTCGAGAGGTGGGGCTATGGCAACGGTTCTTGGTCCAGATATGCTTACGATTTTGGAAGAGCCAGTATTTGTTATACCAAGTGAGCCTTATAGCTCTGGAAGTAGCTTTGAGCAGCATGAATTTTTTGAAGCGCCTTCTATACGAAAGAAGGGAGATACGTATTATCTCATCTATTCCTCTATTGTTATGCATGAATTATGTTACGCCACTAGTAAGCATCCGACGAAAGGCTTTGAGTATCAAGGAGTGATCGTGAGTAATAATGATCTACATATTGATACGTATAAGCCAGCAAATCAACCGATGTTTTATGGAGGAAATAATCACGGTAGTATTATTCCTATTAATGATAAGTGGTTTATTTTCTATCATAGACATACGAATGGATCCAATTTCAGTCGTCAAGGATGTATCGAGCCCATTGAGATTTTAAGTGATGGTACGATTCCTCAAGTAGAAATGACATCCTGTGGTTCTAATTCTGGTCCATTGATCGGTAGAGGAGAATATCCAGCATACATTGCATGTAATCTTTTCTGTCGTGATGAAGAAAAGTATACAGGTGATCTATGGATGGATAGCCAATTTCCAAAAATAACCCAGGATGGAAAAGACGGCGATGAAGAAATTGGGTATATCGCTAATATGACAGATTCTGCAACAGCAGGATTTAAATATTTTGATTGCCAAGGAGTAAATAAAGTCAAGCTCAAGGTAAGAGGCTATTGTAATGGCACATTTGAAGTGAAAACATCATGGAATGGTGAAGTGCTTGGTCGTATACCTGTTCAATTTACAAATGTATGGACTGAATACTCATCTGATATAGCTGTTCCAGACGGGATACAAGCGATATATATTACTTACAGAGGAAGCGGAAGAGCTAGTCTTGCTTCTTTTACACTTGAATGTGAGTGAAGTTGGAGGCGGTTTCATACTTTGGTATGAATGTTGCAGTGATTAGTAAGAAAATAGGTAGTGCACAGATCCAATTTGTTATCGACAATCATAGGGGTACAGTATTTAACAGGGAAGTCCTATTAGACAAGGGCTTTCCTGTTTTGAGTTTTTTTATGTTTCTTTTATTTTAATCGTTTCGTTTTATTATATAGAGGGTAAGAGAAAGTATTGAATGTTATTTCAAATATAAGGAAAAGTCGATATAAATGGTTGCCAGTGATAATAATAAAGAAAGGAAAGGAACAAAAATGAAAAAACATTTTGTTATACCTATGTTCAGTATCCTTTTCATATTAGGGTGTTCTGCAAATGATCAACCAAACATGGAATCGGAAGAGAGTCAGCCAGTCAATGGAGGGGAAACGACAGTAGATGATGTAGAAGAAAGACAAACAGCTAATGGCTATGAAATGATTACAGAGGATTTAGACATACCTTGGGCAATTGAAAAGTATGAAGATACCATTTACTTGTCGGAGAGACCTGGAAATATTGTCAAGGTAGAGGATGGAGAAACAGAAGCACAATCTGTTCAGCTGGAAAAGGAGCTTGCAACGGCTGCCGAAGCTGGGTTGTTAGGAGTTGTATTAGATCCGCAATTCCTGGAAACGCAATTAGCCTACGCTTATTACACATATGAAGATGGGAATGGCCAGTTTAATCGTGTTGTTAGCCTTCGTTTAGAAGAGAATGTATGGCGAGAAGAGAATGTCCTTCTCGATCATATTCCGAGCGGGAATGTTCATCATGGTGGCAGAATTAAAATCGGACCTGATGAAAAGCTCTACGTGGCAACAGGTGATGCAGCCGAGCCTCATATCGCTCAAGATCGTGATTCCTTAGGTGGGAAAATATTAAGAATGAACCTGGATGGCTCAATTCCAGGCGATAATCCTTTCCCAAACTCCTATGTTTATAGCTACGGACATCGCAACCCACAAGGACTAACATGGTCTTCAGATGGATCACTGTATTCGAGTGAGCACGGACAAACAGCAAATGATGAAATCAATGAAATTGAGGCAGGGCAAAATTATGGCTGGCCAATAATTGAAGGACATGAAGAAGAGGAGGGGATGATTTCTCCTCTTTTCACATCAGGAAGTGAAGAAACATGGGCTCCTTCAGGTATGGACTATTATGATGGGAAGCTATATGTTGCGACATTACGAGGGACAGCTTTATTAGAATTTGACCTTGAAACAGGTGAACAGAGAGAAGTGATTAGTAATATTGGTAGGATAAGGGATGTGCTAGTAGACGGTACTTCGCTCTATTTTATAAGCAATAATACGGATGGAAGAGGAGAGCCTGACGAGAATGATGACCGCTTGTATCGTGTTTGGCTGAAGTAGTGTTAGTAAAAATAATCATGTTACATGCTAAAGGGATTGCGTTTTTCATTGAAAAACCATTGATAATACACTCTAGATAAATAAAATGTGCAGGTTAATGAAATGAAAGTATAGTACCAGTTCCAATGTTTGTACTCAATAAGTAATGTGAATTTTTCAAATACTAGTTCGATTACTGTCATTGAAGCTGAGTATAGAACATGATAAATAAACTTTATAGACAAGCTTTTTGTTGTTGGATAGTACAAATTGAAAATGACACAAATACTAGGAAAAATAAAATACTCAAACGTAAAGCTACTAGCGTTTCCCTTTTTAAAAAACCTTTTCGGATATCGTATGAGATTCAGTTCTACAACAATTAATCCTAATAACCACGTTACTAGTTGCTTAAAAAGGAATATAATATTTGCTTGTCTCACTTTATCGCTAGGTACAAATTTAAGTAAACTTATAATGGTTATTAGCCAAACGATCACTAAAAGGGTGTAATTTATGGAATTGGATTGAATTTTTTTCATAGGGACTCCTTTGTTAAATAAAAATCATTTCACTTAAGTATAAGTTGTCCAAAATGAAAAGGAGTATTCTCATTTGTCTGCTAATATAGAGGAATTTAATAAGGAAAACGTTAAACACTTTACTTAAGTGTTAAAATCCCAATCTTGTTTAACGATCTAAATAATGATAACGTTTTAATAGAGTTAAGCAACCAAATACATTGGAGGGATTTTAGCATGACACATGGAGCGAAGTCTGCGCAATTTGATGCTTATTTATTTGTCCATTTTATCCATCAAGATGTAGGAAGCCCAGATTCAGAGCAGGTTTATTTTTCTGTGAGTAAGGATGGTATCACGTGGCAAACGCTGAATGATAGAAAGCCTGTTCTCAGATCTACGTTAGGGGATAAGGGAGTAAGAGATCCGTTTATTATTCGTTCTCCTAAGGAAGGGAAATTCTATTTAATTGGCACTGATTTATCAATGCATGACCAGAAAGATTGGGACGAGGTACAGAGGTCAGGTAGTCAGCATATCGTCGTTTGGGAATCGAGTAATTTAGTAGAGTGGTCGGAGCAACGATTGGTGAACGTCGGGTTAGAGACGGCAGGTTGTGTTTGGGCACCAGAAGCGATTTATGATAAGGAAAATGATGATTTTCTCGTATTTTGGGCATCGAGAGAAGGGTTTGGGGCAGAGAAGCAAAGAATCTATTATGCGAAAACGACCGATTTTAAAAAGTTTACAAAACCTGAAATTTATATTGAACGACAGAACCATGTGATTGATACGACGATTATTGAAGAAAATGGCGTGTATTATCGCTTTTCTAAAGATGAAACGGTTAAGAGTATTACGATGGAAGTTTCTAATTCATTGCTTGGAGAATTTCAAGAAATTGAAACGAACTTAAATCAAGTCGTTGGTGTCGAAGGGCCGGCGTGCTTTAAATTAAAGAACGAGGATAAATGGTGTCTCTTATTAGATCATTACGCAGTTGAGAAAAAGTATTTCCCGTACTACACAAATGATTTGAAAACGGGACAATTCGCAAAAAAGGAAGAAGGACTAGACATCCCTGTGCATTCGAAGCATGGTGGGGTGATGACGGTTACACGTGATGAATATAATGCATTAGTTAAAAAGTATGGTTTGTAAGCAAGGGTCTTAGCTTTTATATTGTTGTTTTTCAATAGTTTTTAGAGCTTTCTTCATTAGACACGATGTATACCGTATGATACCATTTTAATGAATATTACTTTATTAAGCAATGAGATAAAAACGTTGTTATTCTAGTAATCTAAGCTTTGGAATGTTGAAATACGTAGAAAAAAGTAAGCGGATTCATAGTAGTCGGTAGGACATGTCGAGAATGTGTACTCATTCGTTAAGTGAAAAGAGACAAGAACGGAGTGGTGAATATGGCAAATAAGCTCTATCATGGTGCAGCTTATTATCCTGAGCTTTGGGATGAGAAGGTGATAGAAGAGGATATTAAGCTCATGAAGGAAGCAGGCATTAACGTAGCGCGAATGGGAGAGTTCGCTTGGCATACGATGGAGCCTGAGGAAGGGAAGATCGACATTAGTTTTTTCGTTGATATCATTAACAAGCTATATGAGAATGGGATCGAGACAGTGATGTGTACACCTACGCCTACTCCACCGATTTGGTTTACACATAATCATCCAGAGAGAATGTATGTGAACGGTGAGGGGAAAGTGATGGGGCATGGTTCACGTCAGCATGCGTGTACGAATCATCCGTACTTTCGGAAAAAAGCCAATGAGATCACTGAGCATATGGCTAAAGCGATTGGTTCGTTACCGGGAGTTATCGGTTGGCAAATTGATAATGAATTTAAATGCCATGTAAGTGAGTGTATGTGCGAAACGTGCCGGGCGTTATGGCATCAATGGTTAGAGGAGCGCTACGAGACGATTGAACAGCTAAATGAAGCCTGGGGAACGAAAATTTGGAGTGAATATTATCATTCGTTCGATCAAGTGCCTCAGCCCGGGCCAGCTCCATTTCTTCATAACTCTTCGCTAAGTACGATGTACCGTCAGTTTTCTATGGAGAAGATTGCGGAATTCTCAGATAGTCAGGCTGATATCATTCGTCAACATTCAAATGCTCCGATTACGCATAATAGTAATATTCCTTTTTCAGTTGATAATGAAAGGTTATTTGAACATCTTGACTTCGCTTCTTTTGATACATATGCTACACAGGAGAATAGGGCATCGTATTTAATGAATTGTGATTTGTGGAGAAATTTTAAAAAGGGTCGAGACTTTTGGATTATGGAAACGAGCACATCTTATGCCGCGTCACTTGAAAGCTATGCGAGTCCTCATGCGAACGGCTATTTACGTGCAGAGGCTGTGGCGGCCTATGCACTAGGTGGTGGTGCATTTTGTTATTGGTTATGGAGACAGCAGCGTGCGGGCTGTGAGCAGCCACACGGCTCGGTCATTAGTGCTTGGGGGAAACCAACGGTCGGTTTTCAAGGTGTTCAAGAAGTGGAAGAAATGAGAAAGCAAATGGAGCCTTTTATCGTTGCAACCAAACCACAGCAGGCCGACGTTGCTATCACGTATTCAGATCAGGCGAAGGCGTTTTTCCAAACGGAGCCGTTGCAACAAATGGATTTCAGGGCATTGGTGACGAATTTTTACAATCATTTTGTGTCTTTGGGTGTGCATCGTGATGTCATTCCAGAGAAGGCTAGCTTAGAAGGGTATAAACTTCTGTTCACCCCATTTTTGCCACACATTTCAGATGAGTATCGTAAGCAGGCTGTTGAATTCGTGAAAAATGGTGGAACATGGATTATTGGACCGTTAAGTGGAGGACGTACGAAGGAGCATACAATTCATACAGATGACGCACTAGGTAAGCTTGAAAAAATCGCTGATGTGGAAGCGTTGTACACATATCCTATCGATGGAACGGGTTCAATCGGGCACGCCTTTGGTTATCAAGCGCCGTTAGGATTGTGGAGTACGGTGTTTGAGTATGATGAACAAACAGCTGTCGGTACAATAAAAGGTGGAAACTCGAGTGGAAAAGCATTTATCACTGAGTCGAAGGTTGGTAAAGGGAAAATCGTACACCTTGGGTCTTTACCTGTTGGAGAAGAAGGGGACTCTTTATTAAAGACGATCATTGATCATTATGCAACAGATGCGGGAGTCAATGTGCGAACAGATGTGACACACGGAACGGTTGTCGCCCCACGAATTGATGACGAAGGCAAGCACTCGTGGGTGATTGTCAATATGGATGGTCAAGGCGGACATGTCACGCTGCCGAAAGATGCGATTGATGCATTAACGAAAGAGAAGGTGTCAGAAGGCCAGTTAGAAATCGGTGCTTATGAATACCGCGTTCTATCATTCTAAAATGTAAGCAGAAAGGATGAAGAGAGATGACTCGAGATCAGGTCGTTCAACAAATTGATTTACTAATGACGAATTTAACGACCATTCAAGATGATACAGGAGAATTTCTGTTAAACTTTGATGGGTTAGTCGTTGATGATAAGAGCTGGAAGGTGTGGAATTGGCCACAAGGGGTCGGGCTTTACGGGATTTATAAATATTGGCGTTTAACAAAGGATGAAAAGGCATTACGGATTGTAACTGATTGGTTTCATGATCGCTTTGAAGAAGGGGTACCACCGAAAAATGTCAATACAATGGCGCCCCTACTTACATTAGCCTTTCTATATGAAGATACGAATGATAAGGAACTTATTCCTCATCTAGAAGAATGGGCTGAATGGGTGATGAACGATATGCCACGGACAAAGGAAGACGGCTTGCAGCATATGACGTACGGGCCAGAGAACAAAAATCAGCTTTGGGACGATACGTTAATGATGACCGTACTACCATTAGCGAAAATCGGCATGCTTTTTAACCGTCAAGATTATATTGAAGAAGCCAAGAAGCAATTCCTCATTCATATCAAATATTTGAGTGATCGTAAAACAGGTCTTTGGTTTCACGGGTGGACATTTGAAGAGAACCATCACTATGCCGAAGCGTTATGGGCAAGAGGAAACTGCTGGATAACGATTGCAATCCCTGAAATCATTGAAATATTAGAGCTGGAAGAAGGTGACGGCTTCAGAGCATTCCTCATCGATACGTTAAACAGACAAGTCGAAGCGTTAGCGGAGCATCAGCATGAAAGCGGCTTATGGCATACGCTTATTAACGATAACACGTCTTATTTAGAAGCATCAGCAACTGCAGGCTTTGCTTACGGTATTTTGAAATCAGTTCATAAAGGCTACATTGATGCTAAATACAAAGAAGTCGGGTTAAAATCGATTGATGGACTTGTTCATGAAATCAATGAAGAAGGAGCTGTCCAAAAGGTTTCAGTCGGTACAGGAATGGGCGATACACTTGATTTTTACAAAGAAATTAAGATTACTCCAATGCCGTACGGACAATCGCTATCGGTGCTAGCTCTTGCGGAGTATTTGCAGGAGTTTGAATAGAATGATTGATCTGCTCACAAAAAAATGTTTTTTTGTGAGCTTTTTAAAACGGTAAAAGTCTTTTTTGTTTTCCTAAGCCACTTGTGGTGGATGAGAGATTTTACACTATGATTCTTATCTCGCTACACCTTGACAACCATCTAACATCTATGTTAAAAATAAAATAAGATCAATAAAGAAAACGATTACATTTATACAAATGTCATAAGGATTGTTACTGTTCGCCAGGCAAAACCTAAATTTGTATAGAGATCCTAGGGGATTTCTGTATACAAATTTAGGTTTTTTTAATACCCTAACGTCAACTCGAGTGAATAAACGACGGTCGTGCGTTTATAATGAAATGGAGTGGTTGCGATTAAGTAGAGGATATGATGATTGTAATGCGTACAGAATGATAAAGGGCAAGGGGGGGAACATCGTTGGAAATTAAAAAGGTACTTAATAATAATGTTGTTGTCGCGAATAATGAACACAATCAAGAGCTTGTTATTATGGGGAAAGGTCTTGCGTTTCAGAAGAAAGTGGGACAACCAGTTGAGACAGAAAAAATAGAAAAGACCTTTATATTGGAAAGTCAAGGAATATCAGAGAAGCTCGCGACGTTGCTTCGTGATACATCTGAAGTATATTTAAATATTTCTTCCAAAATTTTAGACTATGCGAAATCACAGCTCCCGTACAAATTAGATGACTATTTGTATGTTGCCTTAACCGATCATATTAGCTTCGCCATTAGTCGTCATGAACAAGGAATTGAACTAAAAAACGCCCTCTTATGGGAAATTCGTAAATATTATAAGCTTGAATATGAGGTAGCGCAGCATGCCCTTCATATTATTGAGGAAGAAGTGGGTGTAAAGCTGACCGCTGATGAGGCCGCATCCATTGCGTTGCATTTAGTAAATAGCCAAATTTCTGGTGAAAACATGGACATGGCTGTTCAAGTGACAGAAATGGTCAATAATGTCTTAAATATTGTTAAATATCATTTCAAAATGGAGCTGGATGAATCGACGATTAACTTTGAACGTTTTCTCACTCACCTTCGTTTCTTCGCGATGAGGTTTATTCGGAAGGAGCGAGTAGAGGATACTGGAGATCATTTCTTATATGATCAATTAAATCGGAAATATCCTGAAGCTTTTCAATGTAGTAAAAAGATTAAAACGTATTTAGAGAAAAGCTATAGCTGGTCGATTTCTAAAGATGAACAAACGTATTTGACGGTGCATATTCATCGCGTGACGAAGCGGCATGAATACCAGCAGTCAGAATAAAATCGAAAAACATAAATTTTTGTCGAAGAAAGCGTTGACAAACTATCTCTCTTGAATTATAATAAAATGACAAAGTTAACAAATAATACCTAAGGAATGTTACCTTAAGTGGGCATAACCTGGTCTAGTTTAAGCACATCGTATAAATGTGTTTAAGTTGGCCAGGTTTTTTCTTTGCTCTAATTTACAAATAATAGGAGGTATAAAAATGAAGTATGAACAATTAGCTAAAGACATTATAGAAAAAGTCGGTGGCAAAGAAAATGTGAAAAGTGTTGTCCATTGTATTACACGTCTTCGCTTTAAGCTGAAAGATGAAAGCAAAGCTGATACCGAAGCTTTAAAAAATATGGATGGTGTTGTCACCGTTATGAAGAGTGGAGGACAGTACCAAGTCGTTATCGGCAACCACGTGCCTGATGTTTACAAAGCGGTTACCGAAGTGGGTGGATTCGCAAGTCAAACACAACAGGAAGAGGATGCTGAGGACGAAAAGGCTGGAAGTTTATTTAATCGTTTTATAGATATTATCGCTAGTATATTCACACCTGTGCTCGGTGTTTTAGCAGCAACAGGTATGATAAAAGGTTTTAATGCGCTTTTCTTAGCGACAGGCCTATTAACGGAAGAACAAGGCACGTACATTATTTTAGATATTATTGGTGACTCACTGTTTTATTTTTTCCCAGTGTTCTTAGGTTATACAGCCATTAAGAAGTTTGGAGGGTCTCCATTCATCGGGATTGCGATAGGAGCATCACTCGTTTATCCAGCGATTGAAGGTATTTTAGCAAGTGAACCACAATATGTATTATTTGCTGGTACAGTGTTCGAATCGCCTGTACACATTACATTCTTAGGTATTCCTGTTATTCTAATGAGCTATGCGACATCGGTTATACCGATTATTTTAGCCGCTTACTTTGCATCAAAAGTTGAGAAGTTTTTGAGAAAGATCATTCCTGATGTAGTGAAGATGTTCTTAGTACCATTTTTTACATTGCTTATTGTCGTTCCATTGACATTTATCATCATTGGACCGATTGCAACATGGGCAAGTCAGCTTTTAGGACAAGCAACGATTTTCATCTATGATTTAAGTCCTGTTATTGCTGGAATATTCATCGGGGGTTTATGGCAAATTGTCGTTATATTTGGGTTACACTGGGGGCTTGTGCCGATTGCTATTAATAACTTAACGACAACAGGATCAGATCCAGTATTTGCGATGATGTTCGCAACGACGTTCGCTCAAATTGGAGCAGTGTTAGGGGTTTATTTAAAGACGACGAACCAAAATTTAAAAACATTAAGTATTCCAGCCTTTATTTCAGGAATCTTTGGCGTAACAGAGCCAGCGATTTACGGGGTAACGTTACCGAAGAAAAAGCCGTTTATCTTTAGCTGTATAGCTGCTGGTATTGGTGGCGCGATGATCGGTTTCTTTGGCGCTAGAGGATATATGATTGGTGGGTTAGGTATTTTCCAAATTCCTACTTTCATCGGTCCAAATGGCTTAGATATGACCGTTTGGGGACCTGTTCTTGCGGCTATTCTCGCATTTGTCTTATCACTTGTCGCAACGTACTTATTCGGTGGTGTGAACAAAGGCGAATCACCTATAGAAGAAGGTGATTCAGCTGATCAATCGCCTGAAGAAGTAACGATTGAAGCGGGTACAGTTCTTAGTCCGTTTACTGGGAAAGTGATTTCTTTAGCGGAAGTCGAGGATGAGGCATTTGCTACAGAGGCACTTGGAAAAGGTGTTGCAGTCGTACCGACGGAAGGGAAGCTTATTTCTCCAGTTTCAGGTACGGTATCGGCCTTATTCCCAACGAAGCATGCATTAGGCATCAAGGCTGATAATGGTGCTGAAATTCTGATTCATGTTGGAATGGATACGGTTCAATTGCAGGGTGAGCACTTTACAGCTCATGTGAAGCAAGGAGAGCGTGTTGAAGCAGGACAACTGTTAACGGAATTTGATATTGAAAAAATTAAAGCAGCAGGCTTCTCTATAGCCACACCTATTGTTATTACAAATCCGGACCAATTTGAATTGCTTACGACAGAGGAGGAAGAAGTGAAGCAAGGAGATCGTCTAATTGAATTGAAGAAATAATGATGGATGCTGTTCAAAAAGAGATATAATATATCTTTTTGAACAGTCCACCTATATTAGTTGTGTACGGAAAATAATAGCTCAATTAAATAAAGGAGTGGGGTATGTTGTCAACATTTCAATTTCCAGAAAATTTCTTATGGGGCGGTGCGATTGCTGCCAATCAAACTGAAGGTGCTTATTTAGAAGATGGAAAAGGGTTAACGTCCGTCGACCTGTTACCAACTGGTCAGAAGCGTTGGGACGTGATGCTAGGGAAGCTTGATCAACTAACACCGATAGAAGGTGAGTTCTACCCTTCGCATGAAGCAATTGATTTTTACCATCTCTACAAAGAAGATATCGCTCTCTTTGCGGAAATGGGATTTAAGTCATTACGTGTATCAATTGCGTGGTCGCGAATTTTTCCAAATGGAGATGATGAAACACCAAACGAGGCTGGTTTAGCTTTTTATGATGCGCTTTTTGATGAGCTGTTGAAGCATGGCATTGAACCAGTTGTAACGATTGCTCACTTTGATGTTCCTGTCCATTTAATTAAAAAATACGGAAGCTGGAGAAGTCGTCAGCTCGTTTCCTTTTTTGAAACGTATGCGAAAACAATATTTAAGCGTTATAAGGATAAAGTAACCTATTGGATGACCTTCAATGAGATTAACATGCTGCTTCATTTACCTTATGTTGGTGCGGGTCTTGTGTTTGAAGAAGGGGAGGATCAACAGCAGGTCAAATATCAAGCTGCACATCATCAATTAATAGCGAGTGCATTAGCGGTGAAGGCAGCATGGGAGATTAATCCGAAGTTTAAAGTCGGGTGTATGCTAGCAGCAGGAATGACTTATCCGTATACATGTAATCCAGATGATATCGCTGAAGCGATGAATGTCGATCGAGAATCGTTTTTCTTTATTGATGTACAAGCAAGAGGAGAATACCCAGGATATGCAAAGCGCTTCTTTAAAGAGAAGGGTTTGTCGATTGTGATGGAGCAAGGTGATGAAGAGCTGTTAAGGGAGTATACCGTTGATTATATCGGCTTTAGCTATTATGCAAGTCGGGCAACGAGTACAGACCCGAAAGTGTTGGAAAATCAAACGAGTGGAAATGTCTTTGGTTCCGTATCTAACCCGTATTTAGAGAAATCTGAATGGGGCTGGACGATTGACCCGAAAGGATTTCGTATTACGGCCAATCAATTGTATGACCGTTATCAGAAACCGCTATTTGTCGTTGAAAATGGACTTGGTGCGATTGATAAAATAACGGAAACAGGTGAGATTCAAGACGATTATCGAATCGACTATTTACGTCAGCATATCGAGCAAATGGGTGAAGCGATTGAAGATGGGGTCGATATTATCGGTTATACGAGCTGGGGACCAATCGATATTGTGAGTGCATCAACGGGTGAGATGAAAAAGCGTTATGGCTATATTTATGTTGATAAGGATAATGAAGGGCAAGGAACGTTAAATCGTACACGAAAGAAAAGCTTCTATTGGTATAAGAAAGTCATTGAATCGAATGGACAGGATTTAGAACTATAAAAAAGGAGTGCTATTAATGAGTCAATTAGCTAAGTTTCCAGAGGGATTTTTATGGGGAGGAGCCGTTGCGGCTAATCAGTTAGAAGGAGCCTATCAAGAGGGTGGAAAAGGTCTCTCAACTGCAGATGTATCACCAAATGGGATTATGAGCCCTCCTGATTTTTCGATGAAGGATTTCAATTTGTATCATGAAGGTATTGACTTTTACCATACGTATAAGGAGGATATTGCTCTTTTCGCTGAATTAGGCTTTAAAGCATTCCGATTTTCGATTGCGTGGACGCGTATTTTTCCGAATGGGGATGAGCAAACACCTAATGAACAAGGATTGCAATTTTATGATAACGTCATAGAGGAATTATTAAAGTATAATATTGAACCGGTCATTACGATTTCACATTATGAAATGCCTGTCCACCTTGTGAAGGGATATGGTGGTTGGAAAAATAGAAAAGTTGTAGCGCTTTTTGAGCGATTTGCAAAGGTGCTATTGAAACGTTATCATACGAAGGTCAAGTATTGGATGACTTTTAATGAAATTAATGTGTTGCTACATGCGCCCTTTACAGGTGGAGGGTTACTGTTTGAAGACGGAAAGAAGGATGAACAAGCGATCTACCAAGCCGCACACCATCAATTTGTTGCAAGTGCGCTTGCGGTAAAGGCTGGTCATGAATTAAATGAAGAATTACAGATTGGTTGTATGATCGCTTCAATGGTAACGTACCCGTATTCATCAAAGCCTGAGGATATGTTTGCTGCGTTGTCACAGGATCGCAAGACGTTGTTCTTCTCCGATGTTCAAGCACGTGGTCATTATCCAGCTTATATGAAGAACTACTTCGAGGAAAATGGAATTGCGATTCAAATGGAGGATGGCGACCTAGATGTTTTGCAGCAGCATACTGTTGATTATATTGGCTTTAGCTATTATATGTCGTTTGTTGCGAGTACAGATCCTGAGCATGTGAAGGAACAAACGTCAGGAAATTTGCTTACTGGAATAAAAAATCCTTATTTGGAAGCATCTGAATGGGGCTGGCAAATTGACCCCGTCGGTTTACGTACCGTCTGTAATATGCTCTATGATCGTTATGAAAAGCCACTCTTTATTGTTGAAAATGGCTTAGGGGCAGTTGATACGATTGAAGCGGATGGCTCAATTCAGGATGATTACCGAATCGATTATTTACAAGCTCATATTCGTGAGATGAAAAAGGCAATTGGTGATGGTGTCGATCTCATTGGCTATACGTCATGGGGGCCGATTGACTTAGTAAGTGCGTCAACAGCTGAGCTGAAGAAGCGTTACGGCTATATTTACGTTGATCGTGATAGTGAAGGAAAGGGATCGAATAAACGTATTAAGAAGAAGAGCTTTGATTGGTACAAGCATGTCATTGCGACAAATGGTGAAGAGCTATAGAAGATTGTTAGCTAGCTTAAGGAGTTTCCTTGAGCTGGTTTTTTTGTGTGGCTCCTAATGAGTAACGGTGGCTTCAAATATTGAGCGCTTGACAATGGCAGGCTTTTTAATTTTGCAACGGTTACAGAGCAAGCTGAAGTCCACTGGTGTACATACTGGAGGATGAGTGTTTCTATACTACAAGGTTTATCTTATAGGTCATATTCTCTACATATCCTCATGTCCATACAGTTATTTAGTTCTGTTTTTTACTGTATTATACATTTAATAACTCGTTAAATGTTAATATTAGTAAGTTGATTTAATAGAGATAAGGAGTGAGGAGAAATGGGAAAAGTAATGTGGTTTTTGTTTAGTGTTTCAGTCTTACTACTGGCAGCATGTTCAGATAATGCGAGTGTTGAGGACGTATTTGAATGGGGAATAGAGGCTCATGAGGCGGTTGAGTCCATGCAACTTGAAACGGAAGGGACAACAGAGTCGATTGATATTCAGTGGGTTGCTCAAATGGATTTGAATGAAGGTGTGTATTCGATAGTATATGACGAGTATTTAGAAGTTTATAAAGGTAATGAATTAGTTATCGGGATGATCGATGAGGATGAGCTTGATGAAAATAGTATTGGCTTTCTAATTGAGAAGGTCATTAATGAGTATGAGTATGTGTTAAAACGATTTGATCATTATGTGGAAGATGTGAATGAAGCTTTTGAGCTTGAAGTAGAAGAAGAGCACTATGTGTTGACTTATATCGGTGACGATGAACAACAACAACACTTAGCTGATCAAATGACGAATGATAGTATGGAGAATATTTTTGATGATATTGAGATAGTAGCAGTTGGCATTGAGCAGTTAGAGTTTACTCTTACGATTGATAAAGAAACAAATCTTGTGGATACGTTTGAACAACAAGTAAGTCTCGAAATTCAATTTGATAGCGAATGGCTTTTAGATGACCATTTGGTATTCGATGAGCATTTGACGACAACGTATACACAGTATAATGCAATCGATGAGATTGAAAGACCTGTGCAAGCAGAGTCGGCATCAGCTGGATTAGATGATGATGCTATGTCTGTGTCTGTTGATCTTTCGGAAGAAGAGGTTGAAGTAATTGAAGAAGAAGCAGCTACTTATGTTGATGCTTTAATTCAAGCTACGGTCTTTCAGAACGTTGATGGATTTGGAGAAACGGTTGCTGGCTCAAGGTCAGATGACAAAAAGCAGGCAGATGGTGAATTTCAGAGGGATTCCTTTGTTGAATTTTACCGTCAAAATACTAGAAGAAATATGGGAGATCTTGTACGTGATGAATTGATTGATGAGTTAGCTGATTCTTATATGAATGCACTGTCTCAGACGACTTATGAGGTGGTAGATTCGCAGTTGATGGATGAAGAGCAAATTATCGTTACATTATCGATTACAGGGTTATTCGATTCTCTTATTATGTATGAAATAGAACAAGATCTGACAGAGGCCATTGAACTGGGAGAAGAAGATGTTGATAACTGGTTGGAATACCAAGTGGAATTAATGATTGATGCTTACAATGGACCGTTTGTAGAAGCTGAAACAACAGAAGCAACTGTGCACGTTCTTCGTGAATCGGATGGAGCTTATCATGTGTTAATGCAAGATGAGTATTTGCTTGGTGGATTTGTACAGTGAGTTTACCAGTACCATGTATAGCTCACACTGGTCTGGGAAATCTTGATATCTATCAAAAGCTAGAACGATTGAACGCCTACATGCCCTAGTCTCAAATGATCCAAACTACAAGTAAAGGATAAATGAAAATCACCATCCATCTGAAAGAATTTTATGATGGATGGTGATTTGAACTTTCTTACGATTTAGACGTAGGAAAAAGGTGCTATCTCGGCAAAAATGAAACTAATGCGGTCGGATGGGGTGGTCGACTAGAGTAGGGATAGGGAAAGCTGAAATCAACTGGCGTAGCCAGTTAGTTCAGCGCCCGACTGTATAGCGTGCCCCTCATCCCGGTTACATCGTTTTTTTGGAAGTATTTCAGGATTACAGTGATTGAGCAATATAAAAGTAATGACTTAGTGAAACAATTGTTATACTTAGATGAAGAAAAGAAAGGAGATGTGAAGAAAAATGAAGACACAACTTCAAGCATTTATTGAAACGTTTAATCAAGCTTTTGCGAATGTGGATTTAGACGTTATTGCAAGTAGTGTAACAGATGATGTCGTTTGGAAGATGGTTGGAGATCGAACCGTTACGGGGAAAGAAGAGATGATTCGTTTGTTGAAGGAAATGGATGACGGACAGTCCTATAAACTTACAATTGAACATGTCATTACACATGGGAAAACAGCTGCTGCTAATGGAAAAATGAAAACAATTAGTCCATCTGGAGAAGAGAGAATATATGAATTTTGCGATGTCTATCAGTTAAATAAACATAAAGATGGCAAGATTAAGACATTGACGTCTTACGTGATGGAAGCAGTAGGAAAGTAACATGATTAAGCGTAAAGTTATTTATTCTCAAATGGTCTCGCTTGATGGCTATATCGAAGGACCCCATCATGAAATCGATTGGGGAAAACCAGGCGAAGAATTGTTTCAACATTTCAATGAACAAGAAAAGGACTTTGATACACATCTTTACGGGCGAAAAACATATGAGAATATGAGAGATTATTGGTCAGAACGTGCCGAGGCTCGTGAAGCATCAAAAGACGAAGTGGAATTTGCACGTATGTGGAACAAGATAGAAAAAGTTGTTTTTTCAAACACGCTTGAGAAGGTAGAAGGAAATAGCATACTCGTAAACAATGATATTGAAGCTGTCATCAATCATCGAAAGGAACAATCTGGGAAGCATATGTCACTTGGTGGAGCAACCCTTGCTGAAACGTTTATTAAATTAGGGTTGATTGATGAATACCATCTTTATATCCACCCTATCTTACTAGGGGGAGGACGTCGCTTATTTCCTAGTTTGCAAACGAAAACAAACCTAGAGCTGATTGAATCAAAGGTGTTCGATCAGACGGTGGCGATGCTTCGGTATACTCCAATAATGAAGCATAAAAAAGAGGAAGGTTGAGTTAGAGGTCACTGAAAAAGTACAAATGAATTTTTTCAGCAGCCTCTTTGAGGTTCACCTTCCTCTTTTGAGGGAGTGCCAATCATGAATGTTGCTTAAATGTGTATATTGTTTCGGTAAGAACGTCCATTACATCTTTCAGCTTCGTTCTGTAATCAGACTGCTGAGCTAGCCAAAGGGCAGATTCATTCATCGCCCCAGATAGAATATGAGTAAGAGCTTCTATGGAGGTCGGTTTAAGGTGTCCGTTTTTTTGCATAGTGTGAAGCTGCTCATTTAGTAGCTTCATCGAATATGATGCATCCATTTGTCGCCATGCTTCCCAGCCAAGAACGGCTGGACCATCAATTAGGATGATCTGCCTATTTTCTTCATTTATGGCTGAAAGGATAAACGCTTGACATCCATTTAATAATTGCGCCCACACATCCGTGCTTCCTACGGCCTCAAGCTCAACATTTTTAGCCATTTCGCTTTGTATCCTTTCAAAAACGGTGAGAAACAGACTCTTTTTATTTGTAAAATGGTGATAGAGTGCTCCTCTTGTGACTCCTGCTTCCTTTACAAGCTCCTCAAGAGACGTTTTGTAAAATCCTTGCACTGCAAATTGTTTACGAGCCGTCTCGATTAGTGTTTCAATCGTTGCTTCTGCTTCGGCTTTTGTTTTCTTCATTGTATGGAGACTCCTTTTACATAATATACGCTCTTCTATGGTTTACTCGAGATCATTTAATATGTCAAGTGCTCTTGCGTCTCCTTGTTTCTTTAATGTTCGTAAGCCTTGTTGGATAACACGGCTGTTATAGTCGATGGAGCTTGTGATTTCATTTCGAAGCCAGCTTAACGTTTGTTCGGGGTGGGTTTTCGTTAGATCATTAATATGATTGGCGACTGATTTTCTGACATAAGGCGATGGATCGTTTACTAATGGTTGAAGAAGCTGGAAGTGGTACGTAATATCGCCCTTCAGCACATCAATCTTCTTCGCCCATGGTAGGCGAGGACGTGTTCCTTCACTGACAAGGCGGCGGACGTGAGAGTTTGTATCATTTAGCCAGCTTGTTAAAATTTCTAAGGTTTGCTCTGGATCATGAGCTAAGTATGGACGTAAGGCATATTCAGCAGTATGTCGTTTTGTAATCTGATAAAGAGCCTGCATAGATAAATGATAATGATTAAGACCATATGTTTCAACAAAGTGAGCAATTGGCATGAGAAAGTATCCGTTTGTAAACATCCCTTCCTCTGTTTTGTTTTCCGGACCAAGGATGTTTAACAAAATGGCTAGAGAGTCCGGATAATTATCTGGTAACTGTTCCTTCAGAGCTTGACTAATGACGGCTACCCTAGCTTTTAACTGTAGTGGCAAGACTTGATGTTTAACAGAATCAATAAAGGCTTCGGACTGAAACGAAGGGTAATGTGGAACGATCAGTGTCGAAAGATGATGAGCAAGTTCTTCGCTGAAATAGTCTTTTAAAGCTACTGACTCTGTCATGATTGTTTGTCCCAAATGTTTTCTTTGTAATGCTGATTATAGGTTTCATCTGGTGGTATGATTTTAATAATATCGAGTAATATACCGTTCGGATCACTCGTAATAAAGTGGCGTTGACCAAACGCTTCATCACGAATATCTAAGTGTAATGGTAAATTTTGTTTGCGGATTAATTCCTCGTAAAGCGTGTCAACATCATCAACTTCAATATTGAGAATAAGTCCTTCAGTTTTTTCTCGGAATCCTTCTGGAATTGTCGCGTGAGAATCGTTTAGAAGGGCAAGTTCAAAAGAATTTTTTTGCAGGCTAACGTACCAAACGTCTTCAAATATCGCTTTAAAGCCAAAATGCGTTTGATAAAATTGGCTACTTTCGGTCAATTTGTTTGTTAATAGAACAGGATAAAAGCTTTTCATTATTTTGTACCTCCTAGGAATATGAATATAATAAGATTTTAACATACATTCAGTATGTATGTAAATAGAGCAATTAAAAAGAAATAGGGGAAGCTGTTTCTTGTTATGATGGAGACATCGATGAAAACATAATTCTAAGGAAGGGATGAATGTGGTTGAGGAAGGTTATTTTATCAATGGTTACGTCTTTAGATGGCTTTGTTGAAAAGAAGAATAGAGATATTTCATGGCATGTTTGGGATGAAGAGATGCAAGCTTATATGGATGATTTTTTAGATGGAGTTGATACGTTACTCTATGGTCGTCGATCTTATGAAATGATGATTGAATATTGGCCTGAAGCGGAGAAGAATGAGCGAAACAGCGAAGAACACCGTGCTTTTGCTCGTAAAATGAATACACTCCGTAAAGTTGTTTTTTCTCATACGCTGAATGCTGTAACGTGGAATGCACGCATTGTTAAGGAAAACATTGAAGATGAGATTCTAGCTATGAAGCAGCAAGAAGGGAAGGACATCGTTTTGCTAGCTGGTCCTACTCTTGCTTCGACGTTGATCAGGCATAACGTCATTGACGAGTATCGCGTCATTGTGAATCCAGTTGTATTAGGTGAGGGTCAACCACTGTTTCAAGCAAGACCACGAGCGATTGAGCTAGTAAGTACGAGGACTTTTCACTGTGGAAATGTGTTGCTTGTGTATCAGACAAGCAAAGTCTAGATCTTTTACCGCAAATAGAAGGGGTGTTTTACATGAACTTGCAAAAAACATTTATCGAAGAATATAAAAGGGAAATGGATATGACACGAGAAACATTGAAAAGAATACCGGAGGACAAGTTATCTTGGAAACCTCATGAGAAATCGATGACGTTAGGTCAATTAGGTTTACACATCGCGTTGATACCTGGCCGATTATCAGAGCTGTTCAGTAAGCTAAAACGGGAGGTTCCAACTGTTCCTCTAGGTGAACCTGAATCAATTACACAACTACTAAATGCTTTAGAAGAAAGTGAAATAATCGCGATGAAGCACTTAACGATTTGGAATGAGGAACAGCTTGAAGCAGACTGGTCAATGGTTGATGGCGAACAAATATTAATGACAGAACCACGATGGGTGATGATTCGCTCGTTAATGTTTAATCACCTGTATCATCATCGTGGTCAGTTGACGGTTTATTTGCGACTATTAAATATTTCAGTACCGGCTATTTATGGGGCAAGTGCTGATGAAAATGGATAACGCTAAAAAGTACTTCTTATGGTCATAAAAACTGTAAGAAGTATTTACTTTTGGACAGACATAAATTTTGAAAATGTGCGATATGTTTGGGGTGAGAAGTGAAAGGAGGAATCGTCTAATGAGTTCATTTGAACAAATAGCAGCATTTGAAAATGGGTTTTGGTTACAGGTGCTTGGTGATCATGCACGATTCATTCATGATGCGTTAGCCCCTAGTGAAGAAGAGAAGATTACTGAAGCGTTGTATTATATTGATGCATTTGATCAATTGTTGGAAAATGTTAATAGAGAAGATCCGATTATACTTAGCCAAGTAACAGCGGAAGAGGTAGAGAAGCTGAGGCGCTTCAAGCTTAGTATAATTGAACAGCATTTAGTAGGTGAAATAAAAATTGATTTAGGACCAACGTTTCTTAATCATATGGTTAATGAGCTAGATGAATATTTAATGATTTTGGACTATTTGAAAAAAGGGGAGTCTCCTCCAATGTTCCATGAGCTCCATCATCATTTAGTTTGGCTGTTAGATGCAGCAGGTCATGCTGGGGCCATTACAGATAACATGGATCGGATTGAAAAGAATATTCGCGATAAAAGTGGAGCGTTTACGAAGGAATTTGAAGAGTTTTACTTAAAGGCAGTTGAATTAAAAGGATTTCTCCGAACGAACCTGTCGACTTTTCCTGCGTTAGATCGTTTTAACCATGATGTAGCATTAGAAATGCACCTATTTCAAAGCTTTGTTGATGAAATTGAGGAGCTTGAATTAAGTAAACAAGCGTTAGGAACATTTGCACCATTAATGGCAGATCATATGATGAGAGAGCAATGCTATTATTTAATCAAGCTAGCAGAGTCAACGGATATAGAGGATCCTAATTGTGATCCGACAAAGCCTCGGTTAGAAACGTAATTTATGAGCATTCATCTAGTACGTAAGCTTAATACAAGTTTATTCTTGTATTAGGCTTTTTCAATGTTGTTATCAGGAGAGCTTGTATCATTCATTAAGTAGTCACATTTATTTGGTTTAAGGTTGTCTGATTATGTGAATATAAGGGAGGAAGTGAAATTTAAGATGCGGATGGAGGAAAAGGCCGATGAATGGGCTGTTAGAGCGCTCTAAGCTGTTTTTAATTTTGTTTTTATTATTTATTATTGTTGGTGTTTATACTTTTTTAACTGTGCCACAGCGTGAAATTCCGGAAACAACATTAAATATTGGCACCATTACTACGGTCTATCCGGGTGCGACGGTTGATGCAGTAGAGCGACATGTAACAAACCCCATTGAAGCAAATCTACTAGCGATTGATGGAATTGAAGAAATAAGCTCTGTCTCAGTTGCTGGTGCATCTTCAATCGTTATAACAATAGAAGAAAGAGCAGATAAGTCAGAAGTAATGGGAGAAGTGCGACAATTGGTTGCAAATGCTTCAGTCACATTTCCAGATGAGGTTCAATCACCTACTGTATCAGATGTGCAATCGAATATGCCAATTTCCTCTTATTTGATTACAGCAGATGATCCTGAACAGATGCAAACACTGTATTCAGAAATAAAGAGATGGGAAGATGAGGTTAGTCGAGTTGCTGGTGTTGCGGATGTGATCGTAAAAGGGGTTGAAGAAGAGCAGATTACTCTTACGTTAGATTCGGAAGAACTTGGGGCTAAAGGTTTTGCTTTCCTAGATGTTATCCATGCATTGGAGAATGAGTTTGACTTGCCGCCGCTTGGGAAGCAAGAAGTGGATGGCTCTTTGTATCAATTGAAAATGGAAGAAACAAGAGAAGTTGCTGCGCTAGAGCGTGTGCTAATTGGGCAAAATCTTGCTGGGGATGCTGTTTTTATAGGAGATGTTGGCTCAGTGTCGATTGAGGCAAAACAGCCTAATGATCGAATATCGATTGATGGAACCGCAGCTATTTCATTCACGGTTGTTGTCCAACCAGGTGAGGACATTCCAACTGTACATAATCGAGTAGATGATAAGGTGCAGCAGCTGTCGACTTCGTTATCAGATGAGTTTGAGTTAGTCTCTTATTATTCACAAGCTGATCTTGTGAATGAGATATTTAGAGGGCTCTTTATGTCGCTCGTGATTGCGGTTGTCGCTGTAATTGTTACAAGCTCCTTAGGTTTAACGTTACCTGGTGCGGTTGTTGTTGCACTAGCTGTACCATTATCAGTATTAATGGGGATCATTCCACTTCCGTTTGTAGGAGTAGATCTTAATCAGATTTCAGTCATTGGACTCATTATTGCGTTAGGGATATTAGTGGATGATTCTATTGTCGTTAATGATAACATTCAACGTCGATATGAGTTAGGTGACTCCGCGAAATTAGGAATTATTAACGGAGTGAAGGAAATATGGGTGTCGATCGTGACATCAACATTAGCTATCGTCTTTACTTTTTCACCACTCGTTTTTCTGAGTGGAGCAAACGGTGATTTTATTCGTGCAATGCCGACGATCTTAATTACGACGACCCTTGCTTCGACTGTTGTTGCTTTAGTATTTGTTCCAATCCTGCGCTTTTTGTTTTTTCGAGAAGGGAAAAGAAATAGGAAGAACAGTTCAGCGGGCTTACTTGGAAAATTATTTAAATGGGTACAAGATTTCTATGCAGATAAGCTACTGAAGAATATCGGAGAAAAGCCTGTGACTGTATCAGTGGTGGGCTTACTTGCGACAGCGGCTATTTTTAGTCTCGTTATGCTAACACCATTTGAGTTTTTTCCTGTAGCTGATCGTGAAGAAGTGACAGTTGATGTGACTTTACCTGCGGGGACAACACTTGATGAGACCTACGATAGGTTAGCAGAAATGGCTCTTTATTTTGAAGAAGATGAAGGAGTTTATGAAACGAGTATTTTTGCTGGAAGCGGTCTACCGAATTTATTTAATAGCTCCCTCGATCAAAGCGGTGAATATACTGGTCAGCTTGTTGTAAGAGTAGACCGTCAGAATCAAACTGCACAAGGATTGATCGAACAATGGACAGAGCCTGTTCGCGATCAATTTCCAGAGGCAACGATCTTTTTAGAGACAATCGAACAAGGACCACCAAGTGGAGCCCCAGTTACAGTTACTTTGATAGGAACAAGCATGGAACAGCTAATCGATATCCGTAATGACCTGACACAAGAAATTCAAGCGTTGGGAGCAGAATTGGTCATGGATGATGTCGGGGAATCAGAGCCGACCATTATTTACAGTGTCGATCGTGACCAAATGGAGGATGAAAATATTCGCCTTCGAGATATAAATCAACGGATTGGACTTGCGACTGAAGGTGTACCTGTGCAAGCTTTTGATGATGGGAATGAAACGATGGGAATTGTCATGTTCATGGACCGCATTGAAAGAGGAAGTGAGCTTCAGCTTGATGAGCTTGAGCTAGCTGTTACATCACAAGGAGAGCAAGGGCTACCAAAATTGATTCCATTGTCTGATTTAGTTACAGTTGATTATACGGAGGAACTAAGAGCGATCCCTCATATAAATGGTGAAAGGTCGATTACGATAAGGGCATTCCCTGGAACGGTTGAAGATTTCAAAGCGAAAGTTTCAGTTATCGTTGAGACGTTTCAAATGCAATTAGAGAGTGATCAATATGAAATTGTGTTAGGTGGAGAAAATGAGAATCAAGATAATTTCTTTGCGGAAATTATCGTCTTATTTATCATTGTTCTTGTTCTTGTCTATTTATTAGTGGCTTTTCAATTTAATTCTTTAACGCGACCGTTCTTAATCTTAGTCGCTGTCTATTTAGCGATTGCCGGGGCTATACTTGGATTGTTTGTGACGCAAACACCGATTAGCTTTTTAGCCGTGATGGGAATGGTTTCATTGACAGGAATCGTTGTACGCAATGCGATTGTATTAATTGAATTTATCGAGCAGCGGTTACGTACAGAAATGAAACTGTTAGATGCCGTAAGAGAAGCAGGTCGAGCACGAATTCGACCGATTCTCTTAACAGCGATTACGTCTATTGTTGCCTTGATACCGATTGCATTAAGTGGTGATGCACTTTTTACACCATTAGCGATTACAATTATTTCAGGAATTTTATTTTCAACCTTGTTAACGCTGCTCATTGTACCAGCTTTGTATGTGGTGATGGTTAGGAGAAGATATAATTAGTTTATGAAAACAGCCTCAAAGTCAAAAAGACTTTGAGGCTGTTTTTTTTCAAAGATATGAAAGTTTAAAGTTTATTGGGAGATGAACACAGTGGGGTTATTCGTGATTTTCATGAAAACCGAAAGATGATTCATGTCCTTTCTTAATTTTAGGAAATTTTGAAAACTTAAACAAAACTTAAACTACGATCAGTAGGATAAATGATATGAGTGGTTACATACATGAATTACGATGAAAGGCCTATGTTTTTCAGATGAAACGAGGAGATTGCTATAAAGCCACAGAAATAAGGTTACTTCGTCAAATGGAGAGGAGAAAAGGGAAAAATGAGTAAGCGAAATTATTTCAAGAAGAAAATCGGTTTGGTTAGTCTAGTATTACTGTTAGTATACTCAAGTGTTCTGCCAATCGAAATCGTCATCGCTGAAGATGAAGCGAGTGATGTATTGATTACTGAGGAAGAAGAGGGCTTGTTAGGTGGTGAAGGAAACGTTAAAGAAGAAGATGAAGAATTAGACTTCACTTCTGATATAGATAAAGAGGAAGATATTGAAGAGAATGATGATAAGGATGTAGTAAAGGACCTTGAAATTAAACAAGATGATCATTCATGGCAAACGTCTCAAGTAGGAGAAGCCGAGGATGGGTCTGTCATGGAATTAGCAAGTATAAGTTCAACGATGTATTCTGGTGGTGATGGATCTGCGGGAAATCCGTATGTTATTGAAACGGCTGAGCAGTTGAATGAAGTTAGAAATAATTTAAACGCTCATTATCAGTTAGAGAATGATATTGACTTGGCAGCATACAGCTCTGGACAAGGGTGGGTACCGATTGGGGTCAGCTCTAATCAATTTAATGGAACGCTTGACGGAAATGGTCATGTAATTACAAATTTGACAATTGATCGAAGTAACACCAGACAAGACGATCAAGGACTATTTGGTGTGATTGGTGAGAATGGTGTAGTAAAAAATGTTTCCTTAGAAAATATTGAAATAGGTAGTAATCAAGGTTTTTCTATTGGTGGATTAGTCGGCCTTAATTATGGCGAGATTAGTGGAGTGAGCATCAATAGTACGGTTGAGGGAAGATATTACGTTGGTGGACTAGTTGGTAGAAACTATGGTGATGTTAGCCAAGCATATGCTGAGGGTCTTATTTTTGGTTTTAGTAGAGTTGGTGGATTGATTGGGGAAAACGATGGTAATGTTATTCAATCGTCCGCTGAAGCCTATGTAAACGGTGATGATTTCATTGGTGGTTTAGTTGGATTGAATCTTAGTAATGGAAATGGTATAAGTCAATCTTTCGCAAAATCTACCGTAAAAGGAAATCTAGATGTCGGGGGCTTAGTGGGACAAAATCAAAATACTATAGTTCAATCATATGCTGAGAGTACTGTAGAAGGATATCGAAATATCGGTGGCTTGATAGGAAATCAATCATGGAGCAACAAAAAAGTAAGTGAGTCCTATTCCAATAGTTTAGTAACAGGAAATGAGAGCATTGGTGGTTTAGTAGGGTTAAAGCATGATGTAGCGACTATTGAAGCTTCTTATTGGAATAGGAGTGTCGAGAATGGAGGTTCTTTAGATAATGGATTCGGGGCAGCTTTGACGGAAGAAGAATTAAAACAATTTAGCAAATATGATGATTGGGACACTACGAATACGTGGTATGTCTATCATAGTCAGACGTTTCCCCTTTTACAGTGGGAAAATCCATTGGAAGAAGTTGAAGTAGACATTGATTTTTCTGAGTTGAAGGTTGGGGAGATTGCTCAGCTGACAGTTACAGCAAACCATCAAGAAGGTTCCTTTGATGGAACGATTCATGCTAACTATAAAGTAACAGAAGGGGATCACGTTGTTGAGGTAGATAAAGCTGGTGTTGTAACAGCAAATGAAAGTGGTGAGGCTGTTATTACCGTTACACTTTACGATGAAGTGGCTACAATGAAAGTAACAGTTGAAGAGGCCATGTTTGCAGATGGAGATGGTTCTGCTGGAAATCCTTATATTATTATGAATGCGGAGCAACTAGATGCAGTTAGAGAAGATGTAGTAGCTCATTACAGATTAGGCAATGATATTGATTTAGCAGCCTACCTATCAGGAGAGAGCTGGGAGCCAATCGATCACTTTAATGGTACGTTTGATGGTGCGGGCTATCAAATAAAAGGGTTAAAAATTGATGGAAATAATATTCATAGTATTCACCTAGGGATGTTTGCAAGGTTATATGATTCTGGAGTGATTAAGAATGTCACTTTGGTTGATTTGGATATAAATGGAAGTCGGAATATCGGTGGGTTAGTTGGGGTGGCTTTTACGTTTGCTCGAATTGAAAACTCATCGGTTACAGGATCTTTGTCGGGAAGTAATGAAGTCGGTGGGTTGGTTGGAGTAAATTTTGGGATGATTAGTGGATCAGTTGCTTCGACTACCATTTCAGTGAGCGATTCCAGTGGTGGTGGCCTTGTTGGTCAAAATGGAGGAGAAATTAAAAATTCGTATGCTAGTGGGGAAATATCAGGTGATAGCGGTATTGGTGGCTTGGTTGGAGGACATCCAAGGGATTTTAACAATAGGAAAATAATTAATTCCTATTCAAACAGTATCGTAACTGGGAATAATGATATTGGTGGCTTAGTTGGGTATGTTCATGATCCAACCTTTATAGTGAATTCTTATTGGAATACGAGTGTATATGATGGGGATTATCCAGACAATGGGATCGGTACACCTTTGACGGAAGAACAGTTAAAACAATTCAACACGTACACTAACTGGGATTTTACAAATACGTGGTACGTTTATAATGGTCAAACGTTTCCTTTTTTACAGTGGGAAAACCCATTGGAAGAAGTTGAAGTAGACATTGATTTATCTAAGCTGAAGGTTGGAGAGACTTCTCAACTAACAGTTACAGCAAACCATCAAGATGGTTCATTTGATGGAACGATTCATGCTAACTATGAAGTTACAGAAGGAGATCAATTCGTTGACGTAGATCAAAATGGGATTGTAACTGCAAAAGAAAGTGGTGAGGCTGTTATTACCGTTACACTTTATGGTGAAGTGAACACAATTGATGTAACAGTTGTAGAACCACTATTTACGGAAGGTGACGGAACAGCTGATAATCCTTATATTATTACGACACCAGAGCAATTAGATGGTGTAAGAGAGAATTTGGAGGCTTATTATCAACTAGGAGCTGATATTGACTTAGTAGAGTATCTTTCAGGAGAGAGCTGGGAGCCAATAGGTCGGGCTGGTACTCCATTTATAGGTACATTTGATGGTGACGGTTATGAAATTACAGGATTACAATTCGACAACGAATTTAGGGAAAATTCAGGGTTGTTTAGTGCACTTAAAAACCCTGGAGTGATTAAAAACGTTACATTAGTAGATGTAGATATTAAGGCTACTAGGCACACTGTTGGTGGTTTAGTTGGTATTAATTTAGGAACAGGTAGAATTGAAAACTCTTCTGTAACAGGAACTGTATCAGGGGGTATGAATGTTGGCGGCTTAGTTGGAATAAATAATGGATTGATTAGCGAATCAGTCGCAACTACTACAACTTCAGCACGAAGTTTCAGAAGTGGTGGCCTTGTAGGCTTGAACTCTGGAGAAATTATAAATTCATATGCTAATGGACGAGTTTCTGGTGATGAACGTGTCGGAGGTTTGGTGGGAGAACATGTAAAGAACAATAATATTAGCAAAATTAGTGAGTCCTATTCAAGCAGTATCGTAACAGGTAATAATAATGTTGGCGGTTTAGTCGGATCCAAGGATGATTCAGCATATGTTGAACATTCTTATTGGAATAAAAGTGTATACAATGGAGATTATCCAGACAATGAGATAGGTACTCCATTGACAGAAGCGGAGTTAAAGCAACTGAGCACGTTTAGTAATTGGGATTTTACAAATACATGGTACATCTATAACGATCAAACATTTCCAATTTTACAGTGGGAAAATCCGATTAAAAATATCGAAAGTGAAATAGACTCATCAGAAATCAAAGTCGGTAAAATGGGTCGCATTTCAGTTACGGCGATTCATCTACAGGGTACTTATGATGGAACACAAAATGCAGAGTATAAAGTGACAGAAGGAGACGAGATCGTTGACGTAGATCATAATGGGATTGTAACACCAAAAGAAAGCGGCCATGCGGTTATTACCGTTACACTTTATGGTGAAGTGAGCAATATTGATGTAACTGTTGTAGAACTATTTACTGAAGGTGATGGAACAGTTGATCATCCTTATATCATTACGACAGCAGAACAACTAAATGCTGTAAGAGAAGATTTAGGGGCTCATTATAAGTTAGGACATGATATTGATTTAGCAGCGTATCTTTCAGGAGAGAGCTGGGAGCCGCTAGGTGACGATCAGCTCGCATTTGAAGGTACGTTTAATGGCGAAGGTTATGAAATTAAAGGTTTGAACATTGATGGGAGGTTAGATGTTCAAGGGCTGTTTGGCGGATTAGGTAATACGGGTGTGATTAAAAATGTTAATTTAGTAGATGTAAATATAGAGGGGAATAGCATTATAGGTGGCTTAGTTGCATATAGTTATCCTTCGGCCCATATTGAAAACTCAACTGTAACAGGAACCTTGTCGGGAAGCAGTAATGTGGGCGGTTTGGTTGGAATGAATTATGGGATGATTCATGAGTCAGCTGCTCATACGACCATTCAATTGAGTAATATCAATGGTGGTGGTCTTGTTGGTATAAATTATGGGAGCATTATAAAATCATATGCTATAGGTGAAATTTCTGGTAGAAATAGTATTGGCGGTTTAGTTGGAAGCTATTTTGTGGGAAGAGACAATAGTAAGGTTAGTGAATCCTATTCTAGCAGTATCGTAACTGGTGATGATCATGTTGGTGGTTTAGTCGGTTTATTGACTAATGATTCTGCCATAATTGAACATTCTTATTGGAATAAAAGTGTGTATGGTGGGGATTATCCAGACAATGGATACGGTATTCCTATAACGGAAGCAGAGTTAAAACAACTGAGTACATTTACTAATTGGGATTTTACGAATACGTGGTACGTCTATAATGATCAGGTGTTCCCATTTTTACAATGGGAAAATTCATTGGAGTCAGTAGAAGTGAAACTCGATTCTTCAACGTTACAGATTGGTAACAGCACGCAAATAACCGTCACCGCCCATCACGAAGAAGGGTCATTTGATGGAACAAGTAATGCTGAATATGAAGTTACTATAGGAGATGATCTAATCTCCATAGATGAAGATGGTCAGGTCACAGCCACCGCACCAGGAAATGCAGAAATAACTGTCCAATTATTCGGTGAAGTGAGTACGCATGAAATTGAGGTTCTTTCGTATCAGATTTCAAGGATAGAAGAGTTTCAACCTATTACTGTGGACAATGGAACTGAAATCGATCATGTTGGCTTGCCAACGACGATACAAGTGACGGTAAGTCCAGGAGATGTGTTGCGGGATATTAAGGTGCAATGGACTGATGCAGATGAAGACAATCCGTATGATGCAAATAAAGCGGGAACGTATACATTTATCGGTACATTAGTTGATATTCCAGGTGATGTTAGAAATCCTAATCATTTAACTGCATTGATAGATGTGATTGTCGATGTGCCATTTATAACTGATGTTGAAGCAATAGATAGTATTTCAGTTGAAAACGGAACGAAGCGTGCTGATCTTACATTACCTGACGAAGTTCACGTTACATTAAATAATGGTGAGACCGCGCAAATTGGTGTGAGCTGGGATAACGGAGAACCTTTATACGACGAGTTGAAGGCTGGAACTTATATGTTTACAGGAACCTTTGAATTGTCAGAGGGAGTGATAGAACAAGTAACAACCTTTGTTGCTTCGCTTATAAACAGTGAATTTGACCAGCCTTTAAAGGTGGGAAATCCTGATAACATTACGGCAACAGTTGAAGTTGTAGTTCAAAAACCATTTATAACAGAGGTAGAACAATTAGCAGCGATTCATGTCGCAAATGGGACGGAACTTAGCGAAGTTGGCTTACCAGATCAGGTTAATGTAACGTTAAATAACGGTCATGATCTTGATGTATATGTAGATTGGAATGAAGGCGTTCCAGAATATGCGAAGATGACATCTGGAGTGTATCAATTCAAAGGAGTGTTGAAGCAGCCTGAAGAGATTGAAAATCCTGATCAAAAAGCAGCAGTCGTTGATGTAGTTGTCGGTGAGCCAATCATTACAGAAGTAGGTACAATAAAGGCCATTCATGTGGCAAATGGGACAGAGCATTCAGAATTGAATTTGCCAGAGCAAGTAGAGGTTACAGTTAATAATGGAAGCACGATTCACGTAGGTGTGACATGGGATAAAGGCGAACCAACGTATAATGGAATGCGGGCAGGCACTTATTTATTTGCGGGTAAGCTGGAATTACCAACCGGTGTACTGAATCCGGATAACAAGCAGGCCGAAGTCGAAGTCGAAGTAGATAAACCGTTTATAACAGAGGTAGAATCATTAAGAGTTATTCAGGTTGAAAATGGCACGAAGTTATCTGAAATCGGCTTTGCAGAACAAGTTATGGTGACGTTAAATAATGGCGAGAAAAAGACGATTAATGTGACATGGGATGAAGGAGGCCCGGACTATAACGGATTAAAGGCTGGTACTTATCGTATCACGGGAAGCTTGGAGGCGTTAAGTAGAATCGAAAATCCGAATAATATAAGGGCAGTAGCAGAGGTAAAAGTAGGACGACCGTATATTACGGAAGTGGAGACTTTAGAAATCATTTCAGTAGCAAACGGTACAAATTCTGAGGAAATTGGCTTACCAAAACAAGTCGAGGTGACGTTAAATAATGGTGGTCAAGCAACCGTTGATGTGAAATGGGACGAGGGTGTCCCTAAATATGATGGAAAGAAAGCAGGAGTGTACCAATTTACGGGTACGTTTAATCAGCTAAATGAGATTGAAAATCCCAATTTTAAACAAGCAGCAGTTGAGGTGAAGGTCGATCAACCTACGATTGTAGAAGTAGGTGATTTAGGAGATATAGCTATCATTAGTGTTGCTAACGGAACGAAACGTTCTGATCTTGAATTGCCGGAGAAAGTCGAAGTCATTTTGAATAATGGTGAAACAACAGAAATTGATGTAATGTGGGATGATGGTCAGCCTCCATATGACGAGAAGAAGGCTGGAACGTACACGTTTACAGGGACCTTCGTGTTAACAGAAGGAATGTTTAGCAGTCTTACAACATCAATTGCAACGATTTTTACTAGTGAATGGAATCTGTCAAACGAAATACAGAATCCGGAACAACTAATGGTAACCATTGATGTACAAGTTCATGAACCGTTTATTTCTGAAATCGAACGATTTGAGCGGATTCATGTCGAAAATGGTATTAAACGGAAAGATCTTGATTTACCTCCGTATGTTGAGGTTGTGTTAAACAATGGCGAGAAAATGAATGTTCACGTAAATTGGGATGAAGGTGTGCCAAAGTATAACGAGAAACAGTCTGGAACTTATCTATTCAATGGAACACTTGAACAATTAAGTGGTATCGAGAACCGAAGTGATGAGCAGGTGACTATTGAAGTGATTGTAGGTGATCCGATCGTTATGTCAGTAGAACGCTTTGAGGATATTACTGTCGTGAACGGAACGAAACGGATAGATCTAAATCTACCGAGTTCTATAGAGGTCTTACTAAACAATGGAGAGACAATAGAGGTGAATGTGACGTGGAATGATGGGAAGCCTCAGTATGATGGAATGAGAGCTGGCTCCTATGTGTTCATAGGAACGTTGGATCAGTTGACTGATGTACTGAATCCTTCTAGTATTCATGCAAGCCTAACGGTTTACGTTTCTGAAAAGGATGATCCAGTTACTTATGACCCCCATCCAGAAGATCCTGAAGAGCATCATAATAAAAATGATCATTCTCCAATAGACCAAGGGATGTTAAGAAGAGAACATGAAGAATATAAATCTATGAGTGATGATGAAGAAGAACTATTACCTAAAACAGCAACACCACATTTCAAAATATTACTAATCGGGTTTTTCCTTGTAGTACTAAGCAGAGTTTTGCTATTTTTGAAAAGAAAGCAGCTGAAGTGATAGCCTTTTGCAAGACGAAAGGTACTATTACTGATAAACCTACATTTCATTGAGAAATGCAGGTTTCAGCCTGTCGACAAAGACTCGCAAAAGCGTGACAGTCGACAGGCTTTTTTTGAGTAGTTGCCACAATAAGGCGCTTCGACCTCGCTCCCGGGATGGGAGGTACGCTTTGAATATAGGAAAAATAGAAATTCCCTGGTCTGAAACCTACATTTCATTGAGAAATATAGGTTTTTTATTTTAAAGGTTGTAACTTCTTCATCGTTCATCTTTGAAAAATATATTGACAAAAATACTATTTGTTATTAGAGTATTATCTGTATTACATTATATAATACAGATGATACGATACGATTTAAGAAAAAGGAGTGCTACGATGATCGAGATAAATAATCTATCTTTTTCCTACAAAGTAGGAAAAGGAACTAAAAAACAGGATATTCATGTATTGGAAAGAAACACCTTTACTATTAATGATGGAGAGATGGTTTCAATTGTTGGACGAAGTGGTTCTGGTAAATCAACGTTGTTAAGCTTGTTGGCAGGATTTATGCCTTTAAGTGAAGGAAGTATTCGTTTTGATGGACGTGAAGTAATGACGTTTTCTGAGAAAGAATGGGCTCTATTCCGATTGGAGCATATTGGGTTTGTCTTTCAAAATTTTCAACTGATTTCGAGTGCAACGGTTTTTGATAATGTCGAGTTACCATTGATTTTAAAAGGTGTCAGTATGAAGGAAAGAAAGAAGCGAGTAATTGACATATTACAAGAGGTTGGCTTAAAAGATCATCAAAAACATTTCCCAAACGAGCTTTCAGGTGGTCAGCAGCAGCGAGTAGGGATTGCACGTGCCATTATTACGAACCCAAAATATGTGTTTGCTGATGAACCAACAGGAAGTTTAGATACAAATACAGAGCGGGAAGTTTTAGCTATATTAAAGAAGCTCAATCAAGAACGAAAGATGACGTTTGTGATGATTACTCATGATGAGGAAGTGGCGGCAATTGCAGATCGCACCCTTGTTTTAGAAGATGGTGAGCTTCAATCAGGGGGGGAACAGCATGCAATTTAATGATCAGTTTCAGTATGTAAAACGGAATATGGGGAAAAACCGATTGCGTTTATTTATGACGGTACTAGCTACAACGATGGGATGTGCGTTCTTAATTGTTCTTGCTTCAGTCGGTTTTGGGCTGCAAAATTCGATTGTTGATGAGTTTATGCAGCATCAATTAATGAATGAAATTTCGATTTATGGTAGAGAGGAAGATGAAGATTGGAAGGCAGTAGAGGAGAGTGATATAGAGGAAATTCATCAGCTTGAACATATTAAGGCGATAGTGACTCGAAGTAACGTTCAATATCCGGTGGATGTCTCGATTGATTCTTATTCGGGAGAAATGACTACAAGGTTGACGAATTTCGAAGAAGAAGAGAAATCGGGTTTTTCTTTGGCAGATGGACGCTTTCCTGAACAGGAAAATGAAATCATTGTTGGTTACCATACCCATGAAATGTTATACGATTCAGATGAAAACGAAGAACCTACTTCTTATCAGAGTAGCGTATTAAATGAGACCGTTACAATAACCGTTTACGATTGGGAAGAGGATATTAGATATGAAGAGAAGTTCGTTATTGTAGGTATAGGAGCGGAGCCTGAGCAGGAATGGAGACATGATTCATCAGTATATATATCTGATTCCATATCAGAAAAGGAAATCCTTCTTTCTGAAGAAATAGACGGTGAAGTGTATTCATATGGATTGGACCAGGTAAGTGTATACGCAACTGATGCTCAACAAGTTGAAGGCCTATCTAATTCGTTAAAGGATAAAGGGTTTATAATTGATTCAGTCAGTGAACGTATTAATGGAATGTCGTTATTTTTTACAGCTTTGAAAACGGGATTAATCATTGTAGGGACAGTAGCGGTCGTTATAGCTTCGATTGGAATCTTTAATACGATGACAATGGCGGTAACAGAGCGAACGCAAGAAATTGGGATAATGAAAGCGATTGGAGCTGACCCGACTGTAATTAGGAGATTATTTTTAATGGAAAGTGCGATTATAGGCATATTAGGTGTAGTCATTGGTGTGATTATTTCTTACGCAATTAGCTTTGCTGTTAATTGGATCATTCCAAGAGTACTCGTGGAAGTAACAGAAACCCCTGAATTTATGGATGTGACGTTTTCTGCGATTCCGATTCAGCTTGTTGCCATTGCAGCATTTATTAGTTTGTCGGTAGCCATTGTGTCAGGAATACGTCCAGCTAAGAAAGCAACAAAAATCCATGTGCTATCGGCATTAAGAAGAGAAGCATAGATTAATTTGAGGTGAACTAAAGTAAAGTACTCCTCTAACATGTATGAGTGCACTGAAAAAGTTTGTGCTTTAACTTTTTCAGTGCACTTTTGTGTATGTTCTTTTGCTTAAATTTTTAATTGTGGATACTCACTCATCTAGCAGAAATGGCTTTTAAAGCGCATTTTCGTTGGCGAGGCCCATCAAACTCACAAAAATAGACTCCTTGCCATGTTCCGAGCAGTAATTGCCCATTTGAGACAATAATCGTTTGAGAGTGACCGACCGTACTTGTCTTTAGGTGAGAAGCAGTGTTTCCTTCCATATGACGATCCTTTGGGTGGTTCCATGGGTATACTTCATCTAGTCTCATAAGCATGTCTGTCTTTACATCAGGATCGGCATTTTCATTAACAGTAATTCCTGCTGTTGTATGTAAAGAGTTAACGATAATGATACCATCCTGAAAGTTAATGGACCTGATCCAGTCTTGTATTCTGTGCGTGATTTCAACCATTTGGTCACGAGCTTCTGTTTGAATATGTAGCGTGGTTTCCATTTTCTTCTCTCCTTTCGGTTATACTTAAGTCATATCAAAAGAAAAGCTTGCTTTCAAGTGGGGAATGATATTTCTCGGGAAATATCGACAACGCCAATGTGTGATTATAAAGGGCACTAAAAAAATGTGGCTTATAACCATGTCCTCTGACGTTACCTTCTTATTATTTAGAAAAAGGTCTGTCCAAAGGATCGAATCCTAGGACAGACCTTTCACTTTTTATTGATAAGGGAATTGTGATTGGTATCCCGAAAATTGCTGGTATGCTTCTGAAAGCTTTTGTTGCTCAGCTGGTTCTAACGCATAAAATCCTTTTTTGAACATGATAGTATAAATATCACGTTGACAATTTTGGGTTTCGTTATAAATGGTAGAAATGTCTTGATAAAGCTGATCGTGACTTAATTCATTTAATGCAACCGTATAGGCGTTAGACATATATTTTTCCGTTGCTAATTGATCATTTATAAAGTCGCGTTCAGACATTTGTGGTGTTTTTGGTACTTGCAGTTCAGGATTTTTAATTTTTTGTTGATTCATTTATTGGCCCTCCCTATTATTGAACCGGTATAGATTGCTGTTGATTTTGATTCGCATTCAAGTGAGTTAGTATTTTTTCGTAATGGCGTTGATGCATGGATCCGGCGTTTTCAAGGGCTTGAATAATGTCTTGGTCTTGACATTGCTGAGCGAAGAAATGAGCCTTTTTCATCGCAATTAAATTCCATGAAAGCATGTCTGTTAAATACAATTGATCCTTTGTTGAAATAATCGCTGGTGGTTGCTGCATAATAGCTTGATTTTGCTGGTTTTGTTGGTTTGAGATTTGTGTTTGCTGCATGTTGATCCTCCTTTGGGAATGCTGCATATCATGAAGCGTATCCAGTGGATACACACTTAGTTTTAAGAAAATGGCAATAGTCTATTCTAGTGAGAAGTTGTTAATAATGAAACATATTGGTTGTGGTTTTACATAAATTAAGCAATACTAAGGATGAATAAATGAGAAAGGAATGTTTGTGATGGCAATAACTTTTTATCATTATCCAAAGTGTGGAACTTGTCGAAAAGCTAAAAAATGGTTAGAGGAAAAAGGGATAGAAGTGAATGATGTACATATTGTCGAAAATCCACCGACTAAAGAAGAACTAAAAATCATGGTGGAAAATAGTGGACTAGAAATAAAGAAATTTTTTAATACAAGTGGAAAGAAATATCGTGAACTAAATGTAAAAGAGAAATTACCAACAATGACAGAAGATGAAGCGTTAGAATTGCTTGCTTCTGATGGAATGTTAATTAAGCGCCCGTTAACGACTGATCAAAAGAAAGTGACGGTTGGTTTTAAGGAAGACTTATTTGAACAAAATTGGAAATAAGTTGTTTTTCTTTTCAACAGCATCACGTTATACTAAAGAGCATAGATGAAAAGTAGGAGGTTAACCATGAGTCAATTACCAAAAGAGCTAACGTATTCGAAAGAGCACGTATGGGTGAAGAAAGAGAATGGTCAAGTTCGAATTGGGGTCACTCATTTTGCGCAGGAAGAGTTAGGGGATATTGTATTTGCTGAATTGCCTGAAGTGGGTGATGAACTGACAGCTAATGAGCCATTTGGGAATGTAGAGTCAGTGAAAACGGTTTCGGAGTTGTATGCTCCAATTAGTGGACAAGTCGTTGAAGTAAATGCAAATTTAGATGATTCACCAGAGCTTGTCAATGAATCTCCATACGAAAAAGCATGGATGCTTATTATCAAGCCAAGTAAAGAAGCGGAGCTAGATGAGCTTATGCAAGCGGAACAATATGAGGAAATGATTAGTCAAGAGTAGAAATGAACAATACAGAGGTTTCAAAGGATCTAGGTTAAATCTTTTGGAACCTCTTTTTTATATGAATTCGGAAGCACAGCCGACGTTTTTTAAATGATTTGCTTTTCGTTATGATAAGTTAGCTTACTCTGGGGAAGCTATACGTAACTTTTGTATATATAAGGAGGTGCTTACGTGGAATTGGAATTTGTGAAGATTGATGTGACCAGTCAAGTGAAAGGTAAGTATGAAGATGGGAAGCTTAGCTTATACATGGGGGAAGCCAAGATTGGTCAAGTAATGGAAACAAACCAAGGCCTGCAGCATGAAATGGCTGAAGGTTTTGAATTTGACGCAGATAAAATATACAGATATGAAAATAAAAAGCCTAACGATGTTCAATCCTATGTAGAAAATTGTGATGAGGGCTGGTGCTAATTGTTCGCTTGATACAAGAAACTCACTTCATATCAGGTTTTTTAAAGGAGACAACGGTTTCTCTCATTGTATTTAATAGGCACTGATAAGGTTAAAAACCTTTATTAGTGCCTTCGTAATCCCTTATGGGTCATTAACATGTAAGGCTATTCACAAAATTGGCAAGAAATACTGATCAGCATTCATTGACAGCTGATTTTTTCCTATGCTATTATTCATAGGAGCTAAAAGATTAGTATTTTCATATAGTAAAACTCTTATTGCGAGAGGCGGAGGGACTGGCCCTACGATGCCCAGCAACCGATAAGGTGATAAATCATCTTATTAGGTGCTAAATCCTGCAAAGTGTTTACCACTTTGAAAGATGAGAGGAAGGACGAATGTATCATCCTTTCTGTCACGCACAGGAAGGATTTTTTTATTTTTAATAAATACGGTCTTTATATAAAGTATTATAAGAGGTTGTTCAAAAAGGGTGGCTATACCTTTTGATTGACCTCGAAGGGAAGTGGTTTTCGATGATTTCATTAAAAGGGATCAAGAAACGTTTTAATACGAAAAATGGACCCGTTCAAGCAGTGGACGGTGTCGATTTAACGATAGAGGAAGGTGAAATATTTGGTGTGATTGGCTATAGTGGAGCAGGTAAGAGCACACTGATCCGCATGCTAAATATGTTGGAAAGACCGACAGAAGGTAATGTCATTGTTGGAGAGCGTGATTTGTCCACTCTATCAGCAAAAGAATTGCGAAAGGCGCGTCAAGAAATTGGCATGATCTTTCAGCACTTTAACCTTCTATGGTCACGTACCGTACGAGGAAATATCGCTTTTCCTCTGGAAATTGCAGGTGTCGATAGAGCGCGAAGGAAAGAGCGAGTCGATAAATTAATCGAGCTTGTTGGACTTGAAGGTCGTGGAGATAGTTATCCTTCCCAATTGAGCGGTGGTCAAAAGCAACGTGTCGGCATCGCACGAGCATTAGCCAACAATCCAAGTGTGCTTTTGTGCGATGAAGCCACATCTGCTCTTGATCCGAAAACGACAGACTCGATTTTAGAGCTATTAGTTGATATTAATCAGAAGCTTGGTTTAACCATTATTTTAATTACTCATGAGATGCATGTGATTCGAAAAATTTGTCATCGGGTTGCCGTCATGGAAGAAGGACAAATTGTTGAAATGGGTCCTGTTCTAGACGTTTTTCGAAGACCACAGCAGAAAATGACAAAAGAATTTGTTAAACAAATTACCGAGCCAGAAGAGACCGTTGAGGCTTTAGCTTCCTTGGCGAGTGAACCAAATAGCCGAATGGTTCAATTAACGTTTGTTGGTGATGAAACAGAAAGCCCGCTTATTACGGAATTAATTCGAGCTTTTGATATTGAAGTAAACATTGTACAAGGTAAGATTACAAAGATTCAAAATGGTTCATATGGGACGTTGTTTGTTTCACTTAAAGGGGAAGAGCACATAATCAATGATGCGATTGCCTTCATCAAAGAGAAGAAGGTTGATGTGGAGGTGATCAAGAATGATGAATGATCTTCTTGAGGAAATTAAAGTCGATCAATTATGGGAAGCAACTGTTGAAACAATTTACATGACAACGATCTCCGTTGCCGTTACATTTGTATTGGGAATCATACTTGGTCTTATATTATATGTGACGAGTAAGGGTGGCTTATGGGAGAATGCCATTATCCATTTTGTTTTTAGTACGATTGTCAATGTATTTCGATCAATTCCATTCATAATTTTACTTGTGCTTCTCATTCCATTTACAAGGGCAATGGTTGGGACGATGTTAGGTGCAAATGCAGCTTTGCCTGCGTTAATTATTGGTGCTGCACCTTTTTACGCTCGAATGGTAGAAATTGCTCTTAGGGAAATTGATAAAGGGGTTATTGAGGCTTCACAAGCAATGGGCGCGTCCTCTTTCACGATCGTTCGCAAAGTATTAATTCCAGAGGCGATGCCAGCTTTGATCTCAGGCATAACGGTTACAGCGATTGCTCTCGTTAGTTATACGGCAATGGCAGGTGTTATTGCTGCTGGAGGACTTGGTCACTTGGCTTATTTAGAAGGGTTTCAACGTAATAATAGTATGATTACATTGGTGGCAACAGTAGCCATCCTGATTATTGTCTTTATCATTCAATGGATCGGGGACTACTTTACACATAAAACAGACAAAAGATAAGAGTGGGGGAAAGAAAGATGAAAAAAGTAGCGGGTTTAATTGCAGCATTAGGATTATCAGTTACATTAGCAGCATGTGGAAATGGAGCAGATGAGGATTCGTTAGAAACGTTACGTGTCGGTGCGTCAGCTGTGCCACATACGGAAATATTAGAGGCTGCGGCTCCTATATTGGAGGAGAAAGGGATTGAGCTAGATATTACAACCTTTTCTGATTATATTCTGCCTAATGAAGCGTTACTGGAAAATGAAATTGATGTAAATTATTTTCAAACACCTGGGTATTTAGCTTCGCAAATGGATGAAAATGAGGCATATGATTTTGTTAGTATTGGTGAAATACATTATGAGCCAATTGGTGTGTATTCAAAAGAATATAGTAGTTTAGATGAACTTCCAGATGGTGCAACGATTATTATAAGTGATTCGATTAGTGACCATGGACGTATTTTACCGATTTTTGAGCGCGCTGGTTTAATTGAGCTTAATATTGAAGATGGCGAGCTTGCACGTGTGGAAAACATCGTATCGAATCCGAAAGACTTAAAATTTGATGAATATCAAGTCGAAGCAAGAATGTTAGCACCTTCATTTGAAAATGACGAAGGTGATGCGGTCGTTATCAATACGAACTATGCCCTTGAAGGTGGAGTTGATATTGATGCTTATGGAATTGCTTTCGAGGGTGAGGATGTTCTCCAGCCAAACCTATTAGTTGTTCGTGAAGGTAATGAAGAGGGTGAATTAGTTCAAGCCTTGTATGAAGTGTTAACTTCAGAGGAAATTCGCGAATTTATTTATGAACAATACGATGGAGCGGTTATTCCTGTTCAAAACTAAATCAATAGACACTAGAAATGAAGCCACTGAAAAAGCTAATTTGTACTTTTTCAGTGGCTTTGTAATTCCCACATTTTTTTGAGAAGATCGGACTTTTTCAATGGCCTAGCGGTAGCGGTCTTTTCTTCATTAAGTTGTGCTGCGACTTGATGGAACGTCATTCCGTTATTTCCTTTATACTGACTTTATTCCGGTTATTACGGATCCTCGTTCCGCTATTTGGCCATTTACGCTTCGTTTTGCTCTTCTTTTGGCATATTAGCGGAATGACGTTCCGTTTCTAATGCAAAAGTAGAATATTTGTCTATTTAACGGAATGAGGTTCCGCATGGCACAAGGAAAAGATCGTTTTCTTTTCGAGGGTCCTTTTTCAGAGGCCTTCCACATTCATTTTCTGGTACTTCTTTCGTATATCATACAACCTCCCTGTAAATAATACAGATGTTTAAAAGACTAGGAGGGATGATAAAATGGATCAGCAACAACAGCAGGACCAACAGGATCAAAGTCCAATTCAAATGGCGTTACAAGATTATAAAGAAGGAATAGGTGTATTTACGAAAAAAATGCCTACGATAGCGAAGAAATATAATGCATTTACAGAAGCATGCTTTGAAAAAGGCACGCTCTCGAAGAAGGAAAAACAGTTAATCGCCTTAGGGATTAGTATTTTTTCTCAAGATGAATATTGTATTATTTATCATACAAAAGGATGTTTAGATGAAGGATGCAAAGAGGATGAAATATTAGAAACGGTTGGTGTTTCAGCAGCATTTGGTGGTGGTGCAGCTATGAGCCAAGCAGTCACACTTGTTCAAGAAGCAATGAAAGAGCTAGGAGATAGCCAGCCTGTACAGTAAGAAATAGAAAAATAAGAGGATTCGATTTCGCTTGTGTTTACATTTTATGATAAAATAAAACAGAGTAGTGCCATCGGTGCTACTCTCTTTTCAATGTTTATAATAATAAAAAGATAAGGTGACAAGTTAAGATCAGTTGAGGGTGAATTCTTGAATTTTATCTAGATTTGTTATAAGATTGTAATGAGAATAAATTGAGAATCAATGAACAACAATCAATTACTTTTACTCGCTAACAATAACGAATTAGCGAAATACATTGGAGGTATGAGAATTATGTCAGCACCATTTTTGAAGATTGAAAATTTGCAAGTGTCTATTGAGGGAAAAGAAATCTTAAAAGATTTCAACCTTGAAATTAAAGGTGGCGAAATTCACGCTATCATGGGTCCAAACGGTACAGGTAAATCTACTCTTGCATCGGCTATTATGGGACATCCTAAGTATGAAATTACAAGTGGATCTGTTCATATGAACGGAGAAGATGTGCTAGAGATGGAAGTGGACGAGCGTGCTCAAGCAGGTTTGTTTTTAGCGATGCAATATCCAAGTGAAATTAGTGGGATTACGAATTCTGATTTCTTACGTTCCGCGATTAATTCGAAGCGTGAAGAAGGTGACGAAATTTCTTTAATGAAATTCATTCGTAAACTAGATGAAAAGATGGGTTTACTTGAAATGGATGAATCTTTCTCACACCGTTATTTAAATGAAGGATTTTCTGGTGGGGAGAAGAAGCGTAATGAAATTCTCCAACTGTTAATGCTAGAGCCACAAATTGCGATCCTTGATGAAATTGACTCAGGTTTAGATATTGACGCTTTAAAAGTCGTTTCAAAAGGTGTTAATGATATGCGTGGAGAAGAATTCGGCTGTTTAATTATTACACACTATCAACGTCTACTGAATTACATTAAGCCTGATAAGGTTCACGTGATGATGCAAGGTCGAATTGTCAAGTCTGGTGGATATGAATTAGCTGAACGTTTAGAGGCTGAAGGTTATGACTGGATTAAGACTGAGCTTGGCATTGAAGACGAGCGTGTGAATCAAGAAGCGTAAGAGATTGAAGAAATATACGTAAAAGGTGGGTATATGTATGTCAGTAGAGACGAAAATATTGATCGGAAAAGATCAAGTTCAGGCATTCTCTAAGAAGAGAAAGGAACCTCAATGGCTTGAGGAACTTCGTTTGAAAGGGTTAGAGCTTTCAGAAAAAACAGCTCTACCAAAGCCAGAAAAAACAAATATTAAAAATTGGAGCTTTCAAAAGGCTATATTTGATTTAGCTGAAAAAGAGGTTGTTTCAACCGTTAATGAGCTGCCAGTTACTATAAAAGAACTTATAGATGAGGAAGCGAAGGAGCAAAATCTTCTCGTTCAACAAGATACGACAGCAGTATTTAAAAAGGTTTCGGATGAATTAGCTAATAAGGGTGTCATCTTCACAGACCTTCAAACAGCGGCCCAAGAGCATGCAGATAAATTGAAGCCATATTTCTTCGGTGAAGCTGTGAAGGCGGAAGAGAACCTACTTCTTGCACAACATGTATCGACCGTAAACGGTGGTGTGTTTATTTATGTTCCTCGCAATGTACATGTAGAAGTACCGTTACAAGCGATTTTTTCATTTGAGACAGCTGAGGCTTCATATAACAACCATGTAGTCGTAGTCGCTGAAGAGAACAGTACGGTGACATATGTTGAAAACTATGCTACACAGACAAACAGGGAAATGGTTGCGAATATTGTTGCAGAGGTATATGCAAAGCAAGGAGCGAAGGTAGCATTCGGTGCAGTTGATCATTTAAGCAGCAACGTGACAACCTATGTTGTTCGTAGAGGCCATGTTGAAAAGGATGCACGTATTGATTGGGCGCTAGGTCAAATGAATGATGGTGATACGATTTCTGAAAATACAACTCACCTTGTAGGAGACGGATCATGGACAGATACAAAGACTGTTTCCATTGGTCGTGGAGATCAAAAGCAGAATTTCACCACACAAATTTTCCATCATGGTAAGCATTCTGAAGGGCATATCCTAAAGCATGGTGTTATGCGTGAAGCTGCAACTTCGATCTTTAATGGTATTACGAAGATTGAACACGGTGCAACAAAATCAAATGGTGTTCAAACAGAGCGTGTTTTAATGTTAAGTGAAAAAGCACGTGGAGATGCCAACCCGATTTTATTAATTGATGAGGATGATGTAACAGCAGGCCACGCTGCTTCAGTTGGGCAGGTAGATCCACTCCAAATGTTCTACTTAATGAGTCGTGGTATTTCTCGTCAAGAAGCAGAGCGTCTTGTCATTCATGGCTTCTTAGCACCAGTTGTAGAACAGCTTCCGATTGAATCAGTAAAGCTACGCTTAAGAGAAGCAATTGAAGGGAAAGTTAAATAATGAATGCAAAAGAGATTAAGCAGCTGTTCCCGATACTGAACCAGGAAGTAAACGGCCACCCACTTGTTTACTTAGACAGCGCAGCAACATCTCAGAAGCCTGTTCAAGTCATCGAAGCGCTCGATCGCTATTACCGTGAGTATAACTCAAATGTTCACCGTGGCGTGCACACGCTCGGTACTCATGCAACGGATGGCTATGAAGGTGCACGTGAAAAAGTGCGTTCATTTATTAACGCTTCTTCAACTGCTGAGGTTATATTTACAAGAGGCACGACGACGGCGATTAACATGGTCGCTTCAAGCTATGGCAGGAGTCAATTAACGGAAGGCGATGAAATTGTCATTACCCCGATGGAGCACCATAGCAATATTATTCCATGGCAGCAGGTTGCTAAAGCAACTGGAGCGACGTTGAAATACGTGAAGCTCCATGCTGATGGCACAATTGATTTAAATGATCTTGAGGAAGTTATCACGACGAATACGAAGATCGTTTCTGTTATGCACGTATCGAATGTGTTAGGTGTTGTAAATCCTGTAAAAGAAATAGCTGAAATGGCCCACCGAAAAGATGCTATAATGATTGTAGATGGCGCACAAAGTGCACCACATTTAAATGTCGACGTACAAGATTTAAACTGTGACTTTTTCGCCTTCTCTGCGCATAAAATGTGTGGGCCGACTGGCATAGGAGTTCTTTATGGAAAGAAAGAGCTGCTAGAGAAGATGGAGCCAATTGAATTCGGTGGAGAAATGATTGATTTCGTTGGCCTACAGGATTCGACTTGGAAGGAGCTACCTTGGAAATTTGAAGGAGGCACACCAATAATTGCGGGAGCGATTGGATTAGGTGCAGCCATTGACTTTCTAGAGGAAATTGGTCTTGATGAGATTGCGCGACATGATCATGAGCTAGCTCAATATGCAGCAGAGCGTTTAACAGATATTGAAGGAATGGCCATTTACGGTCCGAAGCAACGTACAGGGCTTGTTACATTTAATATCGATGATGTGCATCCGCATGATGTTGCGACAGTACTAGATACGGAAGGGATTGCGGTTCGTGCAGGTCACCATTGTGCTCAACCATTAATGAAATGGTTAGATGTCACAGCAACAGCACGTGCGAGCTTCTATTTGTATAATACAAAAGAGGACATTGATGCACTTGTAGCAGGCTTAGTGAAAGCAAAGGAGTATTTTGGAGATGTCTTCTAATCTTGATACACTTTATAGACAGGTCATCATGGATCACTATAAAAACCCACGCAACCGTGGTGAATTTGATGGTGAGGCTGTAACAGTTAATATGAATAACCCAACATGTGGAGATCGTATTCAACTTCAGTTATTAATTGAAGACGGTAAGGTGAAAGATGCGAAATTCGAAGGTGAGGGTTGTTCGATTAGTCTCGCTTCTGCTTCGATGATGACACAGGCTGTAAAAGGCTTGGAGACAGAAGAGGCAGTAGCCATGGCTGATCTATTCTCTAACATGATGCTTGGCAATGAATATGATGAAGAGCGTTTTGACCTTGGTGACATTGAGGCACTGCAAGGAGTTACAAAATTCCCAGCACGTATTAAATGTGCAACTCTTGCTTGGAAAGCAATGGAAAAGGGAATAGAAGATAATAAGTAGTGTTTGATTATAAAATAAGGAGGGTTCAACATGGCGAAAAAAATGCCAGAAATCGGGGAATATAAATATGGATTTTCGGATCGTGACGTATCGATTTTTCGTTCAAAACGTGGTTTGACAAAAGAAATTGTTGAAGAAATTTCCCGAATGAAAGACGAACCACAATGGATGTTAGATTTCCGTTTGAAATCGTTAGAAACGTTCTACAGTATGCCAATGCCACAATGGGGCGGCGACTTAGGTGAGCTAAATTTTGATGATATTACGTACTATGTTAAGCCTTCAGAGAAGTCTGAGAAATCATGGGATGAAGTACCAGAGGAAATTAAGAATACTTTTGACAAACTTGGGATTCCAGAAGCGGAGCAAAAGTATTTAGCTGGGGTTTCAGCTCAATACGAATCAGAGGTTGTTTACCATAATATGAAGGAAGATCTTACAGAGCAAGGTATTCTTTTCACAGATACGGATACGGCCCTTAAAGAGCATGAGGACATTTTCAGAGAGCACTTTGGAAAAACAATTCCTCCTTCTGATAATAAGTTTGCGGCTTTAAACTCTGCAGTTTGGTCAGGTGGATCGTTCATTTACGTACCAAAAGGTGTGAAAACAGATACACCATTACAAGCTTACTTCCGAATTAACTCAGAAAACATGGGGCAATTTGAGCGTACGTTAATCATTGCTGATGAAGACAGCTCCGTTCACTATGTAGAAGGGTGTACAGCTCCTGTTTATTCAACAAACTCCCTTCATAGTGCGGTTGTCGAGATTATCGTTAAGAAGGATGCGTATTGCCGCTATACAACGATTCAAAACTGGGCACCAAATATTTACAATCTTGTAACGAAGCGCGCGGTTGCTGATGCAGGTGCAACAATGGAATGGGTTGACGGTAATATCGGTTCGAAGCTAACGATGAAATATCCAGCTGTTATTATGCGCGGTGAGGGAGCAAAAGGTACGATCCTTTCGATTGCGATTGCTGGTAAAGGCCAACATCAAGATGCTGGCGCGAAGGTCCATCATTTAGCACCGAATTGTTCATCGACGATTGTATCGAAGTCGATTTCCAAGCATGGTGGTAAAGTAACATACCGTGGAATTTGTCACTTTGGTCGTAAGTCAGAAGGTTCGAAGGCGAAGATCGAGTGTGACACGCTTATTATGGATAATGAATCAACTTCAGATACCATTCCATATAATGAAATTTTAAATAACAACATCACACTTGAGCATGAAGCGACGGTTTCAAAAGTATCAGAGGATCAATTATTCTATTTAATGAGCCGTGGTATTCCTGAGCAAGAAGCAGTTGAGATGATTGTAATGGGCTTCATTGAGCCATTTACGAAAGAACTTCCGATGGAATATGCGGTTGAGATGAATCGCCTGATTTCATTTGAGATGGAAGGTTCTATTGGATAACTTGTGATCGGTTCGTCACTATTAAAGAAATGCTTGATTAAGGATAATCCCTTATCAAGCATTTTTTTTGATAAAATACATAATGGAGAATGTAATGACAACTTTTTTCAAATAGTGTTATAAAAGATGAAAGGGAAAACCTTATCAAATGCTACAGCATATGCTAATCGTATCAATATGAGATACGGAGCGAAGTCTATGCTTTCAAAAAAACGTTCAAAAAGATATAGGTTTAGAGAGCCCATTCTCGATCATAATGGAGATGTGACAAAGGAAAGTATAAATGAACTTCAAACAAAATTAAATAAGGTTAATAATGGTGAGAAACTTGCACTAAGCTCTGCTGAATCAAAAGTTCTTACGGGGGTTTGGGTGCAATTTGTCGGAACCTTTATTGAAGCAATGGGCACAACGGAAGAACTCCAAGAGTTGAAAGAGGAAGAGGATCAAGAAGCTATTTTGCTTGAGCGTCAAGCGGTAGTAGCTATATGGTTACAAACAATTGGTTCAGGTTTATCGGCTTTTGGCTATAGTCTTGAAGTTTCTAGAGACGAAGAGAAAGAAATTCAAGGGAGAAAACTAGGTATCATTGGTTCGTGGTTTGAAGCGTATGGTTTAGCGGTAGAAGCTATTGTCGAGACAGCCTTATTGAAAGCTGATATTGAAGAGCAAGTCCCGTTTTAATTTGAAGATGTCTAAAGAAAAATATAGGTTTTGTAAAGGTTGAATGTTTAGGTTGTGTAGTCATCATGATGCTGTTATGTTTAATTCTATAGGCATGGCTCTACCTTAGATATGGTTATTGCCTCATATTATGTTAAAAACAAAAAGCAATCAAATAGATATGAGATGAGGCGAATGATGATGAACAATCTTTATAGAATTTGCGTGTTCCTTTTTCTAGTTGTGTTAAGCTATGTTCCATTTGTATTGAATGAAGTTTTGTTTGTAATTGTTGTCATTCTCTTCTTTCCACTTACCCATTATTTAGTTCGCTTAGTAGGTTATGGTGGACTAAATCAGTTAGGACTGCGATTTCACAAGAGGTGGGGTAGGAATCTTGCTTTAGGATTTATAGTAGGTTTATCCTTCAATTTAGTTTTATTTGTAGTGATTTATCTATTCATGGGTAATCGAATTCAGGGAGTAATCTCTGTTAATGAGATGTTGGTCGTGATCGTTTTTGCCCTTGTTACAACTAGTTATACTGCTTTTGCTGAAGAATTATTAATGAGAGGATTTATATATCGGAGCTTACAAGGTCTATTCACAATCAAGTTCATATTGCTATTTTCAATAGTATTGTTTGTTGCGTATCATTTGCCAAACTGGGGCTTACCGCTCCCTTATTGGATTAGGTATGCGTTAATGGGAGCGGTTTTTTTTATCGTCATGTGGAAATCAGGTTCATTATGGATGAGTATAGGTCTTCATTGGGGTGGTAATTTTATGTTTTATCTTCTGCTCACAAGCCATGGATTATTTCCATTATCGACTGTTCTTTTTACTCAGGATAGCTTAAAAGGGTGGCTTGGAGTAGTGGCCGCATTGCTCTTGTTAATTACGATCTTAACACATTTTAAATTATGTAAAAGAGAGAATCGTGTATGTCTCGTTTTGGATGGCCGTACTGAAATGAAGAAATATCAGTGAACGGTGTCTTAAAGCAAGGTTATTTGAGGGCACTGAAAAAGTTTGGTTTTTAACTTTTTTGGCACCCTTTGTTTTGAATAGGAATGGTATGATAGGAGTATTCAATTTTTATGTTAATACAGGAGGAGCATGACAATGATTTATATTGGCCTTGCTGGTTGGGGAGACCACTATTCATTGTATAAAGGTGAAACAGGGGCAAAGCTGCAAACGTATGCAGGGCATTTTCCTATTGTTGAGTTGGATTCAGCTTTTTATGCGATTCAACCGAAGCGAAATATGGATAAGTGGGTGGCCGAAACTCCTGAGCGTTTTCAATTCATCGTCAAGGCTTATCAAGGGATGACAGGACACCAGAAGGGATGCGACCCTTATGAAACAAAAGAAGAAATGTTTGAGGCGTTTCGCTTATCGATTGAACCATTACAGAAAGCTGGTAAGCTAGCGATGGTGCTTTGTCAATTCCCACCTTGGTTTGATTGTAAAAAGGAGCATGTTCAATACTTACGGTATATGAAGCAAGAGCTTCGCGATTTGCCAGCTGCTTTAGAATTTCGTAATCAAACATGGTTTACCGAGGAGATGAAAGAAAGGACATTAGCATTTATGCGTCAAGAGAAGTGGATACATAGTATTTGTGACGAACCACAAGCTGGAATTGGCTCCATCCCAACTGTTGTTGCAAGTACACATAATGAAAAGACGTTAATTCGGATGCATGGTCGTAATGTTCACGGATGGAATGATCCTGGAAATGGGAAGTGGCGCGACGTGCGTTATTTGTATCGCTATCGAACAGAAGAATTAGAAGAGTGGGCTCATTTTACGAAGCAACTCAACTCGAAGGATGTGTATGTTGTATTTAATAATAACTCTGGTGGAGATGCAGCAGATAATGCGGCGCAATTTATAGATATGCTACATATTGAGTACGAAGGGCTAGCACCAAAACAGCTTGATCTCTTTGGTGAGTAATAGGTAAATTGGAGAGGGTAAGATGAAAGAAAAACAAGTACGTCTTTTTCATACGAATGATATACATAGTGGATTTAATTATTGGTCAGGCATAGTTGCTCATATAAAAGCAAATCGCGATTCTAATACATTGTATTTGGATATAGGTGACCATGCAGATCGAAGTCACCCAATTACTGAGGCTACGCTAGGAAAAGGAAATGTGACATTATTAAACGAATCTGGAGTCGATTATGCAACTATTGGAAATAATGAAGGGATCACATTTTCATATGAACAGTTAAATGAGATGTATAACCAGTCTCATTTTCAAGTGTTATTAGCCAATCTAGTTGACCAATCTAACCGAAATCCTAATTGGTGTAAACCTTATGATATTTGTACATTAGAGAATGGTGTGAAGGTTGGTTTTATTGGCGTAACTGCACCATTTGAACTTTTTTATGGACAATTAGGTTGGAAGGTTCTCCCCCCAATTGAAGCTATATTAAAATGGTTGCCTATTTTACAAGAGGAAGCAGATGTAATTGTACTTTTATCTCATTTAGGATTACGATCTGATCGTGAGCTTGCTAAAAGCATTGAAGGACTTGATGTGATTATAGGTGGGCATACACATCATGTGCTAGAAGAAGGAGAAGTCATCAATGAAACATTAATTGCACAAGCAGGAAAGCATGGTGCCTATCTAGGCGAGGTGGACCTTGTCCTTGATTTTGATCAGCATACGATTGTTAGCAAACGCGCGTGCCTTCACCCTGGTCAGAATCTGTTAACAACAGATGATAAGTCTGATGCTTGTCTAGAGAATTTAGCAGAACAGGCACAGCAACAATTAGTACAAGTTGTCACGACTTTGCCGAACAGTTATGAAGTCAATTGGTTTGAGGAAACAGAAATCGTAACGAGACTATGTGAGGCATTAGCCAAATGGTGTGGACAGACGATAGGGATGATTAATGCGGGAGTTATTTTACATTCTTTAAGAAGTGGTAATATTTCTAAGGCAGACATTTTAAGTGCTTGTCCCCACCCCATTAATCCTTGTGTTGTTCAACTGTCAGGAAAGGCACTTAAAGAAGTGATCATACGTGGGGAATCAAATGAAATACAAGAATTAGCGTTAAAGGGCTTTGGTTTTCGGGGAGAAATATTAGGTAAAACCATCTTTACAGGCTTATCGTATGACTGCGAGTTAGGTGAGGTTCATTCAATTGAAGTTCATGGAGAACCGTTAAATGCTCATGACATTTATTCCATTGCAACTTTGGATATGTACACCTTTGGCCATTTGTTCCCAGCGATCTCAGAAGCGAAGGAGAAGGTTTATTTCATGCCAGAAGTCTTAAGAGATGTATTTGAAGTAGCTTTGAAGGAAATTGGGTCTTAGTAATGCTCACATAAGTAGATGATCATTCATACCGTACTATAGAACGTGATATGAATGAAAGGATGTGGGTCTTATGCTAGAGATGACACCCATTCAAATTAATGATCAGACGTTTATTGCTGTGACGCTAAAGCTTCCTAAAACTAATTTCATGGCTGTGACGAATGATGTCGGATATATTATGTGTGGTGCATTAGATGTTGCTTTATTAAATGATAAATTAAAGGATCGAAAAATTGTGGCAGGGCGTGCTGTCGGGGTTCGAACAATTGAACAATTATTGGAAGCTCCACTTGAATCTGTGACATTAGAAGCGGAACAGCTTGGAATTACTACTGGTGAAATAGGGAGAGAAGCCCTATTGAAAATGAAATAAACGTCGAAAAGTGTAAGAGGATGGAATTTTATCGTTATTTCCTTGCGCTTTTCTTTTTTTTTCGTCAAATACTTTCCTAAAACTAAGGACGAGTAGACTAGAAATGATGTAAACTAAAGAATGAATAATGGTAAAATATAAAAGGGGTAGTACATCATGAGACTAGTTTCTACTCAGGCAGTAACAGAAGGGGATATTTTAGCTAAAACGATACATAATGATAATGGACAAGTTCTCCTTCAAGAGGGCATTTCTTTGTCTAGTCGAATGATTGGTCGTTTACATGAACTCGGTATTTCGTTTATATATATAAAGGATGATCGAACGGCTGATATTGAAATTGAAGAGACGATACAACGAGAGACAAAACAAAAAGCAATCAAAACAATAAAAAAAGAATTTCGTGTTGTTTCAGAAAAATCGACATTAAACAAAGCGTTCAGTAGTCCGCAAATGAATAAACATTTTAGCAAAGTTATTGATGAAATATTAAATGATTTAAACAGCCATAAACAAGCATTATCGATTTTATCTGATGTCATCACATATGATAACTATGTTTTTACTCATTCCTTAAATGTAACGGTTTATACGTTGAGGCTTGCTCTTGAATTAGACTATAATGAGAAGCAGCTTAAAGAGATTGGACTTGGAGCGATCCTACATGATGTGGGGAAAATGATGATCCCGATAGAAATATTGAATAAGCCTGGTAAATTAACGGATGAAGAATTTAGTATGATTAAAGCTCATACGAATGAAGGCTTTGAGTATTTGCGTAAGCAACATGATGTGCCTTTGCTTGCTGCTCATTGTGCGTTTCAACATCACGAACGTCTAGATGGATCTGGATATCCACGAGGAATTCAACGTAATGAAATACACGAGTATGCAAAGCTGATTGCTATTGCAGATGTATTTGATGCCATTACATCACAACGAGTCTATCGTCAAGCAATGCTACCAAATGAGGCATTGGAATTATTGTATGCAGGAGCTGGTACTCAGTTTGACCGAAGTTTGGTTGAAGCTTTTAGGAGTGTGGTTGCATTGTATCCAGAAGGGCTTTCTGTTACGCTGAGTGATGGCAGAGAAGGTATTGTCGTTAAGCAAAATCAAAATTTAACGACGCACCCGGTCGTGCGTATTATAAGAGAAAATGGATGTGATCTTCAAGGTTGTTATGATCTGGATTTAGCGAAACGATTAGATGTGACGATTGTGAAGATTGAATCGATATTAGCAAACACTGTTTAGTGAGGGGATCAATCGATGGAGCAATATTTAAATTTATGTAAGCATGTACTGGAAATAGGAAATGAAAAATCAGATCGAACTGGAACTGGAACGATCAGTACATTTGGATACCAAATGAGGTTTGACTTGGAAAAGGGTTTTCCGTTGTTAACGACTAAAAAGCTACACTTGCGTTCCATCATTCACGAATTATTATGGTTTTTAAAGGGCGATACGAATATTGAGTATTTACAGGAGAATGGTGTTCGAATTTGGAATGAATGGGCGGATGAAAAAGGAAACCTAGGTCCAGTCTATGGGAAGCAATGGCGATCATGGCAAGGGGCAAATGGTAAGACTGTAGATCAAATTAGTGAGGCCATTGACCAAATTAAAAATAACCCTGATTCAAGACGGATCATTGTTAATGCTTGGAATGTGGCTGAGATCGATGAAATGGCGTTAGCGCCTTGTCATTGTTTGTTTCAATTTTATGTTAATGATGGGAAGCTATCATGTCAGTTATATCAGCGAAGTGCAGATATTTTCTTAGGTGTACCTTTTAATATTGCCTCATATGCTCTTTTGACGATGATGATGGCTCAAGTTACTGGATTGAAACCTGGTGAATTTGTACATACATTTGGCGATGCACATATTTACTTAAATCATATAGATCAAGTTAAATTGCAATTAACACGTGATACGCGAACATTACCTAGAATGGAGATTAATCCAGAGAGAGAATCCATTTTTGATTTTGAGTTTGATGACTTCAAATTAGTTGGATATGATCCACATCCGCATATTAAAGGAGCTGTTTCGGTATGATTTCCTTTATTTTTGCGATGGATCAAAATCGAGCAATAGGCTATCAAAATGATTTACCGTGGCATCTTCCTAATGATCTAGCCTTCTTTAAACGTGTGACGACAGGACATACAATTGTAATGGGGAGAAAAACATATGAATCCATTGGTCGTCCATTACCTAAACGTCGAAACATCATCATTACTCGTAATGATTCATTTGTAGCTGAAGGTTGTGAAGTGGTTCATACGAAAGAGGAGCTTCAACGGCTGACATCTCAAGAAAATGAAGTGTTTATTATTGGAGGAACAGAAATCTTTAACCTTTTCTGGGATGTTGTTGATCGACTATATGTCACCTATATTGATGATGTATTTAAAGCAGATACATATTTCCCAAATATCAATCCGCAAGAGTGGCACTTGAAATCTACTGAAAAAGGTAAGGTTGATGAAAAAAATAAATATTCACATGAATTTCGATTATATGAGCGCATTCGCAATTAAGTATTCTTTTCGTTAATTGGCTTTGTACCTTATTTTTTTATCAAGCTAGGCCCCCTTTTTGCATATAGATTACGCAAAGGGGGTTTTTGAGCGTGAGAGCACCAAGAACAATACGACCAAGGACACGTAAAGGCCCACTGCCGTTTCGGTATGTCCTTCTTTTGTCTTTTGTTATTTTTATTATATTAACCGTTCAAGGCCTTTGGATTGTAGATCAGGGGATTCGACCAACGCTCATTCATATAGCGACTACGGAAACAAAGGTCATTGCAACTAAAGCCATTAGTGATGCTGTTAATTCACGAATTACAGAAGAATTAAATCAAGAGGACTTATTTATTCAGGAGTATGGAGAGGATGGAACGATTCGATCCATTCAATTTAATACGCAAATTTATAACCAAGTTGTACAAGAATCGCAGCAGCTTGTGCAAAACCACTTAAAAGCGATTGAGAGAGGTGAGGTTTTCTTACCTAGTTATAATGATGAAATAGATGGAGAGGGTGGAATTGTTTACCGTATTCCGTTAGGTCAAGCAACTAAAAATGTGTTATTGGCTCAATTAGGGCCGCAAATTCCTGTGCGGTTCTCAGCTATTGGAGATGTACAAACAGATTTGGATGCTCAAGTCATTAATACAGGAATTAATAATACGACCATTCAAGTGAATTTTCATATAGAAGTCGATGTGAAAATTGTTATTCCATTTGCGACAAACACAGAGGCTGTTAGTACGACGATTCCTATTGGTTTAGTGACAATTCCGGGAGAAGTTCCAGATGTATATTCAAGTGGTGGTGGACTTGTCATTCCATCTGATATTTCTAATTAGTAAGAGAGGGTTAAAGGTTTATTTTGGAGAGCACTGAAAAAGTTAAAAAACTAGAGGTCACTGAAAAAGTCCTTTCTAGTAACTCAAGGAAGAGTAATGGCTCCGCTCGTTGCGCGCCTTGCTATGAGAAACCCACTCATTGCAAGGCTTTCAAAATCGGGCAACGGCTACGCACATTACTTCAAAGCCACTGAAAAAGTTAAAACCAAACTTTTTCAGTGGCCTCAAAAAACTAAACTTTTTCAGTGCTCTTCTATTTTTACCTTTTCCTCCTCGTGCCTTCTTACCGATTACGTCGAGATTCCCTCTCCCAGCTTTTCAATGATGGATAAGGGTCAAACGACCATTCGGTGTAACCGTTGTCTCGATACATACCATAGTGAAGGTGTGGAGGGAATTTTCCTTGGGTACCTGGTTTTCCGTAACCTGAGCTTCCGCAATAACCGATGACATCACCTGGAGCAACGACCTTGCCTTTTGCAATCCCTTTTTCAAAACCGCTTAAATGCGCATAGTAATGATACACATTATTTAAGTCGCGAATTCCAATTCTCCAACCACCGAACTTATTCCAACCTTTTATCTCGACGATACCGTAAGCGGTCGCTAAAATCGGTACGTTGTAATTGGCAAAAATGTCTGTTCCTTCGTGTATTCGCCTTCCTCCCCATCCTCTACGATCTCCCCATGTATTATTATAACTATAATTGTGATGATGGGGCATTGGAAAGGAATGATCATCAAGGTCTAAAGAATTGAATTGTTGGTACACTTTTGCATGACCAAAAGGAATATTAACGGATTGCACACGATTGTATCGCTCCCATAATGCGATTTTGAAATCAGTTTCAGTGACACCGTATCCTTCTAAATAATGCGCAAATGTATAGAGTACGTCCTCATCATCTTCTCGATCCGCTTTCCCATCTCCATTACCATCAAGCCCGACACCATCAAAGAACTGAATAGAAGTAGGATTCGTATCTTGACGATTGGGGTTCGTAGCTCCCGACCATTCTTCCTCTGAAAAATAAATGGCTATAAACCCATCTTCATTAGGACGATCTTTTTGTGACCTTCTCAAGCCTCGCTCAAATGTATCAACAGCTGCTAAGTAGTACCAAGGAACATTTGTAATGGCCTCGGTTTTAACATATAAAGCCATTCGATTTTCATACATGTCCTCAGTGGACAAATCGTTTGTCTCTTTGGCAAGACCAGCTAGAGGGGATGAAACGAGAATAAAGCACGTTATAATGAGAATATATTTTGCAATAGTCATACAATGCTCCTTTCTTGCCACTCTACTAGTCATTAGTGTGTTAAAATAATGAAAAATCATCATAGTGAATCATTGGTAATTAATTCGCATCGTTTGGTCATTTACGAAAAATCATGGTAAAGTATAAGATATGAGAAATATGCAAGCTTGGATGGAGTGAATAGAAATGGCAAAGAAGGAAGAGCATCTTCGAAAGCCGGAATGGCTTAAAATAAAATTAAATACGAATGAATCCTATACAGGCTTGAAGAAAATGATGCGCGAAAAGAAATTACATACCGTTTGTGAAGAAGCGCGTTGTCCAAATATTCATGAATGCTGGGCAGTTCGTAAAACGGCGACATTTATGATCTTAGGAGATATTTGTACTCGTGCTTGTCGTTTTTGCGCAGTGAAAACAGGTTTACCTACAGAGTTAGATTTACAGGAGCCTGAGCGAGTTGCAGAATCAGTTGAACAGATGGGATTAAAGCACGTCGTTATTACGGCGGTTGCACGTGATGATTTAAAAGACGGTGGAGCTGCTGTCTTTGCAGATACAGTACGTGCAATTCGAAAGCGTAATCCATTTTGTACGATTGAAGTATTGCCGTCAGATATGCTTGGAAACCTCGATAGCTTAAGGACTTTAATGGATGCACGGCCGAATATTATGAATCATAATATAGAAACAGTACGTAGGCTAACGCCAAGAGTTCGTGCTCGAGCAACGTATGAGCGAACGTTAGAATTCTTAAAACGTGCAAAGGAAATCCATGAAGATATCCCAACAAAATCAAGCTTAATGATTGGACTTGGTGAAACGAAGGAAGAAATAATCGACACGATGGATGACCTTCGTGCAGTGGATGTTGATATTATGACGATTGGTCAGTATTTACAGCCTACTAAGAAACATTTAAAAGTACAGAAGTACTATCATCCAGATGAATTTGCAGAGTTGAAAGAAATAGCACTTAGCAAAGGGTTCAGTCATTGTGAAGCGGGCCCTCTTGTCAGGTCGTCTTATCATGCTGATGAACAAGTGAATGAAGCACAAGTACGTAAAGAGGCTATGAAGGTTCAAAACTAAAGAGAAAAGAAGGGTTGTCCTGTAGTTGGACAACCCTTCTTTCGTTAGTCAGCCTCTTCGTCGTAGTTGCCTTGAGGAGATTGCTTAAATAATTCAATGGTTTGTTCAATGGAGTCTTGAACGTTTGAATTAGCGCTTAACCCTTGGAATCGTTCAATCTCATCAAAGTGATGTTCATTATCTGAAATGTATACATCATAATAATGAGGAACGATAGAGATAGCTGAACGTTTAACTTGATCTGCGGTAAGTTCTCGGTCCTCTGATGTCGAAGAATAGGCGACGAGAGCGTATTGATCAGTGACAAGAGTTGCAGCTTCTTCAACATCGTTATTAGTTAAAACTAGTCGTGTAATGCTATCTGAAAGCTTTTCACGATTAACATAAATAATCTCTTGCTGCTGACCATTTGGCTCAACATCATGTTTGTTGTAACGAACATAGCTGTAATCGTTAAAGTCGCCAACACTCATGCGGTTATAAGGTTGTGTTCCATGGTTTTGTTGAGTTATTTCACGATCCATTTGAACACGTTGCATCGTTTGCGGATCATCGGCTAAGTGACAGCCTGAGAAGATAAGTAGACACGCTATCAATAGTATGGTTTGCTTCGTTTTCAAAACGATCCCTCCTTTAGTTTCAGAGTGCCCGATAAATGATTTTTTAAACGAAAAGGATGGATGTCTTTCTCAGTGGTAAATGGTGGAAATATTCATTCGATTGATGCGAAAGCTCCGTACGTTAAATGTTGATCAGAAAGAAGCACACTTGTATCATTATCATAACTGCGCAAGATGTCTCTAAGAAAGAAAGTTATGCATGGTTCTTAGCTAAGAAAAGAGCTGGCTGTTGACTTCGCTTTCATATGGTATAATTCAAATCAGAGTGAAGGATTGAGGTGAAAAAAGTATGGTTCGATTGCAGGGGCTACAATTTGAAGTCATTGAAGATGTAAAAAATGGTTGGGATGAAGAGGCCTTTAAGGAACGATACAGTGATGTTTTAAATAAGTATGATTACATAGTTGGTGACTGGGGTTACAGTCAATTAAGGTTACGAGGATTCTTTGAGGACAAGCATAAGAAATCGACATTTGATACAAAGATTAGCACACTTCCTGATTACTTGTATGAATATTGTAATTTCGGATGCGCTTATTTCGTAATTAAACGAGTGAAAGATAAAAGTAAGCCAAAGAAAAATAATGGCGCTGCAATTTCCTCGTAGTTTCGTCTTGCAAAAGGTTGCAACCAAATTTATAACGGAGATAGGTTAAAATAAATTCGTTTCAATTATGAAGGTAGTGATCGTTGAGCGATTTTTCTTGTAGGCTTATAAGTGCTATTTAAAAAGATAACTATGAAATAAGGTTAAGCAAGAAAAGAGAATGTTGGCTTACTCGTGGGTGGCTCCATATGTGAAACGGTAGGATGAAAAACGAGCACGTTCATCCTACCTCCAAACTATTGTTACGTCTCATCACGGCATAATTAAGAAAAGTACGCTGCGCGCTTTTCTTAGCCATCATGTGTTGGATGGGCTCCAGGGTCTTTTCGCGGGTTGTTCTCGTGTAATGATTTATTTTCGTAATTAAAGGCGCTATAAGGACGTTGACCTTTCTTAAAGGGTGTTGTTTTATTGGAAACGGGCTTTTCCTTATTGAAAGGTGATCCATATGGGCCTTCAGGTGTCTGTTCTGGTACGAGAAAATTTCTCATTGCTTCAACATTAGCGAAATCTGAGTAATCTTCCTGTCCTTTGTTGTCTTTCTCCATCGCGAAAGCACCTCCTTATGGTTAGCGTACCCAAAGGAGGTGCTTTTCAAAAGATCATGGTGAGTGAAATAAAGGAAAACGGATTCGCACAATTAGATAGGATAAGTATTCCTATTGTAAAACTAAGTATGGAAAACTCTTTAAACGTTTAATCCAAGTGGTGTAAGTGGGATTCATGGGAGGACGTCGCTTACTCACGACGTAATGAAGAAAAGACGCTACCGCGTTTTTCTTATATGACTTCATATAGAAATGATTTAAGTTCCTTTGCTTCTTCATTATTAAGGTTGAAGATAGTTTCTATATAATTTGGTTCGTCTAAATCGTCTTGACCAAGGATCGCAAAACGGTTTGATTGAATATCAAGGACAAGCTTCTTCCCATAGTAACGACTTGATAGAATAATGGCTAAATCAAAGCGGCTTGCTTCACCCATAAAGCTAACAAAACGAGTCCTCGTTTCTTCGGTATCATCATAAAGAAAAAAACGTTCAGACATCTTATGACCTCCAGTTTGTCATAGTTTCTTATTTACAATAGCTGAAAAGGTGCACGTTTGCAATGAAATGCAAGAGAAGATTGACGGAAAAATAAAACGTAAGGAGATCGAATGTATGTATTTTGTTGATCGAAATCTAATTGAGGTAGCATTAACGTATATGGAGTCATCGATTGAACATTTAGAAAAATTAACGGATATAGAGGAGTCATTTACGGAACAGCTTGCACTTGAAAGAATTGCAATGATTGTGATTGAGTCGATTATTGATGTCGGAAATAGTATGATTGATGGATTTATTATGCGCGATCCAGGAAGCTACGAAGACATTGTTGATATTTTGGAGGATGAGAAGGTTATTGATCACATACAAGCTAACCATTTGAAAAAAATTGTCAGCAAACGAAAAGCTCTTGTACAGCAGTTTCAAAAAATCAATCATCAGAGTTTGCAGGAGCTTTTAAATGGGCATAAAGATGCACTGTTAAGCTTTCCTACTCAAGTAAGACGTTACCTTATTCAAGAGCTAGGCCCTGTATCTGCATTTATTCCCAAGCAAGATCAATAGTCTAAGCTTCCCTTTTTGTGTTACAATTGCTAACAATAAAAAAAGGATGGTGAACGCTGTGAAAAAGGAAACGTCGACTCGTCAATTAATCCTGTCCATACTAAAACGGAACGAGGAGCAAACGATAGCCGACCTTGCTAACAAACTAGGTATTACTGAAATGGCTGTTCGCCGTCATATAAAAGACTTAGAAAAAGAAGAGATCATTGAGTCTTGTTTGAAACGTCAAACAATGGGACGACCAACATATATCTATTCCTTAACTGAAAAAGGAAAAGAGTCATTTCCGCGAAATTATAGTGACTTGTCAATTGGAATATTAAAAGACATTGAACAGCTTAGTGGCAAGGAATTAGTTGATCAAGTATTTGAAAAAAGGCGAGATCGTCTTTTTACGAATTATGCAATAGAGATGGATGGAAGCTTTAAGGAGCGCATTGAAGCGCTGGCTCGTATTCAAAGTGAGAATGGTTACATGGTTGAATATAAGGAAGTAGAGGATGGCTCATTTGAATTCACTGAATATAATTGTCCTATTGCTCAAGTAGCAAAGGAATATCCGGTTGCATGTAAATGCGAGCATGAATTATTTAAGAAGCTTTTACAGACAGATGAGGTTGAACGTACGTCGTGTATTGCGAAGGAAGGTTCTACTTCATGTGTTTATAAAATTAAAGAACAGCGAAAATGAGTGGAGTGGTTAATGGAATGACAAAAGCATACAAAGGCTATTTAATTGACTTAGATGGAACGATGTATCGAGGTAGTGAAAAAATCCCGGAAGCGATTGAATTTGTGAAGGAACTAAAACAGCAAGAGATTCCTTATTTGTTTGTCACGAATAATTCGACAAAGCCTCCTGCAGATGTTGCGAAGCACTTGCGCGAAATGGATGTGCCGGCTGAGGAAGAGCATGTATTTACAACAAGTATGGCAACAGCAACATATATTAGTCAAATCAAAAACAATGCAAAGGTTTGTATGGTTGGAGAAGAAGGGCTTAAATTAGCATTGCTTGAAGAAGGTCATGAACTAGTAGAAGAGGGAGCAGAAATCGTTGTCATGGGGCTTGATCGACAGATTACGTATGAAAAGCTGGCGAAAGCAGCATTGAATATACGTGCTGGAGCAACGTTTATTGCAACCAATGGGGATGTAGCGTTACCGACAGAGAGAGGACTTGTACCAGGAGCCGGGTCACTAATATCGGTGTTGTCAGTTAGTACAGGTGTTACACCAACGTTTATTGGGAAACCAGAAGCAGTCATTGTCGAGCAAGCGTTAGATGTAATGGGTTTAACGCATAAAGAGACGATCATGGTTGGTGATAATTATCATACAGATATTTTAGCCGGTATTCGTACACAAATGGATACATTGCTTGTTTATACAGGTGTTTCAACAAAAGAACATGTTGCAACGTATGACGAGCGGCCTACATTTGAGATCAATTCATTATCTGAGTGGGGTATCGTGAAATCATAATCTCATGAAAAGAACCGCGTGTCCTGTTTAGGATGTGCGGTTCTTTTGTTTAAGTATCGCGCTTTTCTATTCGGTATTGGCTGCACTGTGTGCAAGCCTACTTGATGCTGCTGCTGCTATCGCTCCAACAATATCATCTAAAAATGTATGACACTTCCCTGAGTTTTTATCATTTAGGTGTTCTAAAATACCCGGCTTTTGTTTATCAATATAACCATAGTTTGTAAAGCCTATAGAACCATACACATTTACGATTGATAGAGCGATGATTTCATCAACGCCATATAACCCCTCGTCTCTTCCGATAATATCTTGAAGTGGCTCTTCAAGCTTCTTTTGTTCGGCCAAAATATCAAGCTGAATACCGGTAAGAACGGCATTTTGTACTTCGCGTTTACGTAGAACTCGATCTACATTCTCTTTGCAGTCTGCCATTTTCAAGTCAGGGTGGTATTTTGCTTGTAAGTAATACACGAGTTCAGCGATATCATCTAATGTTACCCCTCGTTCATTAAGTAATTCCCGTGCCTTCTTTTCTACAACGTCCATTTGTCTGTTAGTCATTTGTACACCTCGTTCTCCTTGAAAGTTAAAAAGTAAAAAATCCTAGAAGAGGTTGTTCAAAAAGGAAGATTTCCTTTTGGATGACCTCGAAGCAATGAGAGTAGTCGCTACAAGACGCGTAGCGAACGGAGCCATTGCCACTTTGGTGCTTTTTGAACAGGCTCTAGAAGTTAAAATCATGGGAGGTAAAAGCTTATTCGGTTAGAGCTTTGGTTTCGTTCGTTATACGTTTGGGTGAATAAACCCTAGTGTTTCTACACACCAGTTAAGGAAGGATATAGCAGCCTTCATTGTTCATTGTGACAGAAGAATTATGTTTAGTCTACTGTGCACATACACAATTTATTCACACTAGGCATAGACTGAAAAAGGAATGCCTAGATTAGGAGGGGTGTCGATGTTTGAACGTATGATTTACGATGCTTATGGAATTTATTGCGAAGGACGATTCTCATTAAAAGGCTATGATGGATTTTATACGGGGAATCAATCGTACTTACTTTTTCCGAAAGAAGATTGTTTAATTAGTGAAGAAGAAATGCTCGGATATGCGAATTATGTTCGTTCGCTGGGAGATTATTCTGTTCTTGAGCCATTAATGACAAAGTACAATAAGCGAATTGCATTAGTAGAAGGACAAGAGGTTTATGTTAGTCCGCTGCCCAATGAACGTTCGTCTTCAGTCGTACGAATTCAATCAGAAAAGGAAAGAGGTGCACACTTAGCTCAATTGCATCATTATGGAAAGAGGCTCTCATATTCGAAAAACAATGAATTTTTTGGTCAATGGCCTAAGCTTTGGGAGGCTAGACTAGAACAATTAGAAGGCTGGTACCAACAAATCCTTTACACAGGTCCTCAATCAGAGGTCGATCAGGCATTTTTGTTTACGTATCCTTATTTCATGGGTTTGACTGAAAATGCGATTCAGTATGCTGTTGATGCCACGTTTGATGATCCGAGTCGTGATCATGAAACACCCACTATTGCACACCGTCATTTCTCAGAACGAACATGGTTAACGATATCAAAAGATGGGACGATTGTGAAACGGCCAACGGAGTGGCTATATGATCATCCTTGTCGCGATCTAGCCGAATGGCTACGTGATCAACGACTTCGAAATGAAACGTTCCCATGGGAAAAAGCAAATGAATTTTTATCTGGATATGAGCATGTAGATTTATTATCAAGCTATTCAAGACGATTGTTGTATGCCCGCCTATTATTTCCACTTCACTATTTTGAGGCAGTTGAACGGTTTTATTCGGCTCAGGTGAAAGAAGAACGAATGCAAAGAGGTCAACATCTAATGCAAATCTTAATGAATGAGGGAAGTAATGAACAATTCTTAAAGGATTTTGCAGCATACTACTTACAAACAAGAACAGAGGCAGCGTTAACTATTCCTACTCTTGAATGGTTAGGTTAAAGGATATGAGAAACAAATGATGTGATTTTAGACCACTAAATACTTTAGTGGTCCCAGACCGTAGATAAAACGCCTTTGAGAATCACTTCTCAAAGGCGTTTCTACGTTATTTCGTCTGTTCTTTGTTGGTGACACTGGAGGATGTGTGTTTCTCGAGTGTCAGTTGGCTAATTTTTTTAGGTTCATGGCAGCAAAAACAGGCATTCCTGCATTGAATTTTTTCTAATCCTTTCAGGTTGGTCCAACGCAAACCATGCTTTTGTTTCAGATCTACAAAGACACGTTCGCTATTCATTTACTTGTCATATGGAATCATTTAATATAAAGAAAGCGCATTCTCGTATTTTTTCTAATTTTATCGAATTTGTCTATTGTAGTTCCTTAAAAAGAGGTCTATAATGTCCTTTATAGATAAACATTTGTTCATTTTAGAAATACAATATATAGAGTGGCGAGAAGGAGTGTAACAGAATGGCAGCAGAAGTGCGTGTTGGTTTAATTGGATTAGGTACAGTAGGTTCAGGTGTGGTTTCGATTATTCAAAGGCACCAGGATGAGTTACGTCATCAAGTCGGTTGTCCTGTAACAGTGAAAAAAGTAGCTGTACGTAATCTAAATAAACAAAGGCCTGTCCATATTGACTCAGATATGATGACTGATCAAATTGAAGATGTTTTATTCGATCAAGAAATTGATGTTATTATAGAGGTAATGGGTGGAGTCGATACGACAAGAGAGCATGTGCTTAAGGCGCTGCAAAATGGAAAGCATGTCGTCACCGCTAACAAGGATTTAATGGCCGTACACGGTGCAGAGCTATTACGTGTAGCTTCTGAGAACCATTGTGACCTTTACTATGAAGCGAGTGTAGCGGGTGGTATTCCAATTATTCGTGGTTTGAGTGATGGACTATCGGCTGATCGCATTAAGAAAATTATGGGTATTGTAAATGGAACGACTAATTACATTCTGACGAAAATGTCTCAGGATGGAAGCTCGTATGATGATGTACTAAAAAAGGCTCAGGAGCTTGGATTTGCTGAAAGTGACCCAACAGCAGACGTTGAAGGTCTTGATGCAGCAAGAAAAATGGCCATTTTAGCTACGCTTGGGTTTTCAATGGATGTAAGTCTTGATGATGTTAGTGTAAAAGGAATTTCATCTGTTACAGAAGAAGACCTAGATTACTGTGATCAACTTGGGTATACTATGAAGTTAATAGGCTTAGCGCAGCGTGATGATGGTCGTGTAGAAGTAAGTGTAGAACCGACACTATTGCCGAAGCAGCATCCATTATCCTCCGTGCATAATGAGTACAATGCGGTTTATGTATATGGTGAAGCGGTTGGTGAAACGATGTTTTATGGACCTGGAGCAGGATCATTACCAACAGCGACTGCCGTTGTATCTGATTTAGTCTCTGTAATGAAGAACATGCGCTTAGGTGTTTGTGGTAATTCAATCCAAGAACCGTTGCATAAGCGAACGTTGAAGGAAGACAAGGAAATTGACTCAAAGTATTTCTTACGCTTACGTGTGGTTGATAAAGCGGGGACGTTCCAAGCTGTTACAAGCTTGTTCGCTAGTTATGATGTCAGCTTTGAGAAGCTGCTACAATTGCCAATTGAAGGTGAAGAAGTAGCTGAAGTGATTGTGATCACCCACCATACAAACAAAGAAAATAATTTAAAGCTTTACAAAAAACTATCTGAGCTTGATGTCATTGAATCGATTGAAAGCTGCTATCGTGTTGAGGGAGGAAAATAAATCATGAGTCGTTGGAAGGGATTACTTCAAGAATACAAAGATTTTTTACCAGTAAATGAAGAAACACCATTATTAACATTACAAGAGGGAAATACACCACTTGTACCACTTATCCACTTGTCGAAGGAGTGGGGGGTTGATGTGCATGTGAAATATGAAGGGGCAAACCCAACAGGATCATTTAAAGACCGTGGAATGGTTATGGCGGTTGCTAAGGCAAAGGAAGAAGGTAGCGAAGCGATTATTTGTGCGTCAACAGGAAATACATCAGCTGCAGCTGCTGCATACGGTGCAAGAGCTGGGTTAAGATGTATCGTTGTTATTCCTGAAGGGAAAATTGCATTAGGAAAGCTTGCTCAAGCTGTTATGTACGGAGCGGAAGTCCTTGAAATTCAAGGTAACTTTGATAATGCTCTTGATATTGTTCGTGAAATTAGTAAGACAGAACCTATTACTCTTGTAAATTCAGTCAATCCCTATCGGATTGAAGGGCAAAAGACGGCAGCATTTGAAGTGTGTGATGCGTTAGGAAAAGCGCCGGATGTATTAGCGATTCCTGTTGGAAACGCTGGAAACATCACTGCTTATTGGAAAGGGTTTAAGGAATACCATGAGAAAAAAGGAACAGGCTTACCAGAAATGCGTGGGTTCGAGGCAGAAGGTGCTGCTGCTATCGTACGTAATGAGGTGATCGCAGAGCCAGAAACGGTGGCAACGGCGATTCGTATTGGGAATCCAGCAAGCTGGAATCAGGCTGTCACAGCATCAGAGGAATCTAACGGAAAAATTGATTATGTAACAGATGAAGAAATTCTTGAAGCGTATCAACTGTTAGCGAAGAGTGAGGGTGTATTTGCAGAGCCTGCTTCTTGTGCCTCAATTGCTGGTTTGATCAAACAAATTAAGTCAGGTGAAATTAAAAAAGGTTCAAGTGTTGTATGCGTCCTAACAGGAAATGGATTAAAAGATCCAAATACGGCGATTGATGCGGTTGCGGTTAAGCCAACCTTATTACCAAATGATCGTGAAGCATTCCTTTCCCATCTTAAGGGTGGTGTATCATCATGAGCCAAGAGCCTTTTATGATAAAGGTTCCGGGAAGCTCAGCGAACTTAGGTCCAGGTTTTGATTCGGTAGGACTTGCGGTTAATCGTTATTTAACACTTGAAGTTCAACGAGCGAATTCATGGTTGTTTACATCGTCCTCATCTGGACTTGAAGACGTTCCGAGTGGAGAGGATAACTTAATTTGCGAAGTGGCCTTACATGTTGCAAAGGAATTAGGTGGAGTGTTACCGCCTTGTGAAGTCAATATGATTAGTGATATTCCATTAGCTCGTGGCCTGGGAAGTAGTGCAGCAGCGATTGTAGCCGGAGTTGAGCTAGCTAATCAGTTACTAGGAGAACCGTTAACCTTAGAGGAGAAGGTGCGTTACGCATCTTTGTGGGAGGGACATCCTGATAATGTAGCTGCTTCTGTTTATGGGGGACTTGTCATTGGCACACATACAGAGGAAGCAACGGATGTCATTTATGGGGGGATTCCTGAAGTGGATCTTGTCTTACTCGTGCCTTCAGAGGAATTGAAGACGAAGAAGGCAAGAGGAGTTCTGCCAACTGACCTTACTTATAAAAGCTCTGTGCGAGCGAGCAGTGTAGCGAACGTACTTGTTGCTGCATTACTACAAGGGAATTGGCAACTTGCAGGAAAGATGATGACAGAAGATTTATTTCATCACCCTTATCGACTCGCACTCGTACCTCATATGGAGGAAGTCATACGAGTCGTTCAAGAAGAAACGATTGCCTATGGAGTCGCACTTAGTGGAGCTGGTCCTACAATGCTAAGTTTAGCGCCAATGAATCGTGGAGAAGAGTTAAAAAAACAGCTCCAACGAACATTCCCATCATTAGAAGTACAAGTGATGCAACCAGCAGTTGCTGGTATTGAAGTGCAATGGGAATCCTTACACGCAAGTGAATAATGAATGATTAAAGCGGGCATCCCTATAGAAAAAGGAGGATGCCCGCTTTGTTATCTTTAAATGAACTAGTAGAAGGTCAACAAGTGTATGTTATTTATCAGAACCCACATACCCCTACCGTTTCAATGATACAAGAAGCAACGATTGCAAGAGATCCAGAAAACCCAGAAATGCTTTCATTGTTATTATATGACTTCTATCATCCAATCGAAGAAGATGATGCGATTTTTGCGACGTATGAATCGGCAGAATTACTCTATAATCAATTCATTATGTAAATAAGAAGCAAGGAGAAACGTTAGCCCGATATAAACTAAACTCTTTCCATAAGAAAGAGAAAATTCGATCGCTGCCGGGATTTCATGAAAAAAAGGAGCCAATGCGTGAACATTGGGCTCCTTTTACTCATTAATTGAAGGTAGCATCGCACCATAAAAGACGAAATTGTCTATGATTAGAATACTTGCTCGATTTCTTTTACTCCTGGTACTTCCTCAAGAAGAGCGCGTTCAATACCTGCCTTCAACGTAATGGTTGAACTTGGGCAAGAGCCGCAAGCACCAAGAAGACGTACTTTGACAATGCCATCTTCTACGTCAACAAGCTCAACATCTCCACCATCTCGTAATAAGAATGGACGAAGCTTATCTAATACTTCTTTCACTTGTTCTATCATTTCAGTACTTGTTGCCATATGGAACAACTCCTTTCTATACTCTTTATTATAAAGGTCTAACGAAAAAAAATCCATGAATCTGCTTTTTTTTTGAACAGAAGCTCTTATTAAATTTTTATTATTAGGAGGTAAGAAATTCCTATGAGCCAGAATGATATTTATACATCCATAGAACTCCACTCTTTAAGACACGTGGTACTCGCCCTAGTAATGTGCGCTCTCCCATCAGTCCGAAGCCATGTTTTTTTCCTAAAGAACCTAAAACCCCTTTGAGCTTAATTTTGGGTAACTGTTCAGGTAGTGGTTCATTATTCCATTGTTTCTTTAAAATCGTGACAATTTGCTCTCCCTGTCCTTCAGCGAGCTGCGCGCTCGGAGCATGAGGTAAGCTAGCGCAATCCCCTACAACAAAAACGTCTTCATCTGTCGGAAGAAAATGCTGTGGAGTGAGTACAATTCTATCATGTGCGTCTTTTTCGACATCTAGATTACGAACGACTTCTACAGGCTGAACGCCTGCTGTCCAAATAATTGCATCACTTTTTATTTGCTCATCATGGTTGTATAAACCATCTTCCTCAACTTTTGTAATATTTGATTTATTTATAACTTCAACACCGTGCTCAATAAACCAATCTTGTACATATGTGCTTAATTTCCGTGGAAACATGGAAAGGATAATTTCACCACGATCAAATAATTTAATCGTTAAATCCGGTCTGCTTTCACGTAACTCACTTGCTAATTCTACTCCACTTAAACCTGCGCCGACAATTGAAATGATCCCATTTGGTTGAACGTTATTGATCGCTTCATATGTCTTACGAGTTGCATCCATAGACTGAATACTATGAGTAAATTCCTTTGCACCAGGAACGTTGTGATATTTATCTTCACAGCCAAGGCCGATGACCAGCTTGTCATACGTCAGTACACTTTCGTCTTTGAATTGAATCTGCTTGTTTTGAAGCTGAATAGAAGTGACTGTTCCATAACGAACGGAAACACGTTGGTCATCAGGAAAGGCAACACGTAAGTTGTGGTCAGCCGCTGTACCAGCAGCAAGTGCATAGTATTCAGTCTTAAGACAGTGATAGGGGAGTCGATCAACTAATATAATTTCAATCTTGTCTGGTAAGTCTTGAAGTAAGCGCTGGATAATTCGCATTCCACCATATCCACCACCGAGGATAATTATTTTCTGCATAAGAGTCTCCTTTGACATGAAAGTGAAAGTAAGAGAATTGCAAACGATTAACTATAAATGAGTATCTTTACTTAATGATATTGTCAGTTTGATTATATCAAGTTGAGATAAAATAACAACAAATTGATGAACTTTTTGATTATTATGTGTATTGTGATAAAAGATCATTTAAATTGAAGAGAACTGAAAGAGTACAAATCAATTTTCCAGTGCCTGTGATAGACTAGCAATCTGCACTCGTTGCTCGCTTCATATCAAGCTTTTCAAAATAGGCAATGGTTTCGCTCATTGCTAAAAGGGCACCAAAAAAGTTAAAATATAAACATTTTCAGTGTTCTCCATAATTGACTTCTCTCATGAGCGAGAGTAGCATAAATGGTAGATCAAATGAGGTGAAAGTATGCGACCAATAATTGAATTTTGTTTAAGTAATTTAGCAAGTGGCTCTCAGGAAGCGATGGAAATGCTAGAGAAGGATCCTAACTTGGATATCATTGAATACGGCTGTTTGAATCATTGTGGTCAATGTGCACTTGCTCCTTTTGCACTTGTAAATGGTGAATATATTACAGGAGAAACCAATGAAGAGCTTGTCGATCACATATATGATTATTTAGAAGAGAATCCGATGTTCTAATTAAGTGGAAAGGTGAGGAGAGACGATAAATGGAGTTGATTCCTTTTACTCATACATGGCCTTATGAGATGATGATGGGCGATATTTATTTCCAATCATGTCCATTTTGTCATGAAGAACAAGTGAGAACCAATATGAAGAAAGCAGAGCTTCAACGAGCGAGCGAAGGAATTAAAACAAAGCTGATCATGCCTTGCTGTCATGGAGTTATGACTATATTAGAGGCTGATGAAGATTATTTTTGGACAGACAAGCCATTGCGAAAGGGGTAACAGACATGCAATTTACAAAGATGCATGGACTTGGAAACAGTTATGTTTATGTTGATGTGTTTAAGCAGTCATTAAATGAAGAGGAACTACCAAAGCTTGCGATTGAAGTCGCTGATAAAAATAAGGGAATTGGCTCTGATGGACTTATTTTAGTAGCACCATCAGAGCAAGCACCGGTTAAAATGAGGGTTTTTAATAACGATGGCTCAGAAGCAAAAAATTGTGGAAATGGGTTAAGGTGTGTGGCGAAGTTTGCTTATGAAAACGATTATGTGACAGAGGAGACCTTTACAATTGAGACGCTAGCAGGACTTGTGGAAGCTGAAGTACATGTGGATGCGGGGCGTGTCACAAATGTCACAATTAACATGGGCAAACCAATTTTGCATCGGGAACGTATTCCGATGCTTGGAGGACCTAGTGAACAAGTAGTAGATGAACCATTTTCAGTAGGTGTAGAAACTGTAGCTGTAACGGCTGTTTCAATGGGGAACCCTCATGCAGTTATGTATGTCGATGATATTGATCGAGCTCCTGTTTCGACAATTGGACCATTAATGGAGAAGGATGAACGCTTTCCTGATTGGGTAAATGTTGAATTTGTTGAAGTTGTCTCCGCCCATGAGCTTCACTTTCGAGTTTGGGAAAGAGGATCTGGGATTACACAAGCATGTGGGACTGGAGCGTGTGCAGCTGTTGTCGCTTCTGTACTAAATGGACACTGTCAAAAAGGGGAAGAGGTTGTTGTCCACTTATTAGGGGGCGATTTACGGATTACATGGACTGAGGATGGGGACGTACTTATGACAGGTGGAGCAGAAGTGATTTGTGAAGGGGTATTTAAACGTAAATAATCATAGATGAAAGCCCAAGGGGAGTATACCACTTGGGCCTCTTTAGTAACAGGAATTATAAGTGCTGCGTAATTTTAAGGAGGTAGGTGGATTCAGAGAAGGGCGTCGGCTCAGCTCGTTACCCGCTTTTCTGAAAAAGGCCCAACCCTATATACCGGCTCAGCATGCCGCAAGTAAGAATCCGCTGTGCGGTTTCCTTACTAATACTCTTTAATGACGTTGTAGAATGTATCTCGTTCAACAGGTGTTTTGCCGGCGCTTTTTATAAGATATATGAGTTCCTCACGTGTAATTCCTTGAGAGGTTAGAGCGCCAACAGAGTGAGAGATACGCTCTTCAATTAATGTTCCATGAATATCACTTGAACCGAATGTTAATGCCATTTGTGTTAGTTGAACACCGATGTTAATCCAATATGCTTTAATATGGTCGAAATTATCAAGCATCAGACGACTTATTGCTAGTGTGCGCATGTCATCAAACGCACTAGTGCGGCGTTTTAAACCAGCTTTTACACTGCGTGGCTGCATTGCTAGTGGTATAAAGACCATAAAGCCGTTCGTGCGATCTTGAAGTTGACGCAGACGATCCATATGAATAAGACGCTCTTCCATCGATTCAATTGAACCATAGAGCATAGTAGCATGTGTCTGTAAGCCAAGTCCATGAGCAATTTCGTGAGCTTCCAGCCATTGATCGGTTGATGCCTTCTCCGGACTCATCTTAGCGCGGTAGCGTTCCGTTAAGATTTCTGCACCACCACCAGGGAGTGTGTCAAGTCCAGCTTTCATCAATTCTTCTAAAACTTCCTTCATTGATAATCCTGAAATTCTAGCGAAAAATTCAATTTCAGCACCTGTATATGCCTTTACTGTTACGTGTGGATAATGCTTTTTCAATGTGCGAATGGTGTCTAAATAGTAATCAAAGGGAAGCTCATGGTTATGGCCACCAACGATGTGGAATTCACGAATGTTATCGTTCCAGCGTTGCTCAACATATTCTAATAATGCCGTTTCATCCATCGTATAGGCGCCTTCTTGTCCTGGCTTTCGTTTGAAGCCACAAAAGCCACAGTTCGCTTCGCATACATTTGTTGGGTTAATGTACATATTTTCAATAAAATAAACACTTTGGCCATTTTTCTGTATGTTCACCTGGTTAGCTAGTTGTGCGATACCAAGAAGGTCAGGTGATTCAAATAGGTACAAACCATCTTCCATACTTAAACGAACCTGGTTATGGACTTTCTCAGCAATTGCTTCTAATTTTGTGTCGGTTAACATGATGCTCATATATCGGTTCCCCCATCTCTAGAAATTCATTTTTAGCCTTAAATGTTGTTTCCATATTAAATTAATTTAGAAACTTATGCAGAAAAAGAGGGCTACACCCTCTCAATGTCGAAATAATTAATATATCTTTGACGTGTAGAAAGCTCTTATTTCTATTATACTATTAGTTTGAAGTGAATGAAAGGAAGACATCTATTCCGCATTGTAACATAATCGTTCGTAAAAATATGGAATTGTATTGGTATTTATTGCGTTCCAACTGTTAGTTTTGTAAACTAAAGGTAGCTGATGAAACAGTATTTGGGGAGAGGTGATAGGGATGTGTAATGTAACCCATGAAGCCTATTTTAAGAAAATAGAGGACCTACGTTATAAGATGATTGATGCTGCTAAAGTATATGGAATGAATCACCCTATTGTCCTACAATACAGTCAGAAGTTAGATCATACGCATAATGAATTAATGATGATCAACAATACAACTTCTCAGTTAAACAATCATTGATGCTGTTCCATAAAATGAAGTCGTCTTCCTTGAGAGGCAAGGAGTAAATGACGTATAATAGAAATAGTGTTAGGAGGAGGGATGTTATGATTAAAATAACGGAATCCGCCGTGAGTCAAATCTTAAGTATGAAAGAAGCAGAAGGTGATGACACCCTTATGCTCCGTTTTGGAGTGAAAGGTGGAGGGTGTAGTGGTCTTTCATATGGTATGGGTTTTGACAATCAAAAGACGGAAGATGATGAACAATTTAACATTGATGGATTAGATGTGTTAATTGATAAAGACAGTATTCCTATAGTGAAAGACGTAGTCGTCGATTATAAGCAAAATATGATGGGCGGCGGATTCACAATTGATAATCCGAATGCAATTGCTAATTGTGGTTGTGGTTCATCATTCAGAACAGCAACTAATGCTGGTAAACCAGAGGAATGTTAATACGTAAAAAAACGTGGCTATCCATAGAGGTAGTCACGTTTTTTATATAAGAGTTTAATCAATTTGGGGTTAAGTGGATTCTAGGATAGCTTCTCTCTTTACGTCACACACTTTCAGAAAGAGCTCAAACCACTGTAGCGAGTCCTCATCACACTTTTAAAAAAGACTTGTGCTATGTCCAGGAAAAACTTTTGCAGTTGGATCGATGTATGTTTTGGCGTTGTTAATCGCGGTTGGAGCCTCTCCAAAGCCAGTTGCAATTAACTTAACCTTACCTTCATATGTACAAACATCACCTGCAGCATAAATACCAGGAAGGTTTGTTTCCATTTTTGTATTTACCTTGATAGCATTTCGCTCAATGTCTAGTCCCCATTTTTTGATTGGGCCAAGAGAAGAAACAAAGCCGAAATTAACAATGACAGAATCGACATCTAATGTGTGTGTTTGGCTCCCTTTGATTTCAGCGAGTTTGACTTGATTAATCGCCTCTCCATCACCAATTAACTCTTGGATTTGAAACGGTGTTAAGACCTTCACGTTTGATTTCTTTAACAGGTCTAGGCTGTGCTCATGAGCACGAAATTTGTCACGACGGTGGATAAGAGTAACTTCCTTAGCGATCGGTTCAAGCATTAATGACCAGTCGACTGCGGAATCCCCCCCACCACATACAATTACGTTCTGTCCTGCGAAGGCACTCAAATCTCGAATGAAATAGTGTAAATTCTTTCCTTCGTAATCACTGGCTCCTTCTACTTCTAACCGTCTAGGCTGAAAAGCACCAGCACCTGCTGTAATGATAACAGCTTTGGTAAAGTGAGTATCTTTGTCTGTTTGGATAATATAAGATTCATCTTCTTGTTTAATCAATTCTTGGACAGCCTGCTCCAATACAATCGTTGGCTTAAATTGACTTGCTTGTTCAGCAAGGCGATCAACTAGCTCTTGGGCACGAACCTTTGGAAAACCAGCAACATCGTAAATATACTTTTCAGGATAGAGGGCAGATAGTTGTCCTCCTAACTGTGGCATACTTTCAATTATTTTGACTTTTGCTTGTCTCATTCCTCCATAAAAAGCAGCGAAAAGCCCAGTAGGGCCCCCTCCGATAATCGTTATATCATACATATTTGTTGAATCTGACATGTTAGGTCACCTCCGAGTATTCATATCAATTATTATATGCACAAATAGAAACAAAAAGAAAGAAAGTAAGGAGAACCTCTTATGAATATTCCTCATTGAGTCCGCTTACATTAAGAGTAGGATAAATATAAGAAAATATGTCATGATATTTATTTAAATGTTTAAAAAAGTAGTTGAAATATGTCAAGAAAACACATATTATAGTACTGTGTTGAGTGAATTCTTTGCGAGATTATCTGACAAACTATTTCTTTGTTTTTATTCGTGAAATTATTCACAAAAAAGTTCGTTGCAATTCTCTATGAAAATCTATACAGAAAGCGGAAGTGATTTTGTTGAAGAAGCCCAATATTGTCCTTTTAGGTGCCGGATATGGTGGTATGATTACGGCAGCTCGTTTATCAAAGAAGGTAGGCCATGATGCTAATATTACACTAGTTAATAAGCACGATTACCATTATCAAACGACATGGTTACACGAACCAGCAGCAGGTACATTATCAGCTGATCGTACTCGTATGCCGATTGATAGCGTTCTTGATTTAAATAAGATTAACTTTGTAAAAGATGAAGTTGTAGAAATTAAACGTGAAGAGAAGAAAGTTGTTTTAAAGCAAGGTGAATTAGAATATGATTACCTTGTTGTTGGATTAGGTTCTGAAGCAGAGACATTTGGTGTTCCGGGTGTTCATGAGTATGCTTATTGCAAATGGACAGTAAACGGTGTTCGTGAAGTAAAGGAACATATTGAATATCAATTTGCTAAGTATAACAATTTATCTGAAACGAAGGACGAGCTGCTAACATTTATCGTTGCAGGAGCTGGATTCACAGGTATTGAATTTATTGGTGAACTTTCTGAGCGTGTTCCAGAGCTTTGCAAAACATACGATATTCCTCAAGAAAAAGTGAAAATGTATGTGATTGAGGCAGCACCAACAGCACTTCCTGGCTTTGATCCAGAGCTTGTCGAATATGCAATGAACCTACTGGAGAGTCGAGGAGTTGAATTCAAGATCAACTGTCCAATTAAGGAAGTGACAGAGTCTGGCGTCATTCTTGCTAGTGGTGATGAAATTAAAGCTGAGACAGTCGTTTGGGCTACTGGAGTTCGAGGCAGCTCAATTATTGAAAAATCTGGCTTTGAAGCAATGCGTGGTCGTATAAAAGTCGAGCCAGATTTACGCGCACCGGGTCATGAAGATGTATTTGTCATTGGTGATTGTGCGCTAATCATTAATGAAGAGATTAATCGTCCGTATCCTCCAACTGCTCAAATTGCGATGCAAATGGCTGAAACCTGTGCAAACAATATAAAAGCATTAATGGATGGAGGCTCACTACAATCATTTACTCCAGAGATTAAAGGAACTGTTGCTTCATTAGGTGGGAAAGAAGCAATTGGAGTTGTAGGATCGAAAAAGTTATTTGGATCAACTGCTAATTTTATGAAAAAGATGATTGATAATCGTTATTTATTCTTATTAGGCGGACCGGGACTTGTCCTAAAACGCGGTAAGAACCCAATGTAATAGAATGTGATGAAAATGGCGTAAGAGGTACTCCCTTTTACGCCATTTTTCTAACAATATTCGTACGTGTGAACTTGGCTCTCTGTACGTTACAAAATAAAAATGTATAAATTTTGAGGCGGCAAGTGTGAGAAGAGGCGAAGAAGTTAACGAGAAAATCCAATGAAGGGCGTTGGCATAGCACGCCACGCGTGTCTCTGAAAGAACTTCACTTTCAGAAACACTAAAAACCCGTTGTAACGGCTCCACACAACGTTTATAAGAAAAGACGCTGGCACGTTTACTTAATGTAACAATTTGTTCATAACATATTTTATTGACTGTCATTTTAAATGCTGATTAAATTAGAAAAGGTACTATTGGGGGTGCAATGGGTGAGTATACCACAATTAATTATTTCAATTGTGCTATTCCTAGTTCTCTTTTTTGGGATAGGTTTTTTATTAAATATGATTTTACGCTCAACATGGATTATGGCGATTATTTATCCTCTTATCATTATATGGATTGTAAATGATGCTCGTTTAGTTGAGTATGTTACACAGCCTGCGATGGCGTTTTCGTCTATTGGGGAAAGCGTGTTTTCATTGCAGCCTGTCGATTTGATTATTTTGTTAAGCGGGTTTGCTGGAGCCATCATTTCAGGTGTAGTGATTAAAATGCTTCGTGTTCGTGGCTATCAGATGTTTTAGTAGAAAGGGTATGGTAGAGGAAACTTTGCTGTACTCTTTTTTGTGTTGAAGATTAGCCCGAAATGTAAGCGGAATTCTTTCTGAAAGAAAGAGTAAAGCAGATCACTCTTGAGATGGGAGGCACGCATCTGAAATCGGGCACTGAACTAACTGGCTATACGACAGTGGATTTAAGCTTGCCTAAAGAGTACTTATAAGGGAAAGCACATGTTAATTTTTGTTTTCTACGTATAAATCGTTTTACTTCTGGGGATGATGATTTCATGAGAGGAGTGAAATCGATTGGTACTTATCAAAACGTTAAGTCGAAATTTAGTTGTGTTTGTGCTATTTATGACAGCAGTATTGACGACGTTTGAAACCTTCTCCAATGTGAGTGCGGCTGAGCTGCAACGATGGATTTACGAACAAGTGAAAAATTCTCAAGATGAAGAATTACATACAGCAAGAGACAGTGGTGAAAAACGGTCGTCCTTATCATTAAGATCTTTACCTTTTTTATCAACGAGCGAGAAGGCAATGTCTCAAGAGGTTGTGGAGTCAGATCCTGTTTCTTTGGAAGACGCGATAGACTGGTCACAATACCCTTCAAATCGTGTTGTAGCAACTGGATATACAGCAGGGTATGAATCGACAGGGAAAAACCCCGATCATCCAGGCTATGGCATTACGTATTCTGGCGTACAAGTGAAGAGAGATCTTTATTCAACGATTGCAGCAGATACAAGTATTTATCCGATTGGAACCATTTTGTTCATCCCAGGTTATGGGTATGGAGTTGTAGCAGATACAGGCTCTGCTATAAGAGGAAATAAAATCGATCTTTACTATGAGACTGTTAGCGATGTGTATGATCAGTGGGGAAAGAAGGAAGTGGATGTTTATCTAGTAAAGAAAGGTGAAGGACAGCTGTCAGAAGAAGAGTTAATCGATATGAACGAAGAGGAAACGGTTCAAGTATTTCGTAATCAAATGGAATTTTAAAATAAAAAAGAGGGAGATACGGTATATTATTGCTGTATCTCCCTCTTTTTTTAATATAAGAAAAGTCAGTTCGTTTTTTTTAATGCACGATCGCGTGTAATACGAGTGTGAGGATAATTCCTAGTAATGCTCCGAAAAAAACCTCAATTGGCTGATGTCCTAATAGCTCTTTAAGCTCTTTTCTTTTTTCATTTTCTTCTTTTTTCTGCCACGTTTTTACTTCAGACAATAGTTTATTAAAATCGGTTACGAGCTGATTAATGACAGTGGCGTGGTAGCCAGCGTGTCGTCTAACTCCCGTTGCATCAAACATGACAATAATTCCAAAGACAGCAGCGATCGCAAAGACTGATGAATCAAGACCGAATTCGAGCGCTATCGCTGTTGATAACGATGTAACAGCAGCAGAATGCGAACTTGGCATTCCACCAGTACTCGTTAATAATGACCATTCAATCTTTCGTGTTGCTATGAAATTTAATGGAACTTTCACAAATTGGGCAAACCCAATAGCAAACAGTGAAGCCCACAAAGGGAAGTTTTGGAATATTTCCATAAGTGCATATACGTCCTTTCGCATCTATCTGATAAATTCGGTTCTTAACTTTAATATATGGATATTTCTATTGTTTTACTAAAGAAAAAGATCTTAGAAGCATCAAGAATTCTTTAAGTTTTTATTATAGCACAGTCTTATTTGCCTGTCTTTTCTTGAAAGAAGTCGCATACATATAATAAAGTCGTGTATTTGGGTGTTGAGTCCAAATAGAGGGAAAGAGGGGTTTAAAGCTGGCTATATAGTTGTGTTTTTATGTCGTATCCAAATATTTCAATATGAATAAGGAGTATTTGGGATTATTTAGATGCTGAGAAGAGTATCTTTTTAGCTCAGTTGTATGACTTTGTCTCATACAGCAATATGCAATGTTATCCGATGTTAAGCCAATATTTCGCATTTGAGCGTAGTTTGTGAATTCTGTATCATAATATATATCGTTGCTTTAAACGTTTACACTTATATTAGTGACGTTTGAAGAGAGGGGGAGAAAGTCTTTTGGGAGTTCTTAAAAAGCTTGATCAATGGGTGATTAAGATAGAAGAATGGATCCTTAGCTATGCCATAATAACCATTGCCGTTATGGTTATTGGAAATATGTTAAGTCGAACGATAACAGGATCAAGCTGGGCTTTTTCAATGGAAGTTAGTAATTTTGCTGTTATAATTGCTACTTTTTTAGGGATTAGCTATGCAGCTAGAAAAGGAAGGCACATTAGCATGTCGGCTTTCTATGACTTAGCTCCTTTCCCAATTAGAAAGGCACTAGCCATTTTTATACCAGCTGTAACAGCGTTGACGTTATTGGTATTGGCTTGGTTTAGCTTTAGCTACTTTCAGGCGTTGTACGAGTCTGGTCGAGTAACTACTGCCATGCAATTACCTGCTTATATTTTTGCGCTTTTTGTACCGATAGGTTTCATATTTGGCAGTATTCAGTTTATTCGAAATATGTGGATTAATATTAAAGAAAAAGACGTGTATTTAGCACAGGAACGGAAAGATTATTCTTAATATTCTGAATCTATAAAGACTGTGAGGAACAATATATGCTAGCAACTATGCTAATCGTAATGATCATTTTACTTTTTTTAGGATTTCCGATGATGATTCCTATATTTGTAGCCTCGATCATTGCTGTGTTATTTTTCTTACCTGTAGATCCTTCCTTTTTAGCGCAACAAATGATAAATGGTATTTCCTCGTTTGAGTTACTAGCCGTTCCGTTGTTTATTTTTGCTGCGGATATTATGTCTTCCGGAAAGACATCTAAACGGTTACTTGACTTTGTTGGAGCATTTGTTGGACATATTCGAGGTGGTTATGCGATTACGACAGCGGCTACTTGTACGTTGTTTGGATCTATCTCAGGTTCTACCCAAGCAACAGTTGTAGCAATCGGTAGACCCATGAGGGAAAGGCTATTGAAGGTTGGTTACAAGGATTCAAGTGCTATCGCTTTAATTATAAATGCTAGTGATGTTGCACTATTAATACCGCCAAGTATTGGCATGATTATTTATGCTTTATCTGCACCTCGTGTATCATTAGGGGATTTATTCATCGCCGGGATTGGTCCAGGTATTTTAGTATTATCTTTGTTTGTTATTTACAGTTATATTCACGCAAGAATATTTAATATCCCATTGGGAGAAAAGCTACCTTGGCGAATGAGAGGGAAATTTACTGTAAAAGCTCTATTGCCACTTGGTTTCCCAGTTATTATTATTGGTGGTATTTATTTAGGCTACTTCAGTCCAACTGAAGCAGCTGGGGTCTCGGTTTTATATGCACTTATTCTTGAAGTACTTATTTTTAAAACGATTAAAATACGTGATATCTCAAAAATTGCATTGTCTACTGGATTAGTGACAGCTGCTGTATTTATCTTAGTAGCAGCAGGGCAAGCTTTCGCTTATGTCATCGCAAGAGCACGTATACCGCAAATGTTGTCAGAAACGGTTCTCGGCAATGACCCTTCGGCTTTATATGTATTATTAATTGTCGCGATATTCTTCTTTGTAGGGTGTATGTTTGTCGATCCGATTGTCGTAATCTTAATTTTGACACCGATCTTTTATCCTGCAGCCATTGCGGCTGGTGTCGACCCTATTCATTTAGGGATTGTCATTGTATTCCAGGCGGCATTAGGTTCTGCGACACCTCCATTTGGAGTCGATATATTTACAGCTAGTGCGGTATTTAACAAATCATACTTAGATGTTATTAAAGGAACGCCACCGTATATTATTATGTTGTTAATAGCAGCGGTGTTGATTATATTATTTGAAGAAATATCCCTATTTTTACTCTAGGTGATCGTTTCTTTAAAATAAAACTATATTTTTATAGGGGGAATTAGATGTTTTTCAAGAAAAAAGGTTGGAAAGCTTTTGCAGTAGCAGGTGCTCTTTCAGTTGCATTAGCAGCGTGTGGAGGAGAAGATACGGATAGCGATGTAGGAGAAGATCCAGTAGATCCTGATACGAATGGCGATGAAACTCCTGCTGATGAAGGCTCAGATGGTGCAGCTATTGAAGAATCGTATCATTGGGATTTCGTTACTGAAGAAGTTGACGGCCAAGTTCAATATGAATATGCGCAGCAATTTGCTGATCTATTAGAAGAAAAATCAGACGGACAAATTACAATGGACGTCTGGGAATATGGTGCATTTGGTGGAGCTACAGAGGTTGACCAAGTAGAGTCACTTCAAATGGGAGACGTTGAGTTTGCAATTGTATCACCTGGTTTCACAGGTGGAATGGTTCCCGAGGGTCAAGTGTTTGCTCTTCATTTCCTTTTCCCAGATGATTTAGAGACAACACAAGAAATTTTGAATACGAGTGAAGCATTAAATGTTCACTTAGCAGAAATGTATGAAGCACAAAGCATTAAGCCACTTGCATTCTTTACTGAAGGTGCGATGCAATGGACTGGTAACCGTGAGTTACGTACACCAGATGACTTTAATGGTTTCCAAATGCGTACACAAGAGTCTCCATTAATTATGAGCTCTTATGAAGCGTATGGTGCTGATCCAGCTCCGTTAAGCTGGGGTGAGCTATACTTAGCTCTTGATCGTGGAAATCGTGATGGACAAGAAAACCCTATCTTCTTCATTGAAGATGCTGAATTCCACCGAGTACAAGATCACATGACGATTTCTAACCATAATAATTATGTAGCTATGACAACAGTAAATCCTAATTTTTACAATGAATTACCTGATAACGTCCGTGCGTTAATTGATGAGACTGTTGAAGAGATGCAACCAATTGTATTTGACTTACAAGATGGAATGAATGAAACCTATTTAGACTCAATTATTGATGATACAGAATATCCAACAGAGGTTATTACATTAACGGAAGAAGAGCGTGAAGCTTTCCGTGAATTAGCACTGCCAATTCGTGATGAATTCCGTGACACTGTTGGTGAAGATGGTGCAGCAATGTTAGACCTACTAGAAGAGGAAATTGCTGCATTCGAATAATTCGTTCTTAAAATGAAGAACGTCCTTATCATGAGGGCATTCTTGCCTGTCGATAACGTCTCGCAACATCGAGATAGTCGGCAGGTTTTTTTATGGTCAGAGAGCATGGTCGTCATGAGAAGTCGCTTCGAAGCCGTTTCCGGAATGGGGGGGCACGCACCCTTTTGAGGAAGTAAAACTAACCGTCAGTTATTTTTAAAAATTATGAAACTATATGATTCTTTCATTCGTTTATATAAAGAGAGAAATTAAAGGGATGAATGTAATGAAAAAAGGAAGAGTATGTTTATATCTATTGATCAGCTTAGTATTATTTGGGTGCCAAACAAATTCCATGCAGGAAGAGGTTATCATTAAACAATTTGATCAATTCTTTGAGCAAATAAGAGTCCTTTTTAGCTATCATATTAAGGAAGATGGAGTGTTCCTTAATGAGAATTTCCATACAGAAAATGATATAAATGAGGTATTGGAGCCATTAATGACTGACGAAGGAAAAAACCAGCTTTTAGGAGAATTGTATGAATTTAAAGATGGGAAATATGTGTACAATGATGAGCTCCAGGAATATTTAAATGAGAGAACTCAAGCTGAATACTACCCAACTCTGCGAAGCACTGTATTTAATCCCGGGATTAGAATGATTCTCGAGGAGGATTTGAACATATCAATAGAAGGAAACAAAGCAAGAGTGATAGCGGAGAATGCACCAGTCCTATATTTTGATGAAAATAGTCCATACGGTCAGCACCATTTTGGTATGCTAGGCTACCCTGCAATTGATTACTTAACGGTTCATGTTGATATGGAACGTGAAGGTGAGGAGTATTTCATTTCGTCCTTTTCAATTGAAGCAAGTTCATTATTGAATTAGGAGAACTGAAATCGATCATGAGTTCAGATTAGAATGTGGAAGAAGCGTAAGCATACTGATAAGTAAAAGCTTGGATGAAGGGAAAGCTCTCTTCACCCAAGCTTTTATGCTTATGTAACGTCTTCTTCGTTGCCATGTATCCAATTCAAGGGCTTTAAGCAGCTTTTGATCGACTTGTTGGATTTGATAATTGAACCATATGGTAAACTCGCTTTGCTAATATAGCGGCAAAGCAAGTAAAGATAAAGTCCTTTACAAAGGGGGCTGCCATCCAAGCCCAAACGGTCCCATAGCTGACCGCTTCTCCATCTGCTAACAAATTTAAATTAGCGTACATATAATTTGTTCCAAGTAAATAATTGATTAATAGACCAGCAAAGCACGCGATGAAAAATGTTGCAATTTTCTTCTCTTTGCTCTTCTCGATGATCCATCCAGCTATAAACGCTAAAATAATAAATGATAGCAAAAAACCAAAGGTTGGACTGACAAAGGTAGAAAGTCCACCTCTAAATTGTGCAAACACGGGAAAACCAACTAATCCTACGGCAATGTAAACAATCATGGAAATAGATCCTAGTCGTTTTCCTAGTAATGCTCCTGCCAACATCGCAAAAAACGGTTGCAAAGTAATCGGCACAGAACCTATAACGAGAAAAGATGTGACATTTGCACCGATGGTCATTAATGCAGCGAATAAAGCGATGTATACAATTTGTCTTGTTTGAAATGTCTGTTTGATTATAATCACCTCCTTGTCTGTGCTCTATAGTAGAATAAAATGGAAAAGATCAATTGTCAACCTTATTATTTATTAGGTTGACAATTGATTTTACAAAAATGGTGGCATTCAATTCCATTAATTTGTATAATAAGAACAGTTTGATAATATAGGAGGTTTATAGAATGGCACAAAACCCAGCAGGATTTTGGATTCGCGTAGGTGCGAGTATTCTTGACGGTATCTTTCTTAACATTGTATTTTTCGTTATCTTTTTACTTATACCTTTACCTGGTGCAGATGTGGTGATATTTAATCTTGAGGATATCATTATTTATACTCAAGAACAATCTTTACAAGATACGATTTTAGGAATTGGAAACCTTGCATATATGCTAGTACTTCCAGTCGTTTGGTTTGGTTTTACAGTTGGTAAACGTATTTGTGGTGTTCGTATTGTGAAATTAGATGGCTCGAAATTGGGGATTGGAGCGATGATTTTACGAACAGTCGTTGCTGGAGTTCTTTACGTTGTATCAATTGGGCTGTTATTTATTATTAGTGGTCTAATGGTCGCATTCCGTCAAGATAAGCGTAGTATTCACGACTTTATTGCCGGAACGTACGTGACTCGTGATTTACCTGAACAAATTGCAGAGAATGAATAACAACTAGAAAAGAGGCTGGGACAAAAGTGGTTTAACTAAAAGAAAAGCCGAACAATGATAGATGGAGGACGTAAACCGCTCCTGAAATATACTTCGCTTTCCGCGGGAAGCCGGTGAGCCTCCTCGTGCTTCGCACTGCGGGGTCTCACCCTTGGCTTTTCATCCCGCAGGAGTCTACGTATATTTCATCCGCTACGTTCATCTTTTGTTCGGGTTTCCAGATAGACACTTTAGTTATGTCCCAGCCTCTTTCGTTTACTTAACGGCTTCTTTCAACTGTTTGCCAGCTTTGAAGGCAGGGGTTTTCGTCGCTGAAATGTCAATTTCCTCACCAGTTTGCGGATTACGCCCTTTTCTTGCCGCTCTCTCTCGAACTTCAAAATTACCAAATCCGATTAATTGAACCGTTTCACCTGAAGATAACGTTTCTGAAATGACCTCAAAAACAGAGTTAACTGCGGTGTTTGCATCCTTCTTTGATATTTGTGAACGCTCAGCTACAGCTTGTACGAGTTCAGTTTTATTCATTGTCTTTCATCTCCTTATTTTCAATGCTTATTGCTACTTTCCTGCTACCATCATGACCACTTTCTCTTGTTTTATACGTTTAATATGAAATTTACTAGCTTTTTTGTTAAATTCTCTTTGTTCTGTGCAATTCATATAAGACAGCATTCACTTGCCCGCCCACAACAAGAATGATACCAGATAAAAAGAACCATAGCATAAGAACAATGACTCCACCAAGACTCCCATACGTAGCTGAGAAATTGCCAAATTGACTAATGTAAGTTGAAAATGCAATTGAAATAAACTGCCAGCCAATTGTTGCTACAAAGGATCCTATTAATACTTGCGAAAAAGTTAACTTCACATTTGGTGCTAATCGATAGATGATCATGAGAAGAAAGGACATTAATGAAATTCCAATAATCCAACGTAGCATTTTCAATACCGTTGTCGTTTCATCAGGAAGAAAGAAGAAACGATCCAATGTTGTAATGATCAAGTTTCCGAAAACAGGTAATAACAGAGTGATAACAATAACAAAGATCATCGATATCGTTAAGCCAATAGAAAGTAGGCGAAGCTGTAAGAAATTTCGAGTTTCCTCTACATCATAGGATCTGTTTACTGCTCGAATAAGGGCATTAATTCCATTTGATGCAGACCAAATAGTAGCAAGGATCCCAAATGAAAGCAGACCGCCTTGTGGTTCGCTGACTACTTCAAAAATGGTCGTAAAAAGAATATCAGCCAATTCGTTTGGAACATAGTCGGTAATAAAATGTTGTAAGCCATCTGTGTCAAATTGAAAGTATGGAACAAGTGCAAGAATAAAAATAAGCAATGGAAAGATTGAAAGCATAAAATAGTAAGCCAAAGTTGCAGCCCAATCAAGAATAGGATCTGATTTAAGGCGATGCATGAGTTTCTTCGTAAAATGTGACTTGTTCAAATTCGTTTCTCCTTCCTTACTAATAGTGAATCCGTTTCTGTAAAGATCGTATCTACTACTTAGCATAAAATAGTTGAAAAAGAATGGAAAGTGCTGCCTGTTATATCCCCTTCTTTTCCTTCGCTCAAACTTATGTATAATAGGGAGGTGGGAGGAGTGAAAAAAGTATGTATAAAGCTAAAGAATCACCATTTATTTGGATTGCTTGGATTGTATTAGCATTAATGTATGGCTCTGTTTTAGAAAATGGGTTTCAATATATCGCATATGCTAGTATTATCCTGTTTCTAGCCTTTTTAACAATTTCTTATGAGTTTGAGGTGAAGGAAGACCGCTTATTGTATCGAACGCTCATTATACGAAAGGTTATTGGGACACGGGAGCTTCAAGTAACAGATATCAAGAAAATTTCTTTTATAAAATTTGCAAAGCGTACACTTATCGTCATTCATCCAAAGAAAGGCTTCCGAATTAAATTAAAGCGCTTTGAGCCAGCTGGATTGTCTGAGGAGATGCTCGAATTTTCGAATGAGCATAATATAGACAAAGAAGTATTTGGGAAAATGTCTTAATCATTTTAGAAATAGCGTTGCTATGTTACGATGGTGACAAAGAGGAGGAGGTATTCTCATGCCAACAGTTGAAAGCTTTGAACTTGATCACACAATTGTAAAAGCGCCATTTGTCAGGCCGTGTGGAACGATACCAGTAGGATCTGATGGAGAAGTAAACAAGTTTGACATTCGTTTTTTTCAGCCGAATAAACAAGCGATGAAGCCTGATGTTATTCATACAATGGAGCATTTACTTGCCTTGAATATTCGTCGATTCGCTGAGAAATATGAGCATTTTGAGGTGATTGATTTGTCACCAATGGGCTGTCAGACAGGGTTTTACTTAATTATGAGTGGGAAGCCAACGGTTGATGAGCTCATTGATATTTTGGAAGAAACGATGAACTTTTCACTTGAGCTGACAGAGGTCCCTGCTGCAACGGAAAAGCAGTGTGGACAAGCCAAGCTCCATGATTTAGAAGGGGCAAAACGGTTAATGAATTATTGGTTACAGCATGATAAAGCGTCGCTAAGAGAAGTGTTTGCGTAATAAGTAGTAATAAGGTGAATCCGTCCAGGGATTCACCTTTCTTTATTAGGCTGAAAACTGAAAAGGTAGCAGGTAAACTTAGGTGCCCTTCTCTATTTAGAAGTGTATGAGGATGACCATTGACTAATGTCAGCTTTTAAGACATGTTTCATGAGCTCAAGAGCATGGTCATTTCGACTATTCGTTTGTGAAGCGACTGCATCAGCAGGGATATGCAGGTCATATCCGCGCATATAGCCGTCATTAGCCGTAAATTGAACACACATGTCTGCAGTGACCCCTGTTAGGATAAGTGATTGAATACTTAAGTGATCAAGTAATAAGTGAAGCGGTGTACAAAAGAACCCTGAATATTGTGGTTTCAAAATGAAGTAGTCATCCTGCTCAGGTTGAAGAAGTTTAGCTATTGGTTGTCCTCTTACTGGCTGTTCTGCACAATGAGAAACGATATGACGGAAATCAGACTGCCACCTCCCGTAATTATCATTTACATAAATGATGGGTATTCGTTCGCTCTTAAGTTGTTCCTTCATGGATTTAATCGTATGTGCCGCTCTCATTGCGTATGGGATGAGCTGTTCTCCGTGCTTAAATTCGAAATCATTTATCATATCAATGATCAGTAGTGCTTGTTTCTTTTTACTGTACATAGGCTTTAAACGTTCCCTTCTGTTCTATAATAAGATAAAGAAATTTAGTTATAGGAGGAAAAAGCTATTCGTATCAAAGGGATGATATGTTATGATAAACAAAATACTGAGATACCATACATGTTTTTTGTAAGGAAGGGGCTAGGAAGATGGACATGGACGAGAAACGAATTGAAATATTACAAATAATAGAGAGTAACGGACGCATTCCCGTTGCCATGTTAGCGAAAATGGTAGATATAACAGAAGAGCAAGCAGAGGTCGTTTTAAAGCAGTTGGAAGAAGAGAAGGTCATTCTTAGTTATTCGGCTGTGATTGATTGGAGTAAAATACAAAAGCGCGAAGGCGTAACCGCTGTAATCGATGTGAAGGTTACTCCGCAGCGTGGTGTAGGTTTTGATCAAGTTGCGGAACGTATTTATCGTTTTCCAGAGGTGAAGGCTGTTTATTTAATGTCTGGTGCTTATGATTTATCGGTTGTCATTGAAGGAAATACGATGCAAGAAACGTCCCGTTTCGTTTCAGATAAGCTGTCGACGATTGATTCCGTTATTTCAACAACGACTCATTTCCAATTGAAAAAATATAAACATGACGGTGTTGTTTTTGAACAAGGAGAAGAAGATCGTCGGATTGTGGTGACGCCATGATTCCTTCACATACAAAACAAAACAGTCGTTTGTCTAAGCGTGTTCAAGCGATTAAACCGTCTGGCATTCGTCGATTCTTTGATTTGGCATCAAAGATGGATAATATTATCTCACTTGGTGTTGGGGAGCCTGACTTTATTACACCATGGAATACACGTGAGGCAAGCATTTCATCGTTGGAACGTGGTTTCACTGCTTACTCGGCTAATGCGGGCTTAATGGAATTGAGACAAGAGATCTCATATTATATGGAAGATCGGTTTTCGGTTCAGTATGATCCTGAAACAGAAGTGCTCGTAACTGTAGGAGCAAGTGAAGGAATTGACATTGGAATGCGGGCAATCCTTAATGAGGGAGACGAAGTGATCGTCGTTGAGCCAAGCTTCGTTTCTTATGCACCACTTGTTGAACTAGCAGGAGGAGTACCCATTTCAGTGGGGACGTCGATCGAACATGATTTTAAAGTAACGGCATTAGCAATTGAAGAAGCGATTACCGATAAAACGAAGGCAGTTATGCTCTGTTTTCCGAATAATCCGACGGGTTCAACGTTAAACCGTGAAGAGCTTAACGAGCTTGTTAAAGTGATTGAACGACATGATCTTATTGTGTTTTCTGATGAAATTTATGCGGAACTAACGTATGATCATAAGCATGTTAGCTTTGCAGCCTTACCAGGGATGAAAAATCGAACGATACTCATTCAAGGTTTTTCCAAAGCATTTGCAATGACTGGCTGGCGATTGGGGTTTGTGTTAGCGCCACCTGATTTATTAGCCGCTATGCTGAAGATTCATCAATACAGCTTAATGTGTGCACCTACTATGGCGCAATTTGGTGCTCTAGAAGCGCTTCGACAAGGATTAGATGAAGTGGAACGGATGAAGCAATCGTATAAGCAAAGACGAAATTTTGTCGTGAAATCCTTTGCAGAAATTGGTTTGACCTGTCACCGACCAGAAGGAGCGTTTTATGCATTTCCTTCAATTGAAAAAACAGGTTTGAACTCAGAAGCATTTGCTGAAAAGCTATTAATGGAAGAACGTGTAGCGGTCGTTCCTGGTTCAGTTTTTGGGCAAGGTGGAGAAGGGCATATTCGTTGTTCATATGCGACGTCAATGGACCATTTAGAGCAAGCGATTGAACGAATAGATGTTTTGTTACAACGGTTGAAGTGAGTTAGTAAAAAGGGGGTGTTTTAAAAGGTGCGTATGTGATCTTTTAAGACATCCCTGAAATTATGTTCGGAGAAGAATATTCTTAATTGATTTAGTGAGTTTTCCCTTTTATGGGTGAAAGTGACAAGGATCGGTCATACTAATGATTGGCGTGTTTAGAAAAGAGGGGTAAAATAATGAGCTTTACATTTGAACAATTAAACGAATCGTTTGTTTCTGTTTTAAAGGAATTACATATTACAGAGCCTACTGATATTCAAAAAAAGATGATTCCTGAAGCATTAGAGGGTCAGAGTATTATTGCTCGATCACAAACAGGAACAGGAAAGACGCTTGCTTACTTATTACCAGCTTTGAATAAGATTGATAAGCAAGTACAGCGGTTACAGGTGCTTATTCTAACACCTACTCAAGAACTTGCGATGCAGGTTGTTGATGTGGCCAAAAAAATAACCGAAAAGGATCCGGTACATATTGGTGCTTTTATTGGTGGCGCGAACATAAAAAGGCAAGTTGAAAAATTAAAAAAACAGAAGCCGCAGCTTGCGGTTGGGACCCCAGGTCGACTACTTGACCTTATCCAAATGAAAAAACTAAAAGTAGCTGATTTACAAGTGGTGGTGATTGATGAAGCTGATCGAATGATGGGAGAACAATCGTCTTGGGGAGCTACGATGGAAATTGCCAAGCGTGCTGGTCGCGACATTCAGTACTTGAGTGTATCGGCGACCATTCCAGATGGAATTACGGAGCAGATGAGACAGGTAGCGCCATTTATCGTTGAGCTAGAAGCTGAAGGAGGTTTAGTAGAAGTAGAGAAAGTAGAACATTGTGTGCTGCGTGTCGAGCAACGTGACAAAGTCGATGTGACGAGAAAGCTTGTTCATGCGGAAACCATTAAGAGAGGGATTGTCTTTGTTAACCAATTGGAAAAGCTACATGAAGTAGCTGAAAAGTTAGTCTATAAAGGTTTACGAGTACAGGCACTATCTTCTGATCACAGTAAACAGGAACGAGAACAAGCAATGAGGCAATTGCGAAATGGGGATATTGACCTACTTGTCGCAACAGATATTGCTGCTCGAGGGCTGGACATTGATGATATCACACATATCATTCAGTTTGATGTTGCGGCTACCCCTGATCAATATGTGCATCGTTCTGGGCGAACAGGGAGAATGGGGAAAACAGGGACAGTCATTACTTTGCTTGATCGAAGAGACGAGTATAAGATTGAAAAATATCAAAAACAATTAAAAATTAACTTTTCCGAAGTTGTATTAACGCATGGTCATTTAACAAAAAAGTAGTAGACTATTCCATGAACTGGATGAGAAGTGTGTATAGATCTCCTTTACTTAAATAGTAGTCTTATGTTAATATTAAAAGGTTAAAAATTATTTAGGAGATGTATATGTATGTCAAATTATGAAGTTGGTAGTATCGTTGAGGGAAAGGTAACAGGTATTAAGCCTTTCGGTGCGTTTGTTGCCCTCGATGAAAAGAAGCAAGGGTTAGTTCATATTTCTGAAGTCGCTCATGGATTTGTTAAGGATATTAACGATGTTCTTAAAGTGGGAGATGAGGTTCAAGTTAAAATTATGAATGTTGAGGAGGATTCTGGTAAAATTTCGCTTTCGATCCGCGCTACACAAGAAGCGCCTGAACGTCCAGCAAGTAAGCCTCGTCCACAAAACAATCGTAAACCACAACAGCAGCAAAAAACGCAACAACAAGGCTTCAACACGCTTGAGGATAAGTTAAAAGAGTGGTTAAAGCAGTCAAATGAAATTCAAGCTGATTTAAATAAGCGTGCGAAGAAATAATACAAGAAAAAGAGGCCGGATCTTGTCCCAGCCTCTTTTTTCTTTTTATTAAATGTGTCAGGTGGAAATGAGCGGTCGTTTGATTTTCATGACTCTATCTCACGTACCGCTCATAAGGAAAAATGATAGCAACTCACTATCCTTATTTTTGTGTTTCCGGGACTCGTTCAAGCTCTTCATCGGGCTTGAATAGAATAGAGATACAATATAAGCCAGCTAGTCCGACAATAGCGTAAATGACACGAGAGAAAGCAGCTGCTTGACCGCCAAAGATTGCAGCGACTAAATCGAAACGAAAGAAGCCGATAAGCCCCCAGTTAATTGCCCCGATAATCGCTAGCGTTAATGCTGTACGTTGAATACCGCTCATATTATTCACCTCCATTAATGGGTAAAGTGGACACAACCATTCAGTTATGCCTTACTGTATAGAATGACTAGCTTTTAAGTAAATTATACAAAAGGATAAGACAGAGACCATTGAAAAAGTTGATTTGTACTTTTTCAATGCCTTTGAATTGACTAGAGATGGCTTCACTTGTTGCTCGCTGATTCGAGAAATCCCATTCGTATCAAGCTTTTCAAAATAGGCAACGGTTGCGCTCGGTGCTTAAAGGTTACCAAAAAAGTTAAAAACCAAACTTCTTCAGCACCCTCATAAGTCATTTTCATTTACAAGTCTTATCTTGTTCAGCGATAAGAAGGAATGAGAGGTGGCACGATTTATATTTCATAATCATCCGATGGGATCCACTATCAGTCGATGTTTTGCCTAAAGGTGGATCAAAGTCAAAAGGCACTGAGAAGATGATTGCTACATTGAAACATCAAACCAAAAAATGTCTATGCTTTTGGTGAGGGGTTAAATGATATTGAAATGCTCTCAACTGTTGCACATGGTGTTGCGAAGGGCAACACTCATGAAGAAACGAAAGAAGTAGCTAAATATGTGACATAAACAGTGGATGAAGGTGGCATTGTGCATGGCTTGAAAATGGTAGGGTTGTTGAAATAAAAAACATAGAAAAGCCATTCAGCTCAGACTGAATGGTCTTTTCTTATGAATGAATTCTTCATTTTTACTTATGTGTTTTTTCTTTTCCGAGTGGTTCGGTTGTTTTGCGAACAGCGATGTATTCTGGTCGTTCTCCTGCACCTGTAAATGGTTCAACGAGTTTATTTTCGACACTGTTGTACACCATGAACAAATTATTACGTGGGTACGGGGTCATATTGCTTGTGGATGCGTGCATTGTATTCGATTCAAAAATAGTAATGGTTCCTGCTTTTCCAGTTGCAACAGAAAGGTTACCACCTTGGTCGAATAACCATGTCAAGCTATCATTATCTGGAACACCGACTTTTTGTGCTTTCAGTGATTCTTTGTAATTGTCTTCAGGTGTTGCGCCGACGCAACTCACATAATATTTATGAGAACCTGGTACGAGCATCAGTGGTCCGTTGTGTACATAATTATCTGATAGGGCAATTGACATGCTTAAGGCGCGCATTCTAGGCATCCCATCTTCTGTATGCCACGTCTCAAAATCCGAATGCCAATTAAACTCCTTACCTGAAAATCCTGGCTTATAATTTATTCGGGATTGATGGACATAGACGTCACTTCCAAGGAGATGATTGACAATATCAAGCAAGCGCTGATCAGCCGCAATTTTCTTGAAGTATTCGCTATCTTGATCCACTGCGAAAATTGATCGAATTTCATTGCTATTAGGCTCTCGAATCACTTTCTCGGACTGTACGCCACTCTTTGATTCCTGTAATTCGAAGATCCCTTTTTGCATAGTCGCCATTTCCTCATCCGAGAAGAGGTTTTTAATTTGTAAAAAACCATTCTCCTCATAGAAATCAAGTTGATCTTTCGTGAGTGGAGCCTCGTCATCATTCTTTCGGTCGGTATGAATTACAGGATCTTTACGCTTCTTGATTTGCGGTTTCTCGCTTATTCTTGAAGGGTAAAAGTCTTCCATTCTTCAAACACTCCCATTATCTAGATCTCAGATATCTCCTTCATTAGCTATATCTGGCTCATTCACTCTCATACCACTCTAATTTTCTGAATAAACACGAATATTTTTAAAAGTGAATAAAATAAGCCTACCCTTTTATTTATTCTGTCTGCCATTGCGATAAAATTGAACCTTTCCAACTCAGTGCCGGCAACAGCAGGGACGGTTTAATCTTCTAGGATATGGGGTAAAATTATTCGAGGAGTTTTGCATCAAGGAGGTATTTATGAAGAATAAGATCGCAAAGATTAAGAATGATGAAGAGTATTTGGACGTGAAGATGGGCCGGGTACGAATTTATTTTGATAAGAGATACAGAGTTATTTCTACGATTAACGATTTATTAATTGGAGTTTTGTTTGTTATTGGGAGTATTCTTAATTTTTTTGATAAGATGGAAAAGATCGGCCTCATTTTTTATCTCGCTGGGAGTACTTTTTTAGTTGTTAGACCCGTTTTGAGGCTTATGCATAGTGCTAGTCTAAGAAAGGAAATTCGGGACAAAGACACGTATACTCCGGATAATAAGTAATGTCCTCTTTAAAATAATTGATAAAAAGCGCCCTCAGGGCATTTTTTTGATGGACTGGGAAGTGCCACTCTGCAAGATATATTTTTGCTTAAAGTAATCAAAAGCTTTTCAGTATTGAGAAATTGGTCAAGCCACGACGAGCGTTTACATCACGAATTAACTGCGTATCTTAAAGCATCACGAAATTGGGGTGTAGGTAGAAGAAGAGAGACTACAAAGCTTGGAAAGGATAAGGCGAAAGAGCAATTATTCAACTTCGACCGTAGAAATGACGAGATTAATTCATTCAAGCAAGTCGGTTCTTACGTTAAAATGATGGTGATTTTGTCCGGAGTATCATTTGTGAAAGTAGTGATGTGGTTCAGCGCGTGATGTGTCCATAGCGGATAAGATAAAGATAGCTCTTTTTTATTCAGCCGGTTTACGACATTCTTTCCAATTCCGATAAATAAACTCAACTTTCATCGGGAAATAGTAGAAATGTTCTTGATTCTTTTCGAACGTTCCGCTAAAGTGAATAGTGATTGAAACTATTAAGGAGGCTTATTAATGGCTAAAATACAGTTTGACTATTCTAAAGCTTTGACGTTTTTTAATCAGCATGAAGTTGACTATTTACAAGGTGCAGTAAAAGCAGCACATGAAGCCTTACATAATGGGACAGGTGCAGGAAACGATTACTTAGGTTGGATTAACCTACCAACAGAATACGATAAGGAAGAGTTTGCTCGTATTCAAAAGGCAGCAGAGAAAATTAAACAAGATTCAGACGTTCTACTTGTTATCGGGATTGGTGGCTCTTATTTAGGAGCTCGTGCAGCGATAGAAGCGTTGCAACATTCGTTCTACAACATTCAAACGAAGGAAGAGCGTCAGACGCCACAAGTATTCTTTGTCGGTCAAAATATTAGCTCCACATATATGAAGGACCTATTAGCACTTATTGAGGGCAAAGATGTATCTGTCAATGTGATCTCAAAGTCAGGGACGACAACGGAGCCTGCTATTGCGTTCCGTATTTTCCGTGATTACTTAGAAAAGAAATATGGAGTAGAAGAAGCTCGTAAGCGTATTTATGCAACGACAGACAGCGAGAAGGGTGCTCTTAAGACGTTAGCGAACGAAGAAGGCTATGAATCATTTGTTGTTCCAGATGATGTAGGTGGTCGTTATTCCATTCTAACAGCGGTTGGATTACTTCCAATTGCCGTAAGTGGGCTTGATATTGAGAAAATGATGCAAGGTGCTGCTGATGCAAGTGCAGACTTCAATAATCCGAGCCTTGCTGAAAACGAATCCTATCAATATGCAGCTGTTCGAAATGTCCTATATAATAAAGGGAAAACGATTGAGTTAATGGTGAATTATGAGCCATCCCTACACTTTGTTTCAGAATGGTGGAAGCAATTGTACGGTGAAAGTGAAGGGAAAGATGGAAAAGGGATCTTCCCAGCTGCTGTTGATTTCTCAACAGATCTTCATTCAATGGGACAATACGTACAAGATGGTCGTCGTGATTTATTTGAAACGGTCATTTCGGTTGAAAAGTCTCGAGAAGAAGTTGTTATTGAGAAAGCAGATAGTGACTTAGATGGGTTAAATTACTTAGCAGGTCAAACGATGGACTTTGTTAATAAAAAAGCGTTTGAAGGGACGTTACTTGCTCATACAGATGGAGGAGTTCCCAACCTGATTGTCAACGTTCCTGAATTAAATGAATATTATTTCGGATATCTTGTGTACTTCTTTGAAAAAGCATGCGGAATTAGTGGCTATTTACTTGGTGTTAATCCGTTCGATCAGCCAGGTGTAGAAGCGTATAAAAAGAACATGTTTGCACTACTTGGCAAGCCAGGGTTTGAAAAGGAAAAAGCTGAGCTAGAAGCACGTTTGAAATAAGGAAGGAAAGCTGTTAGGGACAAGCCCTAACAGCTTTTTTGTGAATCCTCCTTCACCATACAAGTTATTTTTTAACTGGAACTCTTTTGACCCAGCCTCTTTCGTGTATTCTTACATCTTTATTGGACAGACTATTGTTAACGACGTGTTGAAGGGATGATCGAGATGCTTGCGATTGAATCGCCAGTTGAAGGAACACAAATAAAATTAAAGGTGTTAGAAGATAAACTAAAACCATTAGGCTACTCAATCGGTGGTGGCTGGGAGTATGATCATGGCTATTTAGATTATAAGATTGATGAAGAGGGAGGATATACTTTTCTAAGAATACCTTTTACTGCGGTTGATGGGGACCTTGATCAACGTGGTGTTTCAGTTGAACTTGGTACACCATACCTTCTTAATCATCGCTATCAACAAGGTCTTGATGATAACCCAGATGTCTTTAATGGTCTTGTGACGATCAATTTGAATAGTGCGATCAATCAGTTTAGCGAGCCCGTTGAAAAAGATGGTGACATTGATCCAAAATACTTTCCTGTAGCAAAAAGCTTAATTGATGAACTAGAGATGACAATTTTGACCTAATGAAAAGAAGGATCCACACAGAATTTGTGTGGATCACTTCTTCCATAAAGTTGATAAAAATCATAAGCCATGATCTTCAAATCTCTTCAGGTCATTTTTGTGTCCGATTAAGATCAGGACATCATTGATTAAAATCACGTCATGTGGATAAGGAGATACGTTAATATCCTCTCCACGTTTAATGGCTAATATCGTACAGCCGTATTTCGCCCGAATGTCAAGGTCAATGATCGAACGGTCTGCAATTTTGTCTGTAGCGAAAAACTCGACAATGCTGTATTCGTCCGAAAGTTCAATGTAATCAATGACCTTTTCTGATGTCAAATGCTGTGCAATACGAATCCCCATATCATATTCAGGGTGAATAATTTGATCGGCACCAATTTTTTCTAAAACCTTATGGTGGTAGTTATTTTGAGCTTTCACCCAAACTTGTGGGACGTCGAATTCCTTCAATAATAATGTGCATAAAATACTTGATTGAATATTATCACCAATGGCTACGACAACATGCTCAAAGTTGCGCACGCCGAGATTCTTTAACACTTTTTCATCGGTCGCATCTGCAATAACGGCATGAGTTGAAAAGCTTGTAAATTCATTCACTTTATCCTCATTTGTATCAATGGCCAATACCTCATGTCCCATACGGTATAGCTCCTTACAAACGGAGCTACCAAAACGTCCAAGCCCAATGACGGCAAATTGTTTTTTCATTACATTCTCCTTTTACCAGATCAAATTGTCATTAACTATGAATTAATGTACTCCTTTATCTGACGTCCGTCAACGGTTAGCTGATGATTTTTCGATAGGTCGTTTCGTCGCAAATAATGTACAGCTTAGCATCGACAGGAATAGGGTCTTGAAGACGACGAACAATACTGAAATCTTCATGATCGGCAATTAACGTAGCCCCTAGTTTTTTTAATGCACAGAAGGCATCGTCGTACACACACCAATCTAGCTTTTTAGGAATTTCCCAAATATCATCACCCTGCTTACGGTGAAGAAGCTGCATAAATAATTTCGTTGAACCGTTGTAAATCGCTGATTGAGCCATTAGGTCAGAAAAGACTTCATTTGATAAAATATATTCATCAATGTTGGCATGTTTAAAGTTTGGAATATGCTTTTCATTTAAGATTTCGGCAATGGTGTAAATTGGATGATTGCGTTCTTTTGCAAAATGTTCAATGGCAGTAGCGATCAATAATGTCTTGCCATCAGCTTCGACACTGTTATGAATCGGATCAGAGGCAAAAATGCAAACAGATGTCGCATATAATATATTGGCACGTTCTAGTGTTTCACGAGAGGTAGGATCACCTTGAATATAACTGATACGAGCGTGGCTACAAGGTGCTTGTTGTTTTGTATCAATGATGACAATATTGCTTTTATTGATAAGTAATAATTCTTCAATAGTCTTGAATGTTTTACTGGACCAACCGACGATAACAAAGTGTTTCTTCCCTTTGTAATCCAATTTACCCTCCTCCTTCATCGTTTGATAAGTACTAAATGCTTCGACGATCTTCCCAATCATGACACCAATTAAAGCAATTCCAGTTACATAGAGAAAAATCCCAAATGTTTGCCCTGCAACGGTTTTAGGAACATAATCACCGAATCCAACTGTAGTGATTGTTGTCATTACCCACCAAAATCCAATAAAGGGATTTGGGAATGTTTCAGGTTCAAGAGTATAAATAATAAAGGCACTAATAACACAAAAGCCCCCGGTAGCGGCGAAAATAATTGATTGCCGAATTCGAATGACTTTCTTCATAAGCTCAAACATCGCGCTATCCTCCTCTGTATTCCTTTGTCAGTATAGCCATCTTAGTAGCGGATCAATCATCTTTTTGATAAGATAGATGGCGTGAGGGGGAGATGCGTTTGACAGCAATCATTTTTGCGTTAGCGGTTTTTTGTGGTTGGTTTATTTTTGATTTTGTGAAGCATAAAAAAGTGACGATGGAAATGGTTATGAGCTCACTCGTCATTAGTGTGATTGCGGGTGTAGCCTGGTGGTTACTGGACTTCTTCTTTTAAAGGGAAAGTGTTTGCATGTTGTGTTGTATCCATATATAATTAATCATGTCCAATATCATGTGGGGCATTAGCTCAGCTGGGAGAGCGCTTCGCTGGCAGCGAAGAGGTCATCGGTTCGAGCCCGATATGCTCCACCAAAATGATTGATGCAGCGGCCGACTAGGCTGCTTTTTTGTACTTAGCGAACCGTTGTATGATTTATCAGACAACGTTGCTGGTGAAGAACGACCTGAGGATCTCACTCACTTCATGAGTAAGAAGCGTCGGGTCGTTTTTAGTTGAAAAAGAGTCGGAAAGTAGTATTTCATTACGAGCTTCTTATGTCTAAGGAGGCAAAAGAGAAAATACAGCTATCCGACTCATTTCCATTAAAGCACCTTATTGTCGCGAACTTTTCAAATCGCTTGGAAGAAAAATCGATATTTGAGCAAGATCGCTCGAACTTTTCGTGACAAGTATTACTCGCATAAAAAGGAGGATTCTAATATTCCTTCCTGAACGGTAGGGGGCGCAACAATACCATTGCATCATGGGGAGTTGTAGGACTTTGCACATTGTTGATATCGTGTATGTGTGTTGAGTATCTTAATCACACTTACTTTCATCTTATTATCAGCGCGGCTTGCTTTAAAATGTCATTTTCCATTTCTAATTGCTTATTTTGCTTTCTTAATTCCGCTAATTCTCTTTGTTCGTTTGTTAAGTTGTCCTTTTCCTTGAAAGAACCGGAAGTCTGACTCTCCCATTTATCTAAAGGTGAAGGAGTAAGATCATATTCACGAATAATCTCTTTCCTTAGTTAACCACTGTTATAAAGCTGCACAATCTGTTGTTTAAATTCTTCAGTAAATGTTTGACGTTCTCTTTTAGTCATCGTAGATTCTCCTCGACTTATGTTATCTGTAGTCTACTTGACTTAATTTTTCTGTCCAATTCAGTATAGTCTAATCATGTTCTATTCTATATCTTTTAAGAAGTTGAGTTAGGAAATACGCTAGGACTCCGATTATAATATCGCTCAGAAAAAGGTACAATTGCCTCATTCCGCCTCTTAGTTCAAGGAATTCCATCCTTATTTCTATACTTGCAAAGCCGAATGCAAAGACAGCAGATAAGAGTAATAAATAAAGAAAGAAATTCTTCTGATGATTTGTGCAGTATTGGTATAATAATAAAAAACTCACCGGAAGTACGGAGACTGTCATATTTAAACTAGCGGGAAGTGATGGTACTGAATAATAGTGATAAGCAAAATAACCGAGGTTGGTTAGAGCCAGTGCGGCATACGTCCATAACACATGCACCACAAATCCAAAAAACAACACTTCAAAAATCCTCTTTCTATCTACAGCGAAGAAAAGGATAACTAAAGGAATAATTAAAAATGAAGAAACCACCCAAAATTGCCACGTACCCATGTGGGAGTATTGACTCCAATAGGATTGTACTATCGTATTTAACTCCTCATGCTTATCGAAAATTTTATCTATATATTGATTTCGATTCATACTATTTCAACTCCTGTAATTGTTTATAACAAAAGTTTTTGGTTATATAGGTTTAAATATTCATCTATGTAGGTATCGTTACCAATTTTTCCATTAATGGTGGTGAGCGCTGTTTGTTGCACTAAGGGATGCTAATCGGAAGAAGGTAAACGAAAGAGAACAACAGATTATTTGCTACTCAGTACAACGATGCCGTTGAAAATATTCGGAGACAATTAAGTTTATTATGTAATCGTCTTTTTTCGTAGTTGACACATACTACGCGGAAGGAATTAACCAATTACGCAAAATTTTTTGTTATGCTTTATTTATAGAAATCATTAGATAGTGGAGGATCTCACTTAAACGAAACGAACAATTAATTAATAAGGAAGTGTTTTGTTTGCGTTTTAAAGAAAATTATAAGAAAGGCGTTAAATTTAATTAATTGATTATAGAGGGGGATGGTATTGAATAAATTAGGACTTTTTCCTTTATTGATGGCTATTGCAAGTATTATTTCACTTTTAATTTTAAGAGGACCTAATGCAAATTAAACGGTCATCATGTTGCACAAATCGAAATCGAATCGCTTAGACAACGTTTGGGCTGGCATTCTTTTAGATTATAACAAGCGAAATCTCAGCAGCTTTTTGGAATAAAAAAGGTTTTATTAGAATTAGCACATCCACTGATAACCAAATTGATATTTATGAAAAACATTAACTGTGAAAAAATGTACTTAAACAAACGAGCGCTTTACTTATTAAGAGAAAGGGTGATTAGGTGATAAAAACAACGTTCTTGTCTAGCTTAATTGGGATTACAATTTTAATGCTAATAGCACTAATTATTCCTAGATATGAACAAATGCTTGGTTTTTTCAATATTAAATGGATTTTAATTTATTCAATTTTATTAAGTGTTTTGTATTTCTTATTTGGTATTTTAATTGAGACTAAAAGGCTAATTAAAATTAATTTTAAGAAAATAAGGGTTAAGTGGCTACTGTTTAGTTTTGTAATTTTGTTAATTTTATTAGTTTTCGTTCCTGGACCCTATTGGTTCATGCTTCTTCCTAATAATTTTTTCTTTATATTCACAATTGAAGTTCAAGTTATTTTGAACGTTCTCGCAGGAATTTTACTTGTACGCTCATTTGATGTAGAGTGTTAACCTTTTTGTTAAGTTTCCAGTAAGCTTTAATAAAAAAGATATGAGCATAGTAGTTGTACTTTAGAGAAGTGATTCTGGGAGGTGGAGCATAATGTGGTGGGATTTAGCCCCAATTATAATCGCTATTTGTTCAATTATAATTAGCATTAATGTTTTTAAGGTGAAGAAGAATAAAAAGTATTTTTGGAGTTCTCTAACATTATCGGGTATTAACCTTTTAGGAGGTTGGATTCTGGTGATTTATATTAACTTTATAGCAGGTTTAATTTTATTGACTATTCCACTTTTTATTCTATTGAATGGATTTTTTTACTATAAGAAAGCGAATTAAACATAGTTTGTGAAAAGATATACTCAAAGTAACGGAGTGAGATCGTGAAAGAAGAACAGTCTCTTTTCACTAAAGGTGTAGAAAAGTTTTTAAAGCACCCCAGTCGAGACTGTACACGGTTTTGAATTAACAATTGTTGAAAGGTAGGAGAAAAATATGGATATATTTGTCCGAAACGCTAACGGAACTGCTGGTACACCCCCAAAAGAAATGGTTATGGAATATATGATTGGACGTTTTAAAAAGGGAACGGATGAATAAAACTTCACTTTAATTCGTAATGACTTTCTACAAAACATGAGGAACATATATGACCAATAAAATGATGAGTCTATCAAACAATCGGCTTTAGAATTGATTGCAACTGTTAATGACAAAAAGTACAAAAAAATATATGAATACATTATCAAGTGGTTTATAATAACGAATTAACGTGAGGTGCTTTTATGTGTGAATTGGAACATATTTTAGGTCTAGGTCCAAGTGATAAAATTAGGAAGGTACCTGGTACAACATGTACTGAAGAAAGAGAATATAGATATGTCAAATGCAGTCATAACGCAAATACAGCAACTTTATTTAAAAAGCTTATACGTAAGGTGGATCCACCATTAGCTACCAGTGGTGGTGCAATAAATGAAGGATGCATAATTACTTTGCCATCAGATGAGTGTTATTTTGCTATTTCCTATAAGGGAGATATTGAGGGGTGGCGTCAACAAATTGAGAAAGGCGCAGCCAATCTTGGATTATCTGTCGCAAGAGTCTCTGAAAATAGCCTCGTCCTTGCAGAAGGTGATGAAGTACTTCTGTCTGAATGCGCGTTTAAATTTTATTAGACTGAAATTTATAGAGTATGATTATGAACATGTATGGTAGTAGAACCATTTGCTGCGCAGCAAATAATTAAACTAACTGGACTAAACTTACGGGAAAATACACCAGGACTTCACAAAGGAAGCACAACCATTACAAAACGAGGGAGAAAGAAACTCAGAGCTCTCCTTTTTCGAGTTGTAAAGCCTTTGGTCGCTAAGGATTAAGCCTTTAAAGCCATGCATGAGTATTATACTACTCGTCCTGATAATCCATTGCATTGGGGGGAGCAGGAACCTTTATTCATCACATGGACATTGCAAACAGAACTACTAGTACGTACATACTTAATAGCAATATACTAAATGCCACAACAGTAAATATAAAAATTTGGAAAATTGGGCTATAACCTTTTTTCAAACTAAACAAATAAGTAAATATCCCATATAACCCCACGAAAACTAAAAAGACCTCTTTATTAATATTGTGGTATTCATAGAAAACATATAGCAAGATAAAGATGATATGGAACATAACTGCGGAAATAGGTAATAAATAAGCAGATTTTTTTGGAGTTCTTTTATTTTGAGCTTTTGCATTCTCGATATAGACAGTATATTGAATTGATCCCACTACAATCAATACGAAGATAACTACAATGAAAAATGATAATGAAAACACTTATTGTTTAACCCCTTCATCTAAAGATACTTTGTTATACGTTGTTATTACCTTATTCAAAATCTACCATCCATTAAAATAGTCAAATTTCCAGTCATACCATGATACCATATCATCAAAATCTCCTAATTCTTTACAGCTTAATATATACTCGAGTGCTTTTTGTGAATAATCATCATTCTTTTCGGATAAATACGCTATTGTATTTTCTAGTCCTGCTCCTATAATAAGCTGAATATCAAACGCACAATAGGTATCATAATCTATTTTTTTGCTGCCCAAAGTAAATCCACATCGTTTATATCTTTCATTCTATATACTAAAAACGCACACCAGTATAAATTCTCATAAAAACCACCTATTGTTTCATTTTATTTGAGCTTTACAGGGTATATTCCTCTAATTTCGCATTTTCCTCCTTCGTTGATAATAATTCCTTTGGAAAATAGAAGGGGCTGACCTAAGGGTGGGACAAAGTTCTTGATGTCCCACCTTGACAGAATAGTCTAACGTGAGTAAAATATGAGTATGCTCATAAATGAGTTTACTCATTTAAAGGAGGGGTTTGACATTTCTGGTCTTAGAGAAAAAAAGAAAATGTTGACTAGGAAAAAAATTCTCGATGTGTCCAAGACATTATTTGAAAAAAAGGGTTTTAAAAGCGTACGAACATCGGAAATTGCTGAACTTGCTGAGATAGGTGAAGGTACTTTATTCAACTATTTCAAATCGAAAAGTGAACTGTTCATTGCTGCTTTATTTGATGATTTGTCATTTGTACAATATGAAATGGATGTCGACGGACTAGAATCAGAAGAACAAATCGTCAATGAAATTGTCCGAATCATTGAGTATTATGTGAAAAATGCAAAACAGATTAATAAAAAACTATTAAGAGAATATTTTTCTATTATGTATGATGCGATAGACACTGATTCGCAAACAACTAGACAAAGCCAAATTGACGCAGATCAAATTATATCGAACAATCTAGAAGCTTTAATTGTTTCTCTAGTAAAATCAAAAAAGGTAAGTGCTCACTTTGATGTTCAAACGGCTGTGAAGTGTATATACGGCTGCTCAATTACAATTTTTAATGATTTTGTATATAGTGACTTAATGACATACGAATCGATGATGGAGGAAATCAGGAACCAAGTTGAATTTATTTTAGATGGGAAAGTAATATGCGGAAAAATCGGTCGATCTCGAATAAATGAAAGTCCTGGCACAGAGTAGATTGTTTAGAAAAGGAGAGTGAAAATGAAGGATAAAGTTATTATTAGTCAATGAAGGGAGGAATTTATATGTCACTAATCAATTTTATATATAGTTTCTTAATGTTCTTAAACGTATTAATGCTAGCTGTTTTGGTTCCAGGAGGCCCTATAGAAAATAGAGACTTTTCAAAAATGAGAGGAGCTTCGTTTTGGGGATTCAATATTTTTCTAATTTCTTTAGGCGTATCATCATTTATTGCTAGTTACTTGTTATTGGTGGGCAGTGCTATCGGAGTCTACATTGGTATTATACTGGGTGTACTGTACTTAGTTGTATATGCTATTGATTTAGCTGGGTTTTATCCAAAGTCGCCTACAAAAATGTCCAATCAGCTGATGTTTTTCGAAATACTAAATGCATGCTTAGCTATTTACACCGTTATCGTGTTTGTATCTATTCTTTAGTTGCAGGAAGCTTTAGAGGTGTTGAAATTATAACAACTATTGACCATATTAGGTCTTGAATTTTTTTCAGCAAATTGTTATATTACTTTTAAAATATGGAATCAATGAAGTGACTAAGTAAATAAGGATTGTGAAACAGAAAATATAGCCTTGGCTGAAAGCTATATCACCTCTTCTTATTGAACCCTACCACGGAGATGTTAGTAAAAAACTAACCGAGTCGTTTCGTTACAAACGCTTAGAGGGCTTAATATTTTATATTATGTCGAACTAAGGTGGTACCACGTCTATTAGCGTAAAGACGTCCTTAAATGAGGACTCTTTATGCTTTTTTATTTTTAAGAAGTATTTTATTTTCTCAAGGGGGAAAAGACGATGTCACAAATAACAAACGATTTTTCAAAATGGTATATTGATACTATTCAAAAAGCTGATTTAATGGATTACACACCCGTTCGTGGTTGTATTGCATTTAAGCCAGATGGGTATGAATTATGGGAACACATTCAAGAAGAAATGGATAAACGGTTTAAAGAAACAGGCCATCGCAATGCATACTTCCCCATGTTAATTCCAGAATCCTTCTTCCAAAAGGAAGAGGATCACATTGAAGGGTTCTCACCAGAGCTTCCTTGGATAACAGAAGCCGCAGGAGAGAAATTAGAAGAACGTTTAGCACTCCGTCCAACCTCAGAAACCATGATTGGACACTTGTATTCAAACTGGATTAAAAGCTATAGAGACCTCCCAGTGTTAATTAACCAATGGGCAAATGTATTTCGGTGGGAAAAGAAAACTCTTCCGTTCATCAGGACCTCTGAATTTTTGTGGCAAGAAGGTCATACTGCTCATGTGGATGAAGAAGATGCACGTAACGAAACAATGCAAATGTTAACTATTTATAAAGAAGTCGTAGAAGGATTACTTGCGATTCCAGTTTATGATGGACAAAAGACACCATTAGAACAATTTGCTGGTGCGATTGATACATTCTCTATTGAAGCAATGATGAAAGATGGAAAAGCCGTACAAGCAGGAACCTCACACTATTTAGGTACAAAATTTGCGGAAGCATTCGATATTAAATACTTAAATAAAGAAAACAAACATGAGTATGTGCATACAACTTCTTGGGGGACATCTACACGTTTAATCGGTTCCGTTATTATGGTTCATGGGGATGATCAAGGACTTGTTTTACCACCGAAAATTGCACCAACACAAGTTGTTTTAATTCCTGTTGGCCCTTGGAAGAAAAATCCATCAATTATCGCGAGGTTAGATGAAATTTTCGACGCACTGAAATCAGAAGGCATTCGTGTTCGTCTTGATAATTCTGACCAATCACCTGGATTTAAATTCAACGAGTGGGAATTAAAAGGTGTGCCAGTGCGTATTGAATTGGGACCTCGTGATTTAAACAATAACCAAGTTTTAATGAAAGCTCGGGACGAAGCTGATAAAGTATCCGTATCTTTAGAAGCTGTAGTAGAAAGCATTAAACAAGAGTTAGAAACAATGCAAACTCGATTATTTGAAAAAGCAAAGGCTTTCTATGAAGAACATTCACATACACATATTGATACGATGGAACAATTAGAGCAACATCTACAAGACTCTCATCAAAACGGAACTATCCCAGGTTGGGTTTTAGCTGGTTGGTGTGGAGAAAATTCTTGTGAAGAAAGTGTAAAAGAAAAAACAAAATTCTCAGCACGGAATATCCCATTTAACCGACCAGCTCCAAAGCAAACATGCCTTCATTGTGGTAAAAAAGCAAAATATACAGTTTGGTTTGCTCGTGCTTATTAATCTACATTTGTAAAATATTTCACTTATACGATCGGTTGGTTGAATAAGGTCTGCCACTTCACTTACTTCACTAAGAAGCAGTAGAGTTGGATAAAGAAGATGTATTTTCTAATGAAAGTAAAACATACTTTAATTAAAGGGAGTGTGTTTTATGGAAAATCCAACATGGAACGAAATATATAAATTACGTTTGGAATTAAAGGAAACAAACTTTGATTATTGGCTTAATGAAAATTTGTTTACTTTTCCATGGTGGTTTCTTTTAATAACAATGATTTTATTTTTTATTTTATGGTGGCTCCTATTAGACAAGTCTCGAATGATGGAGATACTATTGTATGGATTTGTCATAACAACAATAGTGATATTGCTTGATGTGGTTGGAGTTTCATTTATTTTATGGGGATATCCAAATAAGGTAACTCCTTTAGTTCATCCTATTGTTGCTATCGATATAGGACATTTGCCCATCATTTATATGATCATTTACCAGTATTTTTCTACATGGAAATCATTTTTTATTGTAATGACGATAACGGCTGCTATTTTTGCATATGTTTTTGAACCAATGACGATATGGCTAGGTATTTATGAATTAAACAATTGGAGACATATATTCTCATTTCTCATTTATATTTGGATAGGTGTTTTTTGTAAATGGTTCATCTCCAAAATAAAACAGATTGAAAATAAAGAACAAAAAATGTAACAGAATCGCTATATGCTTCAGAAATAACGCATGTGGTCCTAGATTGGATAAGCGCTCAAAGTCGTCATAAGTATCAGGACACCCATTTCTTCTGCAACCATAAGCGCTTTTTTAACCTTGACTACGTGCACTCTCTTCTGGATGGTACTTAGTTGAGTAAACGGTTTGAAAATTACTCCAAAAACGCCTCCACTAAACGGAAAAAGCTGTGTTGCAGCAATAGTGAATGTAAGTGCGGAGAAGACGATTAACTAGTTCCCTACATCCGAGCGTGCTTATAGCCCATTACCCCAATTGTAAAAATTGTTTCAGATGGTTGTCTATCATAAGAGAATCCTGTTCGTTTTGGCCGATCCCGAAACAGTGTCCCCACTTAGATTCAATAGGCTGGAAAATAGCATTCGGCATATGTTCTATTTCATACGCATTATCCTCAGGAGTAAAAAAAAGATCGGTTGAGCCTGGCATGACAAGTGCATGCGCTGTGATCCGGTTTAATGCCTGTTCAAAATTACCGTTGTCTGTAGGATTATTGCTAATATCCCCGTAGACCCCTGTACGGAGCATGGCAATCAGGTCGTTCGCATCGAAGGAAAAAAACACTTGATCCCAATAGTCCTTCAGATAAGATTCCAACGTCGAATATCCTTCTGCTTGGTAGAGCTTCTCCAAATAATAGGCCTGAGAAAACCCCCAAGGAGCATAAGCGCGTCCCATCGCGGAGAGTCCTGCTATAGGCTGGCTAGTATAAAAGCCTTTTTTCCAATTAGAGTCTGCTTGTAATGTCGCGATAAGCCCTTCAAAAACAACCTGAGCATGTGGCCTGGTCTTTGCTGTTCCTCCGAACGGAGCAATTCGCTCGACCATCTCGGGGTAGCTTGCTCCCCATTGAAAGGTTTGCAGTGCTCCGAGCGACCAGCCGACGACTAAAGCAAGCTTAGTAATGCCAAATTTCTCGGTTACGATTCGATGTTGAAGCCGGACATTATCATAAATCGTAATGAGCGGGAACTTGCTTCTATCCAAAGGGGCTGGTGTATTGCTAGGTGAGGAAGATAGCCCATTTCCCAACATGTTCGGTACAATAATAAAATACTTGTCGGGATCGAGAGCTTTGTCTGGTCCAATCAACCATTCATTATCGGTATGATGGCCAGCGAACCAAGTTGGATAGACAATTGCATTGCTCTTGGTAGCATTCAAAGTTCCGTAAGTTTTATAGGCAAGAAAAGCTTGAGGCAGCGTTTGCCCCGATTGCAGCACGACATCTCCAAGTGAATAAATTTCATAATCTTTCATGATCCAATTCTCCTCGCTATTATGTTTTTATTGTGAACCTTGATTTTTAGACTATGATACTGTTAGCATCAAATCAACAAAACGTTTTTGAAAGTTAAGTTCATTTTTTTTGAATAGAGAGGTGCTGACCCGATGGAAATCCGCCAGTTAAAAACATTTTGGACGCTTGCTTCCACCCGCAGTTTTAGTCGCACTGCCGAATCATTGAACTATGTTACGTCAACTGTAACCATGCAAATCAAAGCCTTGGAGGATGAATTGGGGGTTAAGCTTTTGGATCGCTTGGGCAAGAGTGTTGTGTTGACAGACGCAGGTCGCCAGTTCTTACCCTATGCTATGAAAATCTTAAATAACGTAGAAGAGGCTCGGCATATTTCAAATCAGAGTGAGGAGTTGACTGGCACTGTTATAATTGGTGCAGACGAAGTTCTCTGTACGTACCGTTTGCCCGCATTGATCCGGCTTTTTCGTGAACGCTATCCGCACGTTCGCCTTTTATTCCGGCCCCTGTCGAGCCATATTTTGAAACAGAGCCTGAGAGAAGGTAATGCGGATGTGGTCTTTATGCTAGATGAACTTGCCGTATCTGCGGATCTTCATACGGAGGTTTTACTGAACGAACCCTTTCTAATGGTAGTTTCTCCCGACCATTCGTTAGCTTCACGGGCATCATTACGCATAGAGGATTTTCATAGAGAACATATTCTATTAAGCGAAAAGGGCTGCTCTTATCGGACATACTTCTATCGCACATTGTTGAGAAGAGGGGCTGACAGCCTAACCGAACTAGAGTTTAATAGTGCAGAGGCTATTAAACAATGCGCAATGATGGGGCTAGGTATTGCCTTGCTGCCTGAGATGGCGACTAAAAGAGAGGTGGAACGGGGAGAACTGATTATCTTGCCTTGGGATTTATCTGAAATAAAATTTGCAACGCAAATGCTATGGCATCAAGAGAAGTGGATTTCACCATCAATCAGGGTCTTTATCGAATTGGCTCGAAATGTATTAAAGCGAAGCTCATGAGATGTAACAACCAGCTACATCCTTACTTATGTCTGCCACTACTACTCAAGCCATGTGGAGTGTGTGAACCACGAAAAAGATAACATTTTTCTGATGCAATCTAATAATGATTAAACGATCACATGCTAACCATTTGTTTGTTGTATTGAACTATATTAACTCTACTGTGTGTGATTGAGCCGTTTGAACCGTATTTATTAAGGTGCTTATATCTGGCAACGGTTCGGTACGCTATGCTCCATTCATGTGAAAAACGCAACCAGTTCAGGCTGCGTTTTTTGTTATGTTTTTGAAAACCCTTGGCTTCGTAAGCGTCAAAAACGCACACATTTTAGTTCAGTCGCAAAACCTGAGGCAAGAGAGCGCATCGCCGCTTTTGAAGCACCGTAAACACTCATTCTAGGGGTGCCGCCTTCATCTGCCACGGATGACGTAAATACGATTGATCCGCCATCTCGAATGAGCGGAGCAAGTTTATAGATAATCAAGAGAATTTGTTGATTGTTTTATGACAGAAGAGGGACAAGAAATATTTACTAAACATGTAAATGAACCGTAGCTTTTAGCTGTAAAGGATGTAGAACGTGACACTTCTGATTTTACTGAATTGGAAAAAAGTGTTTTGGAAGAAGTTGATAGTCTGATGGGTAGTCATCCTTTTAGGTTGTATTAGTAGCCAATTTAGGGGATTTTGGTCAAGTTGTTCAGGAGATGTTGAATGGAATTGTGTCTTAATCCTTTGCTTTGAACAGAAAATAAAGATTGAGAGAAAAATTGCAGTATCTGAGCCCTAATGTTACTCTATTTTTCTCATACACTATCGTCTGTAAAAACATTTTCACAGACGTTTTGACCTGGCATATTTCCTATTTGAAAAAGGGTATTACCAACCCTGTATGGTATGATCATACAAAAATAATGTACACTAGCAATAAAGATCAATGTTTAAGATTTAGGAAAGTGCTTGTTATGTTACTTAAGGATGTGGGATATAAATGGATAATGAAAATATGCAAGGTTCTTGCTGTGCTGGAAGTAGAGTTGATTTTGAGAGTACAGTGAAAACAGAAAAACAAACTGAGAAAATAAAACAAGGTCAACAGATTAAATATAAGGAAAAGATGATTTACCTGCCTGAAGGAGAATTTTTAATGGGTACCGAAGACAATGAAGGATTTCCTGCAGATGGAGAAGGACCAATAATACGTCCTGATGGACAGTTGGTTTACGCACGCTCCGCTGATTCAAGCCGTGCGGGATCGCGGTTTGGATGTGATCGGCATGGTGAAAGCGGATAAGAAACGTTACCTTCATGGGGGCGGCGGCTCCAATGTCATCAAGCTAAGGAACCAATAAATTACAAATGGTACCATACCATTTGATTAGAAAAAATAAATTCAATTTAATTAGGAAAAAAGGCAATAGGATGCCCGGGGCTTGTATGACATTTTTTTACAAGTCCGTGTTTTCTTCCTCTAATTTCCGTATAATAGTGTAATCGGGACCTTGATACTAAAACAAACTAGCTTACAGACATCTCTTCTTATTAAGGGAATATTTATTTGCCTTCAATACCATATTACGTTTAAAACTTCTTCCAGGTCGGATCGGTATCTTGTGTCGTGATATCTCTTGCATGATGCGATGGAATAGGGCGATACGCTTTGCTAGTTGATCTTCAAGTAACATAAGAATGAACGTTGTAAATCCGCATTTTCCTGACGGTACCCCAGGTATAATGAGGAAGCCACTTCACCTCGACTAAAAAAATCCCCTATAGGGTTTCGTCGAAATAAGCTTAGCTCATTCGATATCTACAGGGGACACTTTGCTTTACACAAAATATGGAACGGATGCAGTTATATATGGTTTATTGATTAACGTTTTCTCTCTCCATTTTCAAGGTGTCTATCAACCACTTGCCTAGCCATTGTTTTCAGACGCGCAGCAGGGCCATCAAAGCCGAAAACCGGAACGGAAGACAGTGCACCATTGATTACCAGCAGAAGCTGATCTGTCAAACTTTCGTCGTCAACAGCTAACTGCTGGCTCAGACGAGAAAGTCGTAATCGTAGTGCACGATTGTACTCTAACGCCAAACGGTGAGCAGGATGGTTTTCTTCAGAAAACTCAGCAAGGGCATTCAAAAAAGTACAACCGCGATGGTATTCAGGGTCCAATAATTCAGCAGCAGTGGCGTCAATCAGGGCCAACAACTGTGCTTTTGGTGAGCCTTCATGTTCAGCAATCGCCTCATCAAAGTGTTGCCAATGGATACGATCCTGTTCTTCAAGATAAGCAACAATTAAATCATTTTTGGTTGGGAAATGACGATAGAGAGTGGTCTTAGCCACCCCGGCTTGCTCAGCAATTGTATCTACACCAACGGCACGAATGCCTTCACGATAAAACAAACCGGAAGCCACTTCTAGAACGCGTTGACGTGCGGGTGAGCGTGATGCTGTCATATTTTTCACCTAACAATCTCAAAGTATATAGTAATTTGCTCTGGTTAAGCGGCATTTCCACAAAACTTATCACACCTAACCGCTTTGTTTTAAAGTGTATCACGAGCGTTCACCTTCAGCAAGGGAAGAGCTATGCTTATCTGGTTCGATATGAGCCTCTCCGCTAGGTCGTACATGCCGGAGCAGAACCACGGCGAAAAGCGCGGCCACAATCCCAATAACTGCACTGATGCTGACAGAAGTGTTAAACCCTATCGTAAATGCCTCACGAGCGGTCTCAAGCAACTCCATGCTGAGCCCGGAAGGTAACTGCTCGGCTACAGCAATAGCGCTGCCCAGATTATCACGGATGGCTTCAGCCGCCTCAACTGGGACACCGGCAGGTATGCTATCGCTCATTTGATTACGATACACAGCAGTACCAACACTACCTAAGACCGCGATACCTAGCGCCATACCGAATTCCATGCAAGTCTGAGATATCGCCGACGCAGAGCCAGCCTTCTTAGGAGGAACTGATCCGATAACCAGGTCAGTGCCCAACACCATCGTCGGGCTAACGCCGAAGAAGGCAATGACAAAGCCAATAATCAGCAGGGACACCCCGGAAGTTTGGTCAACCTGTGTGAGTAGCAGGAAACCGCCTGCTGAAATCATCAAGCCCAGCCCGACGATGTATCCCGGGGGTATCCGCCGTGCGATAAGCGGAGACAAGAGAGAACCAATGATCATCGCAGCAGCCGAAGGCACCATCCACAGTCCAGCCAACCACGATGATAGTCCTTCAACCATTTGCAAATACTGTGCGAAAAACATCGTATTGCCGCCCACAGTGATTAGGACGAACAGCATGGTCCCGAGAGCGATACTAAAGGAACGATAAGCGAATAAACGCAGATCAAGCAATGGGTTGGTCAATCTACGCTGTCTGAGTCCAAACAGAAGGCTAAAGACTAGACCAGCCACCATAGACAGGACGGGGAGTATCTCAAGGCCGTCCTTGGCCAGTTCCTTAATACCGTAGATGATCGGAAGGATGGCGACCAACGATAAAGCAACACTTGCCAGGTCCAGCCGTCCTGCCTTGGGGTCTCGGTATTCGGGAAGTAATATGGGTCCGGTCACAAGCAGTAATAGCATCACCGGCACACCCAATAGAAACACCGAGCCCCACCAGAAGTACTCTAATAACACTCCACCGACCACTGGGCCGATAGCTACACCGCTCAAAAAGCATGTCATCCACACGCTTACAGCAACCGCGCGCTGTTGAGGATTCCGGAACATATTGCTAATCAGGGCCAACGTGGAGGGCATTAAAGTCGCTCCGGCAATTCCGAGCAGTGCACGGGTCACGATCAACATCTCTGGGTTAATGGAGTATGCGGCTGCTACAGAGGCAATACTGAACACACCTGCACCGATCAGCAACAGCTTCCTGCGGCCAATCCGATCTCCCAGTGTACCCATTGTGATCAGAAAACCAGCGATCATGAATCCGTAGATGTCCATAATCCACAACAATTGAGCGGCAGTAGGTTGCAGGTCTGCCGCCAAGTGAGGAGCAGCCAGGAAAAGGACACTTAAATCGAGGGAGAGCAACAGTGTAGGCAAAGCAAGCACGGCAAGCCCTATCCATTCCCGCTTCCCAGCTCGAAGAGGCACGTCGGTTGCAATAGCAGAGTTCTTTTCAGTATTACTTTGATTATTTCCTGAGTTGTTCATTATCTCATCCTTTCGATGTTCTATTAACAAAGCTTGCTCCCTAACAGGAAACAATACAAAACAGTTTTGTATCGATACACCTAAAACAATACAATACAGTACTGTATTGAGTTAAGAATTACTTTTTTATTCCAATAGTTCTCACATCCTTTCGATGTTCTATTAACAAAGCTTGCTCCCTAACAGGAAACAATACAAAACAGTTTTGTATCGATACACCTGAACAATACAATACAGTATTGTATTTTGTCAAGAATTACTTTTTTATTCCAATAGTTCTCACATCGAAGTTAAGACAAACAAGGAATGTTGGCTATACCCCTGGTATTGCTCAATCTCAATAATATCTCCTAATTTTAAAACTCACATTCCGCACCCCTATGACTCTGAAAATGGCGAATTATGGTGTATGATAGAGTCATAGAAACGAGTTGGGAGCGGATGAAGGGATGAAATCGAACACGTGCATGAAATGGGCTACTTGCCGTTGGTCAGTGGAATCATGAATCAACTGGGGTTGCGTAGGAAAATCGATCAACTCGTCCCGGTTGACTCGCAATGTCAGACCACAGTGGGAGACGCAGTCCAGTTGCTGGTACTGGACATCCTGAGTGGACGCAATGCTTTAGTCCATGTCGACAAATGGGCGGAGCATCTGGATATGGAGACCCTCGTTCGTCATGGACTGCAAGCGGCCTGGTTTAACGATGATGCGCTGGGACGCCATCTGGATCGGTTGCACGCAACCGACATTCATGCGGTGTATTCAGCGTTCCAACTGCATGTGTATCAACATGAAGGGATTCCGATGGGTGTGTTCCACGGCGATACAACAAGCATGTCGGTCTACGGCGCCTACATGAAACCGAGCGAATCGCTGCAAATCGTTGAAGGGTACAGTCGCGATCGGCCCGGCGCAGAGGCGGATATCGCCGTTAATAATCATTCCTATTCTTATTTCGAGCGTTTTCAGAAAATTTTTGAACACTCTTTGAGGTGCGTGATCTATGTCACGGATTTGCTCTTACAAGATCTCAAGGAATCCTATCCGCATTTATTTGATAATCTTTTGGCTGCTCAGCATACTCGCAATAAGAATTTAGAGATTTTCTTTAAAGAAGGTATGAAGGAAGGTTATTTTAACAAGATTAATCCAGCACTTTTTATGATTCAAGATGATGCAGTACTGAGACGGATTATCGATCCGATGTTTTCAATTCAGTATGATCTTACTTTGAAACAAGCACTATTGGATTTTTATAAATTGAAAAAGTTCCAAGTGATTAAGCCAGAATATATAGATCTTATCGATGATCATGTCGCAGAAGACGAAATCGTGCGAATTCTACAAACTATTTCATGATGAGAATATGTTACCGTGAACGTCTGCGTTTTTGTAGAAGGTAAATGTATACTCATGGCGTATGTTGGTGTTTGGTATTGGATTTTATAATTTTGCTTGGTTTTTTCAGGTGCATATTTGGCTCACACAGGGAGAGCGGTTCGAGCCCCTTTGCTCCATAAATATATAGAACTTATGACGGCGCAGTTTCTATTTAAGTGAGTAGCTGAGTCGTTTTTTACTTTGGTCATATTTATTCACTAAGTCTCGTAAGGATAAACGAAATTCTAGGTATCTTATAATGGTGATGAATCACTAGTGTTGCATTAATTAATTTGATTATTATAAATACTCTAAATGTTCAATGATTTCATATTTGCAAAGAAAAAGTCCTTTTATAGTGGATTTGGACGGGTTACCACTTGACTAATCCATGCACTTCATAATGTATCGGTTGCGGAGCATCTGATGAATAAATAGCAGCTAACTTTTTGAAGTAAAAAGAGTTTCTTTTTTCGGCAATAATGTTACTGATGAAAACATTGAAATAAAGGCAATCCCAATCGTAAGCCTATTGTTAATAATTACATTGAGTTATATGGAAATGGTATAAACGAAAAATCAATTTTAGGCGAGTTATACATTGACATCCAGTCGATAAAGATGTATTATTTGACTTAGTCAACTATATGATGAAATTTGGTGATCAGATAATGAATGTTCAAAATCAATCAAAAGAGCTTACTGAGCTTCTATACTCAATTAGTGATCGGTTCCATACACGTGAGCAAGAACAGCTATGTTGTTATGATATTTCAGCTTCCGAATGCCGGACACTAAGTTATCTTAAACGCGATTCTGAACGTACAATAACGATGAACGAACTTGCAAAACAATTAAACATAACTCGTGGCGGAGCAACACGTGTAATCGATAAACTGATTGATAAAGGATACGTGTTACGTAAAACACATCCCGGAGATGGACGCGCATGTTGTATTGTGTTATCGCCACAGGGGTCAGAATTGATTGATCGTATAGAAGTAGAGGTAGCGCTAAGGAATGAAAATATTCTAAAGAAACTTGATCCTGCAATGTGCCAGGTCGTGATTGCTTCATTACAGGCATTAAATAGTGCAATGCAGCAGGTTCAACTCGAGGAAGGAGGGGATGAATGATTAGCATATCTTAAAATTTTTTTATGTATATAGTTGACTTGATCAATTATTATTCGAGGGGGGTTTGACATGAATGGACAAAACAAGATTGAATGTGGATGTTCCACATCTTCAACAACAGCTTCTAGTATTGATAAACGTAGAATTACTGTAGACTTTTTAGAGCTCGATATGACGCGTGTTGGAGCATCGAGCTGCAGTACTTGCACAAGCGTAGAAGAGCAGGTGAGTCAAGTTCTCGAAGAGGTGAAACCGATTTTGGAAAAGGTGGATACGATAATCGAGTTTAAGAAAACACTCGTTCAAAGTTTAGAACAGGCTAAGGCATTACACTTTAAAGCATCGCCTACTATAAGGATTGCTGAAACGGAAATAATCCCAACAAAGGGTGATGTCCTTGGCTTAGAAGATAGATATTGGGAGTGGCAAGGAAATGATCATCCAACTCCACCATCTGGTTTAATTATCGATGCGTTATTACGAGCCTATGTGGGGGATAAGAACGTTCCAGAATTGGCAACTGAAGTTTTTCAGGTGTCTAACTCCCTAAAAGCATATTTTGCTAAACAATCTACCGATGAATTGTCTACTGAAAAAGCTAATGATTGTGGTTGCCCATAAGAGTGAAACTTTTATATAGGAGATCATGTACGTGGCAGATTCAGATGCTTTGGACAACAGAATAGTTTCATACAATTAAACATGATCGTCATGGTTGGTTGAAAGTGTCTTACTTTCAACCGACCTTAAAATCATTGTAGGCGCTTCAGTAAAAAAATACTAATGATAGTGTCTATAAAGGAGGAAACAATTTATCTCTTCTAAAGTTTAGTACGCTAATTTTCTTTGACTACTTATTTGCAAACAGTTATTCAACATGTCTTCAATCTCATCATTGTTCAATTCAGAACCGATGAATAAGAATTCAGTTAAGATGTCATCTGATTTGTCAGGATCAACGTCTATCGTGTCCACTAGGATCGAGGTTCCGACTTGAGAAATGGTATGTTGTTCGTGTGTAGATGGATTATAGCATTTTCCTTTCATGCGAAACACCTCATTAGGCAGTAATTTGAAAAAGTTCTCTAATCGTGTAAAGTCAATAGGGAAAACGCTCTGATAAACAAATGTGTCAATCCCATGTTGTCCAATCATGTCTAAGTTTCTCCTCGATAAAAAGAGTTTAATTTGATCACTATACAACTGATCAGTTGTTTTAATAGGAATGAGAGACTCTAGATTCATGTCCCAGTTCGTGATCTCGTTAAACCTCCTTATAGCGACATTCGGTTGCAAGTTTTGTATGAACGAAGTTAATTCAGCCAAGCGCTCAGCTGAAATTTGGTCTGCGTTCGTTAAATAAATGGTTCCTGCATGCTCAAGCTGCTGAATAAGTGTCTCGCCAAACGTATATTCCAGAGAAAGTGCAGCGTCCATTTCATTCGGTTGAATGCTGTATTCTGAAAAAAATGTATTCCAAAATTCCCTAGTGTTTAATACATGAATATGGGAATGATGAATGTGCCTTAAAGATGCTAGGCTTCCGATAAGAACATCAAGATTTGCAATTGGATACAAATCTAAAATGATTTCTTCGACATGTTCTCTAAAAAGCTCCTCTTCTAGTACAGGAATTAGATTGGCTGTCTTATTTACTTCTATATGGTGTATAGCTTCAGTCATAAAAAGTGAAAGAGAAAAGGGGTCTTCATCTGAATGGCAAACGAGCTCAACATCCGTAGGACGATAGAGAACCACTTTAATAGTTGATTCTTTTCCTAGCATTTTTTTTATGAACTCGCTTTTATCTCTTAAAGAAAAGCCTGTTATGACGGTGAGAGTTTTTTGTTTTTCCAAACTGCACACATCCCTATCCTGTTCTCAAGCATTTTACCAGCTCGATTTCTTTACTCCTGGAATTTGCCCTTTGTGAGCAAGTTCTCTAAAAGCAATCCTTGATAGTCTAAATTTACGAAGAACGCTTCGAGGTCTACCTGTCATCTCACATCTTCTAGTCAAACGGCTAGGTGCTGAATCTCGCGGGAGCTTACTAAGTGCTATATAATCCCCTTTCTCTTTTAGTTCTTTCCTTTTTTCTGCATAACGAGCAACAAGTTCTTCTCTTTTCTTTTCCTTTGCAATTTTCGATTTTTTTGCCATAATGTAGCCACTCTCCTATGATAATCAAAATCATTACGATTTATATGATAAATGATTACAAGTGTAAAGTAAAGTTTTAATAATAAGAAAGTTAAAAATTCCATTATTCACTAAAAGAAACTAATAATGATAAAATAAGGATAATTATCGTTTGAGGACAGTATATTTGAATATTTAGATTATCCATTGATTGAAAATCTACATGTTTATAAAGCGAAGGATCTCACAAAAGATATTAAAATTTAACACTTTCTAAATCAGACTTCTGTATTACCTGATAATTTCCGTCCATTTCTCGAGAAGTTCTTAGTGGTTCAAATTATAGCTTAACGCCAGAGGAGGCTATCTTGGGCGAAAAAACAAGAAAAATCGCACTTCCCACCAAGTGAGCGATGAGATATGGTGTTGGAATTGATTATGGTTACGGATTTTTAAAGATGGAAAGGTTATGCAAATTACTTAAGGAGCATAACTAGCCTCTTTCATTTATTGATCAGGAAATGAATCTCCAATGAAAAATTATCAAATAGTGTCTCCCCTTAGCAGCAAAAGCTAGATTTTGTCCGGTTATAGACAAATAATTGAGCAGGTTGTTCCACATTTTTTCCAGTGGTAAGCTTTAATTGAAAATGCAAACGAAGAGAGTTCTGCTGAATTTTGACAAGTTTTATGAGCTAATTGCCCCCGAAACCTACCATTGAGTCCAAGCGCATCTTGTTAACTACGCTAATGATTATCCTTTATTACTATTCTCTTAACAAGTCAAGTCAGAAATAGAGCTATGGAAACCCGCTACAATAAGATGAAAACGGTTTAATAGACAACTTTCTCTGTCATGAAGATCATTGGCAATTATTGAAGTATGTTTACTATCACGTGATTGCTAAAAATTGAACGAAAAAGAATTTCATTACGTGCGATCAGGAATTGACAATAAATATTATATAATAAGGGAGATGGTTTTTATGAAGGAAGTAGGAAGAGTGCTTAAATTGTTGCTAGTCGTCATGTTCGTGATACCGGTTTTGCTGAGTGGTCATTCGGCAGAGGCATGGACAGGGATGCCGATGGACAAGCTTCAGGTAAGTGGCAATCAGCTTGTGAACAGTAGTGGACAAACAGTTTTGCTGAATGGATGGCATCAACCATCTGGCTCTTATTGGACATATCAAGGTAGTGACTACTATTTGAATCGGAATGGTGGTAATCGACATGCGGCAAATTTGGAGTATTTGAAGGATATTAGTGATACTTTTACTGATACTTCACCAAAGTATGGAAACGATCATGGCTGGTATATGAATCAGATCCGCTTATTCATTGATCGCGAAGATATGGGGGATGTCGCTGCTGGGACATACAATTTTGCCGGCTTGCAGGAAGTAACTCAAAATGTCATCATTCCTTATGTTGAATATGCGAAAACTAAAGGTCTGTATGTTACGCTCGGATTGGATTTCACTTTATTTAATGATCAAGCGACGACGCAATCGAATCTAGACAAGTTCAATGAAATTTGGGGTTACCTAGCATCTAGACCTGAATTAAGAAGTGCGGATCATGTTATGTTTGAAATTGTGAATGAACCAGTTCTATCTTATGCGAATGGGAAGTGGGGCGGACATCCATCTGACCCTGATTTTGTCGATCATTGGAATGCACTAAGAGATTTCCAGAATTCGATTATCGCGACGATTCGGAATCAAGGAGCGGATAACGTCATCTGGGCTGCTGGACTTGGTTGGGATCAATATTATCAATTGTGTGCTTCGCATCCGTTGACTGATCCATTGAATAATACAGGATATGCTGTTCATTGGTATCCTGGATATGGTGCTAATGATGATTACGCTACCTTACAGCAACAATGGGATACGAACATTAAGCCTTGTGCTGATCATTACCCAATTAATATAACGGAAACGACTTGGTATAAATGGCAACCAGGCGATCCGGAGTATTGGCACTTGTTCGATGGGACGAATGAAGGCTTCGGAAAAAATACGAAGGGTATTTTTACTGACGCAGGAAATGTCAGCATCGCTGTTCATATGAATGGTTTCTTAATAGAGCCTGGTTTACGTAGTACGTTTGCCGATCCGACTGCTGATTTGAAGTACGACGGTGATCCTGCACGGGACGCGATGGCACGGTTTATTTTTGAGTGGTATTATGAACGCGCACAGCTCTATCCGTGGAATGGTGTTTGGAATGGTATCCACAATGGTGCGACCTATAAGTTGCAAAATCGTGCTTCTGGAAAGATGATTGATGTACCAGGTGGTCAAAATAACAATGGACTTCAGCTTCAGCAGTGGACAGACAACAATGCGACAGCACAGCAATGGGTCGTAGATGATATGGGGTCATATAATAATATTTACAGGTTGGCAAGTGTAAGCTCATCAGACAACAAGGTGATGGATGTTCGAAATGGGTCGAGCCAAAATGGTGAGGCTATTCAATTGATGAGTAATTTTGGAAATAGTGCGCAACAGTTCAGGTTAATTAGGCGGAGTAATGGTTATTGGAGTATTCTTAATGTAAACAGTAACAAAGCAGTCGAGGTTGCTGGCTCATCATCGGCCGATGGTGCTCAATTGCAGCAAAATATGTACCGTGGAGACTTACATCAACAATGGGATTTAATTAGAATCAATTAATGAAGAGTTAAAAGATAAAAGGGTTCCTATGAGGGAAGAAATAACCTTATAGGAACTTTTTTTATATTTTACATGTTACTAAAAGAATTAATGGTGTCCTGAGCATTTGCTGAAGATGATGTCAATATAACGAACAAGCTTTGCTAGTTGGAATCTCCGCCTATGACTGTTAAGCAATAGTAGAAAGCCAAAAATAAAAAATTCTATAAAAACCTAAAATTAACATAAAATTAAAAGAAACTAAATTTTAGTATAACAATTGAGGAGTAATATTGAGGTTGTACAAAAAATAACAATCTGTTTTCAATTAGTTGTATGTTAAGGAGGGAGATAAATGATCAAAGAACTGTCTGAAAAACAAATGAAAATCTATGAAGTCATTTCAAAAGTGACTGGTTATCAAATAGATGACTTAGAAGAAGATTTTTATCTAGAGGGTGATTTAGGGTTAGATTCGATTAAAATGATCACGCTTGTAAATGAGCTTATGAAGCTAATCCCCGCATCTCAGTATGAAATGTTTGTTAAAAAGTACCCATTTGAAGTAATTATGCGGTTAGAAACCCTTGCTGAGCTTAGTGATTTATTCAATGTATCTTTAGTGGAAGAGAACAATACCCCTAAGATGAATCCTCAACATTCCTCAAATACAACTTACGTATATCAAATGATCTCAGACATTACAGGCTATACGATTCAAGATATGGAAAAAGGCTTATATTTAGAAGCAGATTTAGGTTTAGATTCAATAAAAATGATTACGCTTATGAACGAGCTAATGAAAAAAATACCTCCAGAAAAAATGGCGGAGTTTCAAGAGCAATTCCCTATGGAACGACTGATGACCTTTGAAACGGTTGAAGATATTTGCTTATTATTGGATCAAGTTGATGGCTTTGAAAATGGTCAAACAGGTTTAGCGAATACAAATCGAATTCAGGGCACAAATAGTGGGGGATTTTCAAATGGAACGTTAGAGATGGCTGATGCTCAATATACATTTTTAATTTCTTATCAGGCCGTTTCTACTCTTTCAATTACTACCGGAGTTAGACTTACAGGATATATAAATGAAGATCACCTTTGGAAAGCGTGGAACAAATTAATTGAATATCACCCTATTCTTCGAGCTGTTTTTAGTAAACCACAACATGCTAATAGCTTTAAAGATTTTCAACTTCGTCTACTAGACCATGTGAAACCTCCAAAAATCATACAAGAAGATCTCACACATATGACTCCAAATGCACAACAACAATTTATGAATGAATGTTTTAAGGAATCATTAAATAAAAAATGTAATATATTTGAGTGGCCACTTCATCGGGTACGATTATTTCGGTTAGCTGAAACTACTTTTCAAATTATCATTGAAAACGTTCATTTAATATCGGATGGATTAGGAAATCAAATATTTATCCGAGATTTACTAACTTTTTATGATTCTATAGTATCAGGAAAAACGATAGAAAGACCACCTCTTACTACAATAGAATATAACGACATCATATCCAAATTAAATCAATGGTCAGATGAAAGTGAACAGCGTCATTTAAAGAAGTATCTACGAGAACAAGGTCGACAAAAGTATCTATTTCAATTACCTGAATATAAGAAGGAGCATTCAGAAGACAACGAAGCATTTATAACAACAGCGATACAAAAAAGAGTTCTTAATGCATCAACAGTCAATCGTCTTATGGAAGTGGCAAAACAGCAACGAGTTTCTTTATTTGTATTATTACTAACAGCTTACTTAGAAGTGATAAAAGCTTACGATGAAAAAAGCGAGCAGGTTATACTGAATATTCCAACATCTGGAAAGGTTTATCCTCATGTGGATGCCTCACCTCTTTTGGGAACCTTTGCTCAAAACCTAGCCTTAACTTTTAAATTAAGAGGTAAGGACGAGAGTTTAGAGGATATGGTTCAACGTATTCAACGAGAAATGATTGGTCATCTTGCTTCAGGTATGGATCGAGCGCAAAATCATCAAGCGGCACTTATGGCGAAGGATCAAATTCAATTAATAAATGGTGAGATGTCAACGACAACAAAAGGGTTTGTTCAATCTTCATTAAAATCAAACCTTTATTTATCGTATGTAGGAGAGGTTCAATTAGATAAACAGTACGGTGAATGCCACGTATATGATTATGAATCATATACGTGTACAAACCCTGGAACTATTGATTTACTCGTGGAATGCTTCCATGGGCAAATGATTTTCACCGCAAACTATGACCAATATTCTTTTGATGCAGATTTCATTACGAAGCATCTTAATAAACTAGAGGAAATGGTAGAGACAGTTACATATTTAGAGCAGCTTGAAGAAGTGAAAGAGCTCTCATCCATTGAATATGTACCTAATATTAGAGAAAAAGTAGCTAACGTGATGAAGGAAGTCTGCGGTATCCATGTTAATGATGGCATGGTTAATAAAGATTTAGATGCAGAGCTAGGCTTAGATTCTTTAGAACGTATTCGGCTTGTAGCTAAGCTAGAAAAGCTATTTAGTAATGTGGACAGACAATCGTTATTTGAGTGTAGAACGGTATCAGAATTTATCGGGCAAATAAATAAGATGAACAAAGACATTTCAGTAGCAGGTGAAATGTTGATTCATGAACAAATAAAAAAGCAAAGCGAAAGGACACCAAATGCTATAGCAATATCACATAGAACAGAACAAGTAACATACAAAGAGTTGCATGAACGATCGAATCAATTAGCACATTATTTACGGTCGTTAGGTGTGCGAAAAGGTTCACATATTGGTGTCTTTGTTTATCCCGGAACAGCGATGATAGTTGGCATGCTTGCCGTTATGAAAGCAGGAGCCACTTATATTCCTATTGATCCAACGTATCCCGATAAGCGAATAGAGTATATTGTAACCCATTCGGAAGTTCAGACGATTATTTGTGATCAAGAAACTCTTCTTCAAGCAAATAATATATATGTAAACTGTGGAACGGTTCAAACTATTTTGTCATTAGATGACATTGAAATGGATATGAAAAGAGAACATTCTCTCATTTCAAAAGCAGATTGGATAACAGAGGAGAAATCAGACTTAGAGTTATCATACTCAGCTGATGATGTCATGGTTATTTTATATACATCTGGATCTACAGGTAATCCTAAGGGGGTTATGCTTTCACAGCGTGGGTTTATGAATCGACTGAGCTGGCATCAAAAGCAATTTCAATTACAAGAGGGAGACCGAGTTGCTCAGAAAACATCATGTTGTTTTGATATCTCAGTTTGGGAGTTGTTTTGGCCACTTATGTATGGTGGAACCGTATGTCCAGTTGAAAATAGTATTGTTAAAAATCCTTGGGCGTTAGCAAAATGGATTGAAGTGAATCGAATAAACTATTTACATTTTGTTCCCTCGTTATTTGGTGAATTTTTATACGCATTGGAAAATGAACCTTATCAATTTAGCCATTTAAAATGGCTATTATTCAGTGGCGAAGCTTTGACAATGGCGTTAATACGAAAGTGGATGTATCAGCATGGGACGAAAGTGAATTTAGCAAATCTTTATGGGCCTACTGAAGCATCGATTGATGTTACTTGTTATGTAATCAATCGCCTTTCTGAAGAAAGTGACGAAAATATTGTTCCAATTGGTCATGCAATTGATAATGTTTCTATTAAGCTATTAGATGAGCAAATGAGAGAGGTCAAAAAAGGAGAGACCGGTCACCTGTGGATAGGTGGGTCCCAACTGGCAAAAGGATACTATAAGGATAGAAAAAAAACAGAGGAATCCTTTTACAAAAATCCATTTCCTGACGTGAATAGTGAGTATATATATAAAACAGGCGATTTGGCAAGAGAGAGGGAGGACGGATGCTTAGAATTTCATGGCAGAATTGATTCACAAATAAAACTTCGTGGTTTTAGAATTGAATTGGGAGAAATAGAAGCTGTTTTAGTGAAGCAAGAAGGTGTCGTTGAAGCAGCAGTCGTTGTTCAAGATACGAATATTCAGCCTAAATTAGTTGCGTGTATAGTCGGTAACAGAGATCATCAAGAACTTCTAAAAAATCTAAGGAATCAATTGCCAAGCTATATGATTCCTCATCGAATTGAGACATTTATACGCTTGCCCAAAAACTTAAATGGAAAGATAGATCGAAAGGTATTACTTGATCAATTAGCAAGTGATACCAAGGGGAAGATAACTTATACGTATCCACTTGCTCCAGCTCAAAAGTGGCTTACAACTTATTATGAGTATCCTTATAGCTGGACAGGCTATACGCAATTCATTTATAAACAGCCATTACAGCTAGAAATGTTTAATCAGTCTTTAACGATTATTGCAAATCGATATGAGGTTTTGCGTTGCTTTTTACAACTAGAAGGAAATGTTTGGAGGCAACATATAATCCCTTCAGTCGAAAAAATAGAAGCTGAATGGTATGATACGAGATTTATACAAGATGATGAACGTGCGCACTTTCAGCAGAAGCTAATTGATCAAACGATTGAGCGTTTAAATGCTGAACAGTGGCCTTTATGGAAAGTCTTGGTATTGAAAATAGACGAGGATAGATATTCCATTGCAGTAGTCGGTCATCACCTTATCTCTGATGTGGTGACAAATCATCTACTGTTTAAGGAGATATGGAGTGTCTATAGGCTTCTTTTGGAGGAAAAAGAGGTTAAACTACAGCCAAATCATAGTTATACACAATTTATTCAGGATATTGAGGAAAAGAAAAATCGATATAAATCTAATTATGTTTCCTATTGGAATGGACAGTTAATGGATTTTAATCGATTAAAAATGCCTTTGGACTTCCAAAAAGGAGAAAATATCGAAGAGTCAGCTCAATTGGAGAGCTTTATATTATCGAAGCAGCAAACGTCTATTCTTCGAAATAATGTTAAAAAAGACTTTCAAACAAACCTTTATCCAATTGTACTTGCGCCTTTATATAAGCTCATTCGTTATGAAACAAATCAAGACAATATTATGATTAGTCATCGTGTTCATGGAAGAGATCTAGGAGATAACAAGCGATATATAGAGGTTCCTGGTAATTTTTCAGTGAACTACCCTTTAGGTATTCTGATGAATGAGAAGGAGGGTTGGCTCGAGCTCGTTCGACGTATTCAACATAAAATGGATGAAGTGCCTCTTAAAGGGGTAAGTTATGACTTAATTTCTGACCAAATACCTAATCACTTGTATCCTGATAACAAACTAACTGATATAAGAGTCAATTATTTAGGAAACAGAGATTTGCCACAGCTTGATTTGTTTGAGTTTTCTAAAGAGCATGTTGACCGCCGTTATTCAAATGGAGGTCAAAAACGTGCAGCGGTGTTTGAGTTTTTCCTGTCGGTCGTTGATGGACAATTCACCCTGGACATAGAGTATTCTAATAACCTTTTTCAACGTTCAACAGTTAAGCGTTTAGGAAATCAATATATGCGTTACTTAGAGGAATTAATTCATTCGGCTTCAATTAACAAACAACCGAGTGAAAAGCAATCGTTACCATATGTAAAAAGAACCGCTAGTCATAAAGTAGCTCTAATTACAGGTGGGAGTCGTGGAATCGGTAGAGCAATTGGATTAACGATGGCACGTGAAGGTATTGATGTAGCATTAATGTCTAGGTCTGTCGCAACATTAGGAGAAGCAACCGAAGAATTTAGAAGTGTAGGAGTTGAACCATTAATTTTATCGGCGGATATTAGCCAGATGTCTAATGTGGAAGAGGCTGTGAATTTTGTTCTGGAACGTTATGGGCAGATTGATATTTTGGTAAATAATGCTGGAATCACAAAAGTAGGTGCTATTCATGAAATGACACCTGATGAGTGGAGAAGAATTATTGAGGTAAATCTTATTGGAACATACAATGTGTGCTATCAGGTGATCCCACATTTTCTAGAAAAGAGTGAAGGCAAGATTATTAATATTGGCTCAGACTCTTCTCTTATCGGATACCCTTTGATGAGTGCTTATGCGGCATCAAAGCATGCCATTCTCGGGCTGACACGATCGCTATCGGAGGAGCTAAAGGTTCATAACATTCAAGTTAATGCTGTTTGCCCAGCGTTTGTAGATACTGAGATGACACCGTCTTCTTTTAGAAAAGCAGCAATACCAACTGATCAGATAGCTGATGTAGTAGCCTTTTTAGCATCAGATAAAGCAGATTGTATAACGGGAGAGGAAATAAAAGTATATGGACAGCAAGACATGTATTGGTTTGGCTCAAAGCAAGTGCCAGTGCTAAAAGGAGTATTGAATTCATCAAATATGCCTTAATAAGGGGAGCGGAATAATGAATCAATTTACAAAGCTTTTTGGAGACCGTAAATGGGTGATCTATCATATTGCGCTTCTAGTTGGATTTGCGATGGGGACGATTGTCCCTATCGCAACGACATATATGACCCAGCTTCAGACGAGTAGTGTTTGGATTGGGGTCATTTCCTCTTCCTTCTTCCTTACAATGGCGCTAGGCTCGATTTATTTAGTTCGAACGATAAATGGGAAAGATGTTTCAATTATTATTATTTTGGGTCTTGTTACGACTGCTATATGTTCAATGATTTTTCCTTTTGTTCAATCAACTATAACTTGGCTTGTTTTAATGTCTTTAATGGGAATGGGTATCAGCTTTAATTTAGTTGGTGTACAAACAGCAATGCATTCACTTACGCAATCTGATTCAAAGGCTTTAGTTAGTGGTGTTTATTCGTTATTTTTTGCTTGTGGATTTGTTATTAGTGCGATCAGCGGGCCGATTATTTATGATTGGAATAATTGGATGCCATTTTTTATCGCATCTTTCGCTCTGTTTGTCACTTCATGGTTTATATATTTAAAGCTTAAGGGAGCCATAATTGTTCCTCATAATCAAAAGCGAAATGTGTTTACGCGTGTTAAATTACCTTTATATGGCGCATTTGTGTATGGCTTTATTGAAACGACCGTCATCGCACTTTATCCGATGTATTTACTCATGCGCGGTATTGAAATCACGATGATTGGTTTTGCATTTGGAATTTTTGTGTTCGGTGGAGTTATTGGAACAATACCGGTTACGTATTTGGCGGATCGAATAGGACGTGAAAAGTGCTATGGGCTAACAGTTGCTATTTCTGTTTTATCCATAATCGGTATTATGACGTTCACAAGCTTTACTGGTATCCTTATTTTTTCCTTTATTACAGGCTTTGCAGTTGGACCTTTGTATGCTCTTTCCTTAGCTTTAACCGTTCAAGATTTAAAGAATGATGAGCTTTCATCGGGTACAGCCCTGTTTACATTTACGTATGGTATCGGCTCAGCAGCGGGGCCGATCTTATCTGCAATAGCCATTCAGTTATTTGGTGTTAATCATTTGTTTACGATAAGTCTACTATTTTTTCTATTACTATTTATTCAACTTACACTAACCCAATTAACCATAAAGAAGAAAACAGAGCAAATAACAGGGTGAAAAAGGAGAGTTTAATGATGGGTGAATCTATTTCAATTGGAAAGAAGATGACGAAAAAGTATACAAAGCTTCACAATCTTGCTGATATTTTAATACGTGCTGCTGAGGATTCAGAGAACGGTATCACGTATATTTTGAATGATGAATCGGAAGTATTTATTTCTTATAAAGAGCTACTTGAACGCGCACGTAGACGTTTAGGAGGACTTCAAAGTCAAGGAATTAAGCCTGGTGAGTATGTCCTAATTGTGCTTGAAGACAATCTTGAATTTGTGATTACATTTTGGGCTTGTGTATTAGGAGGAATAATCGCTGCGCCTTTAGCCTATCCAAGTTCATTAAAAGTGCAAAATACTTCATTGGAAAAGCTAGAAACGATATGGGGGCTTCTTAAGAAGCCAGCTGTTATTTCTGATAATAAATTAGTAGAAGGACAGCAAAATCAACTATTTAGTTATACTGATTTGAATATAATCAACTCACAAAACCTTGACGATGAACGAGAAGGAATTATTTCGTTAAGTCAAGCGGATTCCCCAGCATTTATTCAATTTAGTTCAGGTAGTACTAGTACCCCAAAAGGAGTCGTGCTGACTCACAACAATCTTCTTGCTAACATTGATTCTATTATAAGCTCAGCTAAGTTTACTATTGAAGATCGTTCCTTGAGCTGGATGCCTTACCATCATGACATGGGGTTAATTGGATTTCATTTTTCAATGATGGCTGTTCAAATTAATCAATTTAATATGACGCCGCTCAAATTTGTCAAGAAACCATTTTTATGGTTGGACCTCGTTACAAAACACAAAATTACATTAACCGGATCACCGAACTTTGGTTACCGTCTATTTCTAGATCGTGTAAAAGAAAAGCAGCTACAGCAACTTGATCTATCCTCATTACGTTTGATTTTTAATGGGGCAGAGCCGATTTCGGTTTCGATTCTTAATCACTTTGTAGAGAAGTTAGTACCATATGGATTGAATGAAAATGTTATGTACCCTGTCTATGGGATGGCAGAAGCGTGTGTGGCGGTTAGCTTTCCACCGTGTGGAACTGAACCAACGATTCGCTATGTTAATCGTGAAAAATTAGCAAATGAGCAAATAGTTGAAACAGTTAATAAAGCAAACAAGCAAGCGATGGCATTGGCTGATGAAGGCTTTCCGATTGATGGTATGAGTATCCGAATTGTTGATGATGAAGGTTATGTTGTTGATGAAGGCGTGATCGGAGAAATACAAATTGTAGGACCGAATGTTACTTCAGGATACATTAATAACGAAGAAGCGAATGCAAAAGCTTTTCAAGAAGGCTGGTTAAAGACCGGAGATACAGGATTTTTATTAAATGGTCGTTTAACAGTTGTTGGTCGTATTAAGGACATCATTTTCTTAAACGGCCAAAATTTCTATGCACATGACATAGAGGCGAAGGTTGAGGAAGTAAAAGGTGTAAAAGAAGGGAAAATGGCAGTATGTGGCTGGCATGATGAAAAAGAAGGTAAGGACCGAATCGCATTGTTTACTTCTCAGCGTGTGAAAGCAGAAAGAAGCAACGTTTTTTATTCAGCTATTTTACGTCATGTTAATGAAACAATTGGAATTCCAATTGATTATGTAGTGACAATTAAATCAATTCCTAAGACGACAAGTGGAAAAGTTAGACGATTTGAGCTTATAGAACGTTTTAAAAATGACGAATTCAAAAACGAAACAATTGCGGCAGAAGATGTTGTAGGAGTTGTCCAGGAAGTAACGAATAAACAAATGAATCATGTTTCAAGAGGAATGTACATTCCTCTAGTTCGTAAGGTGTGGGCTGAAATTCTTCAAGTTCCTAATCATTCCATACCTTTAGATCAATCTTTTCTCACATTAGGTGGAACGTCAATTAAAGCGATCCAAGTACTAGCAGCATTAGAGGAAGAATTACAAGTAACCTTGTCTCATGATCTGTTAATTCAATGTCGCACTGTTCAGGAAATGGATGATTACTTATTCAGGCATTTGCAGGAGAAGCGATTTCAAACGAAGAGAGTAGATGAAGATGCAAGGGTAACTTCGCAAAGTCATGAACTTCATCAAGATATTGCTGTTATCGCTATGTCGTGCCGTTTTCCTGATGCTGATACGCCTGAACAATTTTGGGAAAACCTCTTAAATAAAAAAATAAGTATACGAGATATACCAAGGGATCGTTTTAATATCGATGAACTTTATAGTGAATTGAAACAGCAGGGAAAATCCTATTGTAAAAAAGGAGCCTTTATACAAAATCCATACCATTTTGATGCTGAGCTTTTCTCTATTTCTGATGAGGAAGCTAAGGTAATGGATCCTCAGCAAAGAATAATGCTTGAGCTAGTTTTTGAACTATTGGAGCGTGGAGGCTATACGAAGCAAAAAGTAAGCGGTCAGAAAATAGGTTTGTTTATAGGTGCTGGTGTCAATACATATTATGAATATCATTTAAATAAGTTAAATTTACTGAAATTGAAACAGTTCTCAAGTTTTGCTTCATTAGATTCAAAACAACAGGAACAACTAGTAACAGAATGGAAGCAAATATTTGGTGAGACAAGTGATCATCCTAATCTATTAGTCGATAATATTTTAAATATGGTCGCTTCTCGGGTATCACAGGAGTTTAATTTTAAAGGACCAAGTATGGTTATTGATACAGCTTGCTCCTCTTCACTCATTTCACTGCATATGGCATGTGAGTCAATTAGAAAAGGGGAAAGTGAAGCAGCCATTGCAGGTGGAATTAATTTATTGTTAACACCGACTCCTTATCTATTATTCAGTCAAGCAGGAGCTTTGTCTGAAACAGGGGAAGTGAAGGTGTTTGATCGCGATGCAGATGGGTTTGTTCCAGGTGAAGGAGCAGGATTAGTCATGCTTAAGCCTCTCGAACAAGCAATGGCAGATGGTGATGAGATTGCTGGAGTTATTAAAGCAAGTGCTATTAATAATGATGGTCACTCTATAGGCGTTATGTCACCGAATCCAGATGGACAAAAACAAGTCGTTGAATCATTGTATGTTAAGCATCAAATTGACCCGAGTAGTATTCAATATATGGAGTCACATGGAACAGGTACTAAGATCGGTGATCCTAGTGAGGTAAGGGCGTTAGGCTCTGCTTTTAAAAGCTGGAATGTTCGCCAAAATTCGATCGCATTAGGATCTGTTAAGTCTAACATTGGACACCTACTAGCTGCTGCTGGCATAGCTAGCTTTATGAAAGTGCTATTGTCATTAAAGAATAAAACAATGGTTCAAAATGTGAATGTTCAAAGTGTAAATCCTTTGCTTAAGTTAGATGAAACCCCATTTACATTGTTAGAAAAAGAATCTGAATGGGAGGTGGAGAACGGAACCATTCGTAGAGCTGCTATTAATTCGTTTGGATTCGGTGGAACTAATTGTCATCTATTAGTAGAAGAAGCTCCAGAAAAGGTTCGAGAAGAAACTGAACACCACCAGTCTCCTGCATATGTCATCGGTTTAGCTGCCAATTCTGCTCCTTCGTTAACAAAAAAGAGTGAGAATTTAGCTCAGTCCCTTCACAGATTTAAAGAAGCTGATTTAAAGAATATTAGTTATACCGAAAATGTGACTAGAAATCCATTTCCATATCGTAAAAGCTTTGTCGTTTCTTCCTTAAATGAATTACAAGAAAAGCTGCTAGTAAAAGACGAAGTAAGAAAGGTAAAAAGACGTAAAATTGCGATCATGTTTACTGGACAAGGCTCTCAATATGTGAATATGGCTAAAAAGATATACAATCATATTCCAGCATTTAGAAGATATGTAGAAGAATGCACCAAACTGTTTTTGCCTTACTTAAATGAGGATATCTCACGTTTAATTTACGGGGAAGAAGCAAACGATGTATTACTTGCTAGAACGGATGTGACACAACCAGTCGTTTTTACGATTGACTACGCTATAGGGAAGCTATTACTTGATTTGGGAGTAGAGCCTGAATGTATGCTTGGACATAGTGTCGGTGAATGGGTTGCAGCATGTTTAGCTGATGCGGTATCACTTGAAGATGCGATACGTTTAGTAGCTATCCGTGGGAAGTTGATGAATGAACTTTCATTGCCTGGTGCTATGCTTGCGGTTTTCGCTAAGAGTGAACAAGTAGAAAGTTGGTTAGAGTCATTTTCAGGTGACGTATGGATTGCTGGCTACAATGTGACTCACCAAGCAGTTTCAGGAAAGAAAGAGGATATTGAAAAGTTTTCAAGCTATTTAAATGAAAAGGGAATTCCTCATAAAAGATTAAGCGTTTCACAAGCTTTTCACACGACATTAATGGAACCGATGTTAGAACAATTTAGAAAGGAGTTAGAAAAAACTACCTTTTCAACACCGAAATATTCGATCATTTCAAATGTAAGAGCAGAATTTATTGATAGACCATTAGATGCTGATTACTGGCTAGAGCATATATTAGCAGCCGTGAAGTTTGAACAAAGCATTCACTATGCCTTTGATCATGGAATGGATGTTTTTCTTGAAGCAGGTCCTGAAAAAGTACTAACAGGAATGGTAAAAGGGCTTCAAAAAACTCAAGAGAATCATGTATTTCCTACCTTAAGTCGTAAAGAAGATGAATGGATATTATTTCTAAATACGATCGGCAAATTATATGAATTAGGTGTAACCATTCATTGGGGTGCTTTATATGAAGAGAGTACTGTAAAAAAATTAGATCTTCCATTGTATCCATTTGAACGTAAAATCTATGCACCTGATTTTGGTACTAGTGGAAATGGTCATTTCGGATTTCATCGTGAGCATTATCACGAATGGAGTTGGAAAGTTACAGAACAACGGACCTTGAGACCATTACAACCTGGAGCCATTGTCATATTTGCAGATGATCTGAAGAATGCAAAGAGCTTAAGTGAAAAATTCGATCATGATGCCCATTCTCTCTATTTTGTAACAGGGAATTCTGAGTACAAAAATAATGAGAAGAATGTGTTTGTCATTGATCCTACAAACCAAAATGATTATCAAAATATCATGAAAGAAATTAATAAAGAAATTGTAGCTATTATTCATTATTGGAACTATGAACAAGGCGCTAAAAGAATAGATGATATGGAAATTCAAATAAGAGCTGACTCAAAATGTGCTACAAGTTTAGTGCGTTTAGCTAAAGAAATGCATGAAAACCGTCATGAAATTAAATATATGATCATTACGAATCAAGCCTTTGTTGTATTAGATCATGACCAGATCGAAAATCCAATTCAATCGATTTCAACGATGTTCGGTCAAGTATTGGCTCAAGAAAACCCTCATATTACGACGACCATTTTAGACGTAAAGGAAGCTGATGACATAACAGACCATCAATTGATGGAAATAATCGTAGAGGAACTAAATCATGAAGAACCGGAAGAGTCGATTGTTGCATTTCGTCAAGGAGAGCGTTATGTTCGTCAGTTGGTTCAAAGTGAACGAGATCATTTACAATCGATTAAGGTTGAAGATGGTGATACGTTCCTTATTACAGGAGGATTAGGAACGGTAGGGGTGGAAATTGCATCGTTATTGGCTGAACAAGCGAAAGTAAATCTCATATTAACTGGAAGAACAGAACTAAAAACGGTTAATGAGCAAAAGCAGCAGTGGATTAATCGTTTAAAGCAATTAGGAGCGAATGTCTCTTATTATGAAGTCGATGTCTCTCATATGGAGCAAATGAAGAAAGTGATACAGGATAGTAAACAGAATTATGGTGCTCTTCATGGAGTCATTCATGCTGCAGGAGTCATTGAAGGACATCAAGCTACTAATTTATTAGAAAAGGATATTGAAACTATTGAAAGAGTCTTAAGACCTAAAGTAGATGGTACGATCGTTTTAGACCAAATAACGAGAGAGGAGCCTTTAAAGTTTTTTGTTTTAATTTCGTCAGTGTCGGCTTCGAAAAAAAGATGGGCTGCCGGCTTAAGCGATTACGCAGCGGCTAACTACTTCCTCGATCAATATAGCTATTTTAGAAGGACACAGAATGCACCTGGACGGTCACTTTCGATTAATTACTCATTATGGGAAGAAAGTACGATGGCAGCTGCTTTTGGTTCGGTGGCTTCAACAGCTGTAGAGAAACAAGGAATAAAGGTCCTGTCAAAAGAAAATGGTCGAAATGCCTTTATGAATGCACTAGGCTCTTTCCAATCATCTGTGATCCATGTGTTTGAAGAACAATTGACCGCTAATAGGGTGGAAAGTCAGACACGGCTTTTACATCCAATGAATGAAGGAGAATTACGATCAATTATCTATCAGCTTATATCAACCATTAGCTCTCTTCCAGTTGAGCAAATTGATACGAGTGCGAATTTTGAAGAGTTAGGTATTGATTCGATTAATGCCGTTAAATTTGTCGAAACATTAAACAACAACTTACAGCTTGAACTAAATCCAACATTATTATTTGAATATCAAACTCCTCAACAGTTTATACAATATCTTCATCAATCGTTTGTGAAACGAAATGAACCTGTTAAGGAAAAGCTACTTGTCACGGAAAGAGAAAAGAATATTGAACAAGACAAAGATATCGCTATTATCGGTATAGGCTTAAGAGTTCCTGGAGCGAACAATCCTGATCAATATTGGGATCTACTTATTCATGGTCGAAATATGATTCGTCCAGTTCCAGAGGATCGTTGGAACATGAAAGAGCAGGGACATAACCGTCGAGACCTTCTGCATGGAAGCTATGCAAGTGAAGGAGGATTTATTGATCATCCATATGACTTTGATCCATTTTTCTTTGGGATGTCACCAAATGAAGCCGAAGTGACAGACCCTCAGCAAAGGATATTTTTAGAAATAGCTTGGGAAGCGCTCCAAAGCGCTGGATATGGTAATAGACATCGGACGAATAAAATAGGTGTTTTTGTTGGTTGTGAACAGAATACGTATATGGAACATTTTATTGGGTATCGATCTTACATGGTGTGGAAAGAAAAATTTCTTCAAAGTGAAGTTTATCATTCATTGAGTAGAAAAGAGAAAGAAGAACTTATTAAAATGATGATTGATGTATTAAAGCCAGGAGAACTGGTTCCAGATGCAGTAGCTGGTAACGGGTTAAATGAAGTTGCTTCTCGTGTAAGTCATTCCCTAAATTTAACGGGTCCTAGTATGGTTGTGAACACGGCTTGTTCATCATCATTAGTCGCCTTACATCATGCATGCGAAAGCTTGCGAACAGGGCAAGCTGAAATGGCCATTGCGGGAGGAATTAATTTGAATCTGTCGCCTACTCCTTTTGCGAGCTTAAGTAGGGTCACTGCCTTATCATCTACTGGTCAGTGTCGTCCATTTGATTCTGAAGCAGATGGAATGGTGCTTTCTGAGGGGGGGAGTGCAGTATTGTTAAAACCACTTAAAAAAGCGAAAGAGGATAATGATTATATTTATTGTGTTGTTAAAGGTTCTGCTTTAAATAATGATGGACGCTCGAAAGGGATAACTGCACCAAGGCCTCAAGGTCAGGCTGAAGCGATAAGAGATGCATATGAGAAAAGTGGAGTAAATCCTGAGACACTATCCTATGTTGAAGCTCATGGTACTGCTACACCGCTTGGTGATCCGATTGAAATTGAAGGGTTGACTCAGGCCTTTCGGACTTTTACAAATGAAACACAATTTTGTGGTATTGGATCGGTAAAGGGAGCAATTGGTCATATGCTAGCAGCTTCAGGTATGACGAGTTTAATCAAAGTTGCCTTATCACTTAAGCATAAAACGGTGCCACATACGATCAATTATGAGAAACCCAATCCGAATGTAGTATTTTCATCAACTCCTTTCTATGTCGTTGATAAAGAACCAATAAAATTAGTTAATAAGGGTGAGACCCTTCTGAGAGCTGGGGTTAATGCATTTGGATTTGGTGGAACGAATGCTCACGTGATACTAGAAGAGGCGAATAAATTGGAATCTAATGTCTATAAATTTGGTGAGCAAGAAGAAGTTGAGCATCAAAAGCAACTTTTACAGATAAGTGGTCGTAACGAACATGTTGTGAAGCGAATAGCTCAGGATCTTAAGACTGTTTTAAAAAAGAAGGAGAAGTACTCATTAGGAAATATTTGCTACTCGATGAATATGGGGCAGAAGGAAATGAATTATAAAGTAGCAATGGTAGTGAGTTCAAAGAATGACCTTTTTACTTTACTTACAAAACTTGAGTCTGGACAACGCTCTGATGCTATTTTACAAGGGAAATCAAGTCCTTATAAAGAAACATTCGTACACCTTTATTTAAATGACTCAATATGGATAGAGAAAAAAGATATTGAAACTATTTCGACTAGATTCTCTAAATTCGGAATGGCGTATCGATATTGTATGGATCGTATAATCGAATATACAGAAGAAGCTGAAGCTAAAGAGCTAAGGGGGAAATTAGAGCGATTTGCCATTCAATATGCTTATGGTGAAATGCTGAAAAGCTTTAGCTTAAACCCTAAATCGATTATTTGCGAAGGTACAGGAATTTGGGCAGGGGCAGTATTAGCAGGTTACGTATCGATCACAGATTTAATCGAGCAGCTAGTGGAGTCTAAAGAAATGAAACCATCGAAAACAAATACGAATCAAGACATTCCATGGGATTGTTTACTAGTTACTCCTTCAGGAATTAAGACTAAAGAAAATAATGATGAATGGATTCAAGGACTCACTCTAGAGCTAGAAACTCCATTGAAAAAGGAGTTTCTACATCAAATTCTTTCTGAGCGTGATTTACTACTCGAATGTGGGAATCTAAGAGTGCAAAGTAGTGAATCAATTTCAGCTTATTTTCAAGAAGTGGTGACATCGAATGGAAACACGAGTCCTATTGAGTCTATTTTACAAGTAATGGGGCAGCTTTTTGTAGCAGGAGTTTCTTATAATCCAGGACGAGTTTTTCAACACGATGAAAGGAAAGTACCACTTCCAACGTATCCGTTTGAGCGAAGAAAGTATAAAGTAACGTATAAGGAAAGGGATGAGTTTTTTAATCAACAAGAAGAAATGAAGCCTGTTAATGAAGCTAGTGATTTAGAAAGCTTGACTAAAGATTTAAACGTATTTCAGGGCTTTTACACAAGGAAAGAATAGATAGAGTACTGAAAGAAACAACAAAGGTTAAGGGGATAATCTTTTTCAAAACTAGTTACATGTGAGGAGAAGATTATGGAAAGAAATAGACTCCACTATTTAGATAATCTAAAAATACTGTTAGCTATTTCGATTGTTACAGTGCATGTTGCTCTTGCTTATGCTCCTGATATTTGGTGGTTTTTTAAGGATGAAACAGAAAATACAAGACTTTTCGTTTATTATCAGCTGATTAATCCAATTGCGATGACGTTGTTTTTTTTGTTATCAGCTTATTTCTTACCTTATTCATTTGATCGAAAAGGTATGTCTATGTTTCTAAAAGAACGATTTAAACGTATTGGATTGCCATTTCTACTAGGCGTGTTACTTATTATCATTCCTCTCCATTTTTTTTATCATTTACAGTTTAGAAATTGTGGATATGAGAACATTTGGGATTATACCGTAACCATTTTCTTGGGAATAGGAGGAGAACAAGGAGTTTGTCAAGATCGTTGGTTAACGGTATGGCCTGATTTGAAAGTAGCTCACTTTTGGTTTTTACAGCATTTACTTATCTATGCAGTATTTTATGCCTTTTTTCGTTATATTCAACAAAAATTTTCCTTTTCGCTCACACAAAAAAAGCTTGCTCTTAAATCGAATCACATATTATTACTTATTGGTTTACTGAGCGTACTAACCTTTATTCTTAGGATTTGGTATCCTCTTGATTATTGGGATGGCTTTTTAGGGGCAATTCAGATTGAATATGCAAATTGGCCAAAATATATCAGCTTTTTCTTAGTAGGACTGATTGCTTTTCGAATGAACTGGTTACAGGAATTCCCTACTAGGTCTGGATTTCAATGGCTTCTTTTCGGAGTGATTTTACTTGTCTGTTCATTTGTTTTTGAACATTACTTTACCTTTGTTTTAACGCCAGGTGGCTTTAATTTGGCTTCAATGGTTTGGTCGATATGGGATTGTACGATGACTACTTCACTTTGTATTGGACTCATTGTGTTGTTTAGGGAAACACTTAATGGAACGGGTAGACTGATAAGGTGGCTATCTGCTAATACATATGGTGTTTATATATTTCATGTTCCTGTTGTCGCGATCATTCAATTTCTGCTCATTCAGTTACCAGTACCAATACTCGTGAAAGTATCAATTGAAATGATACTAGGTATCCTTTTTAGTTTTGCGTTTAGCTTTGCTATCCGACAAAGTCGATGGGTACGAAAAGTGATATGAGTGATAAATGAAAACATTTTAGAAAAAGATTATCTTTTTTTTCGAGAAATGATAGGTTTTTCAGTTACTCTAACGTTAAAAGAGGAAAATGATAGGAAGGTGTGGAGATATGCGAAAAGGAATTGAACGTTATGCGAAAACAACATATCAATTTCGCTGGGGGATTGTCGGTATATGGATCGTGTTTGTTATCTTCTGTGCATTTTTTGCAATGCAAATCAATGATTTATTGACAGGGGGAGGTTGGGCTGACCCTGAAGCTGATTCTACTAAAGCCTATGAGTTAATGATTGAACATATTGATGGTCGAGATGCTACTTCTTTAACACTTGTTTTGACACATGATGAGCACGAGGCGGGTACTGAAGAATATACTGAAATGCTCCAATCGGTATCCAGTTTGTTAGAGGATGAAGAAACGATTAGTAGTGTCGACACTTGGAATGATGTATCTCCAGAGCTTCAAGAGCAATTTTTAGGTGAAGATGGACGTACTAGCATTGGGTTTATTGGTATGAACATAGATGAAGGATTTGCTCAGAAGGTATTACCAGATATACAAGAGAGATTAGTCGAATATGTCGAACCGTTTGGTTATGAAGCATTTATTTTAGGAGCTCCAGCATTTTGGGGTGAAACAACGAAATTGAGTCAGGAAGGCTTGGAGTTAGCTCATTTATATGCTCTTCCTATTATATTACTTGTCTTAATATTGGTATTCCGTTCTTTAGTATCTTCGGTTATGCCATTAGTATTAGCTGGTTTTTCGATTGTCTCAACATTAGGGTCATTGTACTTTCTTGCTGGACAAATTGAGCTATCTGTTTTTGTTTTAGATTCTGCTTTAATGTTAGGAATTGGTGTTGGAATTGATTTTGCTCTCATCTTTGTGAAACGATTTAAAGAAGAATTGGAAAAAGAGGGAGAAAACGTTATTCGTGCATTGTCCAATACATTTCAACATGCAGGACACTCCATTCTATTTTCTAGTATTACGATTATCGGTTCAATGGCAGCGATTCTTTTTACAGACATTTCAGCGGTTCGCTCAATTGCTTTAGGGGTCATGGCAGTTGTCTTCTTTTTAATGCTTACAACACTTACGCTATTACCTGCACTATTATCCATTTTAGGTCATAGAATAAATGCTCTAAGAGTGCCATTTTTCAAAAAGAAGGAGAGTCAAGTTCAGCATGGGCTCTGGTATCGTTTGTCACATAAAATTATGCGACGTCCTGTTATTTATTTAGTTAGTACGGTTTTGTTTTTATTAGTTATCGCGTTCCCTGCTTTAGAATTAGAAGTCTCCACACCGGATTCACGGATGCTTCCAGAATCAACACAAATTCGACAAGGTCTCAGTCATCTACAGAATGAGTTTGGTGTTGGGTTTGCTTCTCCTATTCATGTTGTGATTGAATCTGAAGAGGAGTCCCTTGTTTCAGTGGAGAACTTGGATTATATTGCTGAATTAGAGCTGATGATCGAATCAATTGAACATGTCGATGAAGTATCATCGTTTCTATCTTATTTCCCTGATGTGGATCAAGAAACCATTCATCTAATGTTATCAGAGCAAAGGGATGAATTTCCTGAGGATGTTTCACAAATGATGAGTCGCTCATTAAGTAAAGATGCAGGAATAGCTGTCATTGACGTCATTACAAATGATTATTCATCTAGCGATACGAATAGAGATATTGTAGAGGAAATCAGAGATATATTGAGTACATCGAATGAGTCGATTCAAATGTATGTTGGAGGCGAAACAGCTGAAGGGGTAGATACATCAGCCTCTTTAAATAGTGCACTAATACAAGTATTAGTGTTCACACTTATTTTAATTTTTATTATTTTGACGATCACATTCAGAAGTATTTTATTACCATTAAAAGCGATGTTAATGAATGTGCTATCATTAGGAGCGACTTACGGGATACTTGTGGCTTTCTTCCAATGGGGATGGGGGTCCAGTATTTTAGGATTTGGTGATTTCGGTTTCATTCAGAGCTTTATTCCGATATTATTATTAGGTTTATTATTTAGTCTGAGTACTGATTATGAGGTGTTTTTATTATCTCGTATACAGGAAGAATATGAGAATGGGAAATCAAATGAAGAGAGTGTGGCATTAGGTTTAGAGCAAACAGCCCCAATGATATCAGGTGCTGCACTAATTATGATCGTAGTATTTGCGTCTTTTGCCTTTGCTGGTGTTCTTCCGATGCAACAATTAGGTTTAGGGATGGCTGTGGCAATTGCTCTAGATGCTACCATTGTTCGACTCTTATTAGTACCAGCGACAATGAAGCTATTAGGCGACTGGAACTGGTGGTTCCCGGGTAGAAAAAGAAGATCCCAAACAGGATATTCCGAAAGAAAAGGGGAAGTATCTTAATGGTGATTAGCTCTTGGATATGACGAAAGTGTTTAGTCTTGAATGGACATTGTGCGAACCTAGCGGATGAAATATACGTAGACGGCGGGATGAAAAGCAAAGGTGAGACCCCACAGTGCCCTCGCGCGAGGCCATTGAAAAAGTTTGGTTTTAACTTTTTCAATGGCTTTGAAGTAATGTGCGTAGCCGTTGCCCGATTTTGAAAGCCTTGCAATGAGTGGGTTTCTCATAGCAAGGCGCGCAACGAGCGGAGCCATTACTCTTCCTTGAGTTAACTAGAAAGGACTTTTTCAGTGGTTTCCCCTCGCGCAGCACGAAAAGGCTCACTAGCTTCCCGCTGAAAGCGAAGTATATTTCAGGAGTTGTTTTTGTATGCACCTCAATGTGTTTGTGCGGGCTCTATTTGATTAAAACACTCTCTCAATGGGTTGAACAGCAAAGGAGGACACCTATGTCAATTCGCTTAAAATTATTAATCTCGTATATATGCATGATTCTCATACCCATTGTACTAGTTATTTTATTTTTACATTTACTGTTTCATTTATTTGTAGGCAATATTGAAGAAATGAGACATTACTATCATGTGGAAAAGACTTTTTTTGATGAAGTGCTTAATGACGATCTCCCAATCTATATAAATTTACAAAATTATACTAAGGAAGATCCAGAACTACTGAGAGATCCATATTTTTTAGAGCAATATGAAGAGCAATTAGATAAGAGAAGGACCGTGCTTGTCGTTAAAGAAGAGGAGGATGTGATCTATCAATCGGGAAGAGTAGAGGATGAACTTCTTGTTAGCTTGTCACACGAATCTGAAATTCTTAAAGCTTCTAACAATCAGCAAGGCTTTATAAATACAGACATAGGAACTTGGCTGTATACGACAACCAATTTTCATTTTACAGATGGGACTGAAGGCTCTTATTATCTAATTCTTGATATTGAACCAGTATATTCATTTGTCCGTACTGTTGTCCCTGCCTTAGTCATTATCTTTCTATTAGCATTTATGATCACAAATGGAGCTTTAACGTATGTTGTCTCGAAGCATATCATTGATCCATTGAAGGCTCTTCATCAGGCTACTAATCGAATCAAAAGTGGTGATTTGCAGCATTCTATCTTTGTAAAAAGGGATGATGAAATAGGGGAGTTAAGTCATGCATTTGAGGAAATGCGCATACGTTTAAAGGATTCTGTGGAAAAACAAGTGAAATATGAACATAATCGAAAAGAGTTAATTAACAACATTTCACATGATTTAAAAACACCTATTACTTCTATAAAGGGCTATGTAGAGGGGATTTTAGATGGGGTTGCTGACGATCACGATAAGCTTGAAAAATATTGCAAAACGATTCAGGCAAAAGCTATTCACATGGATCGCTTAATTGATGAATTATTACTTTTTTCCAAGCTGGATTTAAATAGTGTCGCTTTTCATTTTGAGAAAGTTGAGATAGTAGAGTTTATTAAAGTCTTACTCGAAGAAATGAAGTTGGATTTTGAAAAGCAGAATATTCATGTGAAGTTTGAGAGTTCATTAGACAAAGGTGAGTGTATTAGAGCGGATAGAGACAAACTAGAGCGGTCTCTTAGAAATATTTTATCTAATAGCTTGAAATTTCTAGATAAAGAACAAAAGGAAATTATGATTTCTTTAAAACGGACGGATCATAACATTAGCATTATGATTAAGGATAATGGGCAAGGAATTAAAGAGCAAGACTTGCCTAATGTATTTAAACGTTTTTACCGTGGGGACAGCTCAAGAAATACAGAACATGGCGGAAGTGGCATTGGATTAGCTATTGTGAAACAGATCATTCAGGCACATGGTGGGAAAGTATCGATTGAGAGTACTTATGGTGAAGGGACGTCCTTTTTTGTAACTTTGAACGTTTGTGAAGAAGGAGAGGACTTAAATGGGGAAGATATTAATTATTGAGGATGAGTTGAGTATTGCTGAACTACAAAAAGATTACCTTGAGTTAAATGGGTTTCAAGTCGATATTGAAAATGACGGAGAGTCTGGATTAAACCAAGCACTAAAGCACCATTATGATTTGATTGTACTTGATTTAATGCTACCAGGTATGAGTGGTTTTGATATTTGTAAGGAAATTCGTCAGTCTAAGGAGACGCCAGTTCTGATGGTTACAGCTAGAACGGAAGAAATTGATATTATCCGTGGACTCGGTTTAGGGGCGAATGATTATATGAAGAAGCCCTTTAGCACAAATGAATTTGTGGCACGGATTAAGGCTCAGCTAGACCGCTATCGCTGCTTAAAAGGAGAAAATAAAAAGGGGAAATCTGAAATTCGTATAAGAGATTTAGTCATTGATCAGTTATCGAGAAAGGTATATGTTAATGAAAATGATGTTTATTTCAGAGTGAAAGAATTTGAACTTCTGTTCTATATGGCATCTCACCCTGGTCGTATTTTTACAAAGGATGAGTTATTTGAACAAATTTGGGGCATGGATGCCATTAGTGACAATGCGACAGTAACGGTTCACATCGGTAAGATAAGAGATAAAATAGCTCAACAGTCTACTAGCTATGAATATATTGAAACGGTTTGGGGCGTAGGCTATCGTTTTAATGCGTAACTTATGTGGCTGCATGTTTAATAGATTTAAGCAAATGGCGCAAATTTTCGTCATCTTTGTGGGTGGGACTAAGAATGGGAAAGACTTGTTGAGAATCAATGTGTGGAAACATTCGTTTTAATGAATGTGCTATCACACCTCCTGGGCTTAAATCAATGAAATAATCTGAAGTAAGGTTTGTAGGACGAAATCCTTTTTCTAACTGAATGGGTTGACGAAGAACATTCCAAAAATGAAGCTGTGGATGATCAAAATGCTCATTTGACGAACTTGAAAGAAAAGGTATTTTTGGCGAATGGAACGATAGAGAGTGTAAATAAGGTACGAAATAATCCTTAATTCGATCCATTTCTTGAGTATGAAAGGCGTACTGAACAGGAAGCGATTGATAAGGAATTTTATTAGCTTTTAATTGCTTTTCCACAAAAAGTAGGTCGCTATGCTCGCCAGCGACGATGAAATGTGATCCGTCTCCTTCAGAGATAAGCGTACTATGATTGGATAAAGAGTATTTTTGATAAAGGTCAGGTTGAGCGATAATAATGAGCATTCCCCCTAGTGAACAATGCTTTTCAATTAATTGAGCCTGATAAATAACAGCTTCAAGTGCTTCATTTAGATTGAGCATTCCAGTAATAGCTGCTGCTACATATTCTCCTAAACTCATTCCAATGACTTTATTTGGTTGAATTCCGCTTTGAATTAACAATTGAGCTAGTGAATATTCGACCATAAAGATTGCCGTATGTGTGTGAAGTAATTTTAAAAAAGGTTGAGGCTTTATCGTATACAGTATATCGACAATTGAGATGCATAGTTTCTTTTGCACTAGTCGATCTAATTCTGTTAATGTCGCTCTGAAAGTAGGGTAATGCTCTATTAATTTCTTTCCCATTGAAGGGAAATGAGAGCCTTGACCAGCGCAAGTAAAAATAATGGAGGAAGACATAAAGTAACCTCTTTTCATATTGATTTACTTGTAGGATACACGTTCAGCAATAACTTTTCAATGTTTAAAAGGTTTATAATTTTAAGGGAAGTAACGAGGTGACAAGGTGACTGCAACAATAAAGAAAATAACGATGGTGGGCTTTATGATTTTTGGTATGGTTATGTTTCTTCTTTTGGTCATTGGTCTATATTTAGATATAAGTCGATTCGATGAAACGAGTGGAGGTTATGAGCCGCCGTATGAAAATTATTCTGGTAATCCAATTGACTTTAGTGCATTAGATGAGTCTAATGAAGGAATTGTAGGAAGAGGATATGTGATGAATTTTCATTTAAATTGTACGACTGGAATGATTGGATTTGAATTGTATGGACAGCAAATTGATTATCGGGTTGTATCTGAGAGAGCAATTGTTGTTCACCAGCCGAGGGAAGCGTGTATGGAGAGAGGTTTTTCACCAGAGTTTTAATGAATTTACCAATATGGAAGTGGTTAAATGGAAATTTATGCATTGAAATTAAATAACGCGCTTTCTGATTCGTTGTTTGCCCAGCTACTCACATTGACATCAAGTACTAAGCGAAATCGGATCAATCGTTTTGTAAATAAATCGCATGCAGAGGTTACATTAGTGGCAGATGTACTACTCAGGTTTTTGTTAGCTAGAAAGTTAAATATAGCGTTAGAAGATATACACTTTCAGTACAATCATTATGGGAAGCCGTTACTACGTGATAGAGAAAATATTCACTTTAATATATCGCATTCAGGAAATTGGATTGTTTGTGGCATTGATGACGTACCAATCGGGGTAGATATTGAGCAGGTCAGACAAATTGACGAAGGAATTGCGAAACGTTTCTTTTCAACTACTGAATACGTTTGGTTGCAATCCAAAGCAGAAGCAGATAGGGTACGTTATTTCTATTTAATTTGGACAATGAAAGAGAGTATATTAAAAAATATTGGTATCGGACTCTCAATGGCAACGGACTCCTTTTCTATCGAATTAAAAGAAGGTCAATATCATTCTACCCTCGATCAAAATCTACAATTTAAACAATTTAATATTGATCCCACGTATGTAACATCTGTATGTTCAAAAAATAAGATGTTTCCTCCGTATGCACAGATTGTTAAGCTAGATGAGTTATTACAAAAGGTGATTCGATAGCAATAAAGGGCAATAAAGGTATGTGGTCGTAATAAGGGAATTTAGCATATTACCTTAAAATCTGTAAGTTTAAGGTCAAGTTAGTCTTACTGGAAACAAAAAAAGCATTTGTATGAAATGAAAATTAAATCAACGAACATATTAAATAAAAATGCGAATTTATAAGTTCGCATTTTTTTAGCGTATGCATCTTAACAAATCAACTATCGTGTTTTATTTTATTATTATTATTATTTTTTGCTCCTTTCGGAAGGTGTGAGGCTTATCCATTCTTCACATTGTTTTGAAAAATAACAAAACCTTATAAAAAACAATAAATAAAAAAGATTTAAAGGAAACGTTGAAAAGACGTCGAATGGAAAGTCTTAATTAAGCTCCATGGTCATCATATTTGTCTTGAAAACTCATAATCTGATAGTAGGTTTGTCTTGAAACTCTTACCACTTATCGACCTTGCAGTCTGATTGAAGTGGAGATTCCTAAGAAAATCCGTGTAACCACCGATTATTTATTAGGTATCCCCGTAGTTCCTACGGTTATCGTATTGCTTCATTACGAAGATTGATACTTGCGTTAAAATCTCAATTATGATGGGTGTTGCATTCTGGGCAATCCCACTCACGCAATGCAAGGTTCTTAACGTCTTTGTTTTGGTAGCCACAGCAAGAGCAAGCTGATTGGAAGGAATACAAAGCAAAATGGTATGGAAAGCAAGTTGTAACGGTTGCGAAGAATTTTTCACCGCCCACTCATAACAGGAGCGTATGTTCCTGTTATGCCATGATCATCATTTTTTGGGGGAACTATTTCAAAAATTGAAATGGTCGGGTAATTGAGATGGCAAATACCATCCCTTGTCCGAGGCGATTCATATCCACCCTACTGCGTTTGAGGATGGAGTCTTCTCGCCTAAAACGATAAAAAAGAAGGTGATGAGATGCTGACTAAGCTGAAGTCTTATTACGCTAACCTTAGGATCAAGTATAAGATGTTGTTCCTAATTTCAGGTGTGACACTTGCCTTTAGTACAGGTGGACTTTTTATTTTGCAGTATGCATTTAATACTTATAATGAGGAAATTTACCGACAATCTGCTCAGACGTTAGCAGTTTCGCTAGGATCAATTGAAAATGAGTTAATAAAAATGGAGAGACTTTCTTTTCAGATGTCCACTGACTTACAAATTCAAGACTCGTTACGCATTTTAAACAGCGATCGATCTGATTATGAAAAATTTATGTCAAGTACCGATTTAAGAAAGCGCTTACTTGATGTAGGTGCATTAAATCAATATGTGCTCTCTCTACAAGTTTATGATCTTGACAATCGTGAAATGGCATCTGGAAATCAAACGGTTGCGGTTTCTGAGGACCGCTTATACAGGTTGAAGACGGAAGCAACGAATGAACATGGTGGGCTCAAATGGGTTTTACCTAATGAAGAGGATCCGTCATTGATTATTGCGCGTGAAATTCGTTCTTATTCCCCGCTAAGTCTTTCCCTTCATTCGTTAGGTATGGCAATGGTTCGTTTAGATATTGAAGCGCTTGTTTCTCATTTTTCTCATAGTGTAAGTGGTGATGGAGCTAATTTGATGATTCTTGATGAACATGGGGATTTTATTTATCCTCTTCATTCGCCTTTTTCTGCTCATTTCCTTAACGGACAAATACACGGAGACAACGGTTATCATTTAATGAAGGCTGAGGGAGAACGTTATTTTGTGACGTATCATCAATCGAATCGCACAAATTGGATGTATATGATTGTTACACCGTATAGCAATTTGTTTGAGGCCATTACAGCAGTTAGAAATGCAGTGATCGTCACATATAGCCTCCTTTTTATCGTTGTGCTCTTTATAGGAACACGATTTGTTAGAAGTATTACGAATCCAATTGAACATTTAAATCGCAAAATGAAATGGATTCAAACGGGTGATTATAACATGTTAGAGACTGATTATTTGAAGTTTCCTCAAGATGAAACAGGGCAAATGCATGAGAATTTTAAACAAATGATGAAACAAATTGAGTTTCTCATTTCTGAAAATTATAAAAAGATATCGATCATCAAAGATACAGAATATAAAGTGTTACAAGCACAGGTTAATCCTCATTTTCTGTACAATACGTTGGATTCAATTAATTGGGAAGCGAAAGTGAAAGGGCAGCTTCATATTTCAAAAATGGCAGAGTCATTAGGCTTTATATTGCGATCCTCTATTAATGTTAAAGAAGCACTTATTCCACTTGAACAAGAGTTGAAGATCGTTGAAAGTTATACAACGATTCAAGCTTATCGATTTGAAGAACGTTTACATTTCGAAATGAATGTTGCTTCTGAATTGTATTCGTGTAAGGTTCCTAAATTTATCTTACAACCACTCGTAGATAATTCGATTAGGTATGGGCTTCAACAAATGATTGGAACTTGTATCATCACTGTTTCAGCGAAGTCAAAAGGCGAGTGTATCTTATTTACAGTAGAGGACAACGGAATGGGCATGGATGGCCAGCTTTTAAACAAAATCAAAACCTGGGATTATGAATCGCAAGGAAATGGAATCGGATTGAGGAATTTACAAGAGAGGATAGTGGCATTATTCGGAGATGAGTATGGAGTATCGATCGATAGTGAAGTTGGTAAAGGAACAAGAGTAGAGGTTGTATTACCAATGAATGGGGGAGATCGACATGTACAAAGTATTGTTAGTCGATGATGAACGGATGATTTTGGAAGGGATTTCATCTATTGTAGATTGGAAAAGTCAAGGTGTGACGTTAATTGGAGCAGTTAAAAATGGAATGAAAGCACTTGAATTTATTAAGAGGGAAGAGCCACATATTGTTATTACCGACATTACCATGCCTGGTTTAGATGGATTACAGTTAGTTGAGAGAGGCTCAACTCTATATCCGAACATTAAGTGGATTTTATTGTCAGGCTTTAATGAATTTCAATATGCGCAAAAGGCGATGCGATTTGGTGTGAAGCACTATTTATTGAAGCCATGTAATGAGGAGATCATTTCAAAGGCGATTAGAGAAACTGTTAAAGAAATCGAAGTGTCTACACAGGAAGCAAACCTTTCTAGAATTAAGGAGTTTTATAACGGAATAAATGATATCACTTTAAACGAAGTAACGGCACCATTTAGTGAAGATGATAGTGAATTATATCGTTATGATGAACAAAAGCTAGTTCGTTTGTTAAAGTCTAAAAATATCAGTCAAGCTGTTGATGAAATTGTAAATATGGTGGATCGAATAAAAAGCATACAGCTACACCCTAGTTTAGTGAAATCATACTTTACACATCTTTATTTATCTCTTGTTAAAAAAAGTGTCTCTTTTTCAAGTAAAGAACGAATTCGAGCAATCGTCAAAATGGAGGAACTTGAAACGATAGATGAGTTTGTTCTTTTTTTTCAGGATTTCTTCACGCGTTTCCAAACGTTAAATAATCAAGTGAAAAAAGAGTATCCTTCCGAAGTTATACAGAACATGCTCATGATTGTTGATGAAAAATTAGGAAACCCTCAATTGACCTTGCAGTGGGTGGCTACGAACGAGCTGTACATGAATGCGGATTATTTAGGGAAGCTCTTTAAAAAAGAAATGAAGGTAAAATTTTCTTCCTATGTAACGAATAAACGGATAGAAAGAGCGGTTGAAATGATTGAGTCAGAAGGAGGGATTCGAGTATGCGAATTAGCTGAAAGACTAGGTTTTGGTGAGAACCCGCAATATTTTAGTCAACTTTTCAAAAAAATTACAGGGTTCACTCCTTCAGATATTATGAAATATTCGTAATGATTAGGATGTTCTTCTAAGCGTTTGCTTTTAAGGACATCTTTTTTTTGTATTAGAAATTTATGAAGGAGTGTATAGGTGAAGACACTGCCTCTTTTTTTAAAAAGATCAGAATGTATAAAATTTGATAAAGAAAATGTGAGAAGAACCGAAGAAGAGAGCGGGACCATTCAATGAAGAGCGTTGGCTTCGCTCGTTACGCGTTTTTCTGACAGAACCTCACTTTCATATAAAATAAACCCGTTGTAACGGCTCCACACAACGCTAATAAGAAAAGGTATATAATGAAAACCGTTTCTCATCATGTCTAGTTTTTGAACAAAGATGTCTGTTTTTTATCTAATGCTTTCGGAAAAGTCAATGTTATAGTTGATTTGTAATCGCTTTCAATTATAAAAAAGGAGGGTTTATTCAATGAAGAAATGGTTTGTTTTATTGATTGGATTCATGTTGATGGTAATGCTTGTTGCTTGTGGAGACAGTAATGATGATGCAGCAGTTGAAGCAGATGTTGATGAGGACAATGGAGCTGTCGCAGAGACTGACGATGATGATACAGCGGTAGAAGAACAAGAGGATATTACATTAAGAATTGCATGGTGGGGTGACCAACCGAGGCATGAATTAACAAATGAAGTCATTGAAATGTTCCAGGAGCAAAATCCTCACATTAAGATTGAGCCTGAGTATGCGGGCTGGGATGACTATTGGCAACGACTAGCACCACAAGCGGCAGCTAATGAACTGCCGGATATTATTCAAATGGATTTATCTCGTATTACACAATATGCAGATAATAATCAATTAGCGGATTTAACACCGTATATTGGCGAGCAGATTGATGTGTCAAATATTGCAGATACAATTGTTTCAGGTGGAGAAGTGAATGATGGAATTTATGGGTTTAACCTTGGAGTTAATGCAGTTGGTTTTCATTATAATCCAGCTCTTTTAGAAGAGCTAGGGGTAGATGAAATCCCTGAAGATTGGACGTGGGATGATTATAGTGAAATTTCGGAAAAAGCAGCTGATGCAGGCGTTTATTTTGATACAGGTATGAAAGCAGATGTGTTCTTCCACTACTACTTACGTACACATGGACACTCTTTATATGGAGCAGACGGTGGATTGGGATATGACGATGATCAATTATTTATTGATTTCTTTACTATGGTGACAGATCAAGTTGAAAAAGGTCTTACACCGACACCAGATTATTTAGCACAATTAAGTGGTTTTGAAGATGACCCTGTTGTAAAAGGAGAAGGGGTAGGGATTTGGCAATGGTCCAATCAGTTTGTTGGACTTCAGCAAGTCGCAGGTGTGCCGTTTAACATGCATCCAATGCCAGGGCCTGGGGCATCTGATGGTTTGTTCTTGAAGCCTAGTATGTATTTCTCCATTGCAGAAAACTCAGAGCATAAAGAAGCAGCAGCTCAATTTATTGATTTTTGGGTAAATGATATTGAAGCAAACAAAATCATTTTAGGAGATCGTGGAGTTCCGGGCTCTTCTGCAGTGAAAGATGCATTAGCGAGCGAGGTATCTGAAGCGCAAGCAGCCATCTTTGAATATATTGAGTGGGCTGAACAGAACAGCTCGGATATGGGACCACCAGATCCGGCAGAGGCAGGACAAATCATTGACTTGCTTGATAATTTAGCAGAAGAAATGGCGTATGGTCAAGCAACGCCAGAAGATGCTGCTGATCGCTTTAGACAGCAAGCAGAAGGTATTTTGAATTAATGATGTGAAAGAGTTGTCATTAAAGACGACTAAATAGAAGGCACTGAAGGAGTAAACAGCTTACTCCTTCAGTGCCATTATTAACAGTTGATTTACTCAATTTTTATACAGAGAAAGGAGATGAGTACATGAATACTCGGCTAAAAGAAAACATCGATGTACCGCCGCAAAAGAACTTAAATCTACGGCTAAAAGAGAACTTGTGGGGGTATTTCTTTATCTCTCCATTTATTATTGGATTTTTAGCCTTTACGATCATTCCAATGAGCTCATCACTTTATTTTTCATTTACTCAATACAATTTGTTTGCACCTCCTGAGTGGATAGGGTTTGAAAACTTCACAAAAATGTTTACAGACGATGCAAGATACATCCAGTCATTAACGATTACATTTATTTATGTATTTGGTGGAGTTCCGTTGAGGCTAGCGTTTGCTCTTCTCATTGCGATGTTATTAAATGCCGGTTCGCGTGCAGTCGGTCTTTATCGGACGATGTATTATTTACCATCTCTAATTGGAGGAAGCGTAGCCGTAGGGATTATGTGGAGAAATATTTTCGGAGATGACGGGATCGTAAACTTAGGGCTTCGTTTCTTTGGACTAGATGGTATTGCATGGTTTGGGAATCCAACAGCAGCCTTATGGATGCTCATCTTTCTATCGGTATGGCAATTTGGATCCTCCATGTTAATTTTTCTAGCAGGGCTAAAATCAATTCCAATCAGCTATTATGAAGCTGCGAGCGTTGATGGTGCCAGCTTTCTTCAGAAGTTTAGATCGATTACATTACCGATGTTAAGCCCGGTGATTCTATTTAATTTGATCATGCAAACAATCGCAGCCTTTATGACGTTTGTTCCTGCTTATATTATTTCAAAAGGAACCGGCGGACCGTTAGATGGAACATTGCTTTACTCACTGTATCTCTTTAAGCAAGGGTTTGAATACTTCAACATGGGGTACGCATCAGCGATGGCATGGGTGATGCTAGTGATTATTGGTATTTTAACAGGTTTAATCTTCTATACTTCTAAATATTGGGTGCATTATGAATCAGAAGGAGGGAAGTAGCAGATGAATAAGTTTACTCCAAAATGGTTTTTGTATCATCTGTTAGTAGGTGGCTTTGCGATCCTCCTCCTCTATCCAGTTATATGGTTATTAATGAGTTCCTTTAAAGTGAGTGAGCAAATTTTTATCACGGCTGATTCACTTATTCCGAGACCTTTTATCTTAAGTAACTATGTTCAAGGCTGGGAAGGGTTTGGTGGTCATCATTTCGGTGTTTTTATTAAAAACACAGCTGTTTTCGTTGTGCTAACACTAATTGGACATTTAGTCTCTTGTGCTCTGATTGCATACGGGTTTGCTAGATTGAAATTTGCTGGGCGGTCATTTTGGTTCGGGGTGATGATTTTTACGTTGCTACTACCGTATGAAGTCGTCATGATTCCTCAATATATTATTTTCTCAGAGCTTGGATGGTTGAATTCTTTGAAGCCGCTAGTTGTACCAGCTTACTTCGGGCACCCATTTTTCATATTTTTACTTGTTCAATTTATTAGAACGATACCAAGGGAACTGGATGAAGCGGCGACGATTGATGGGTGTAATACGTTCCAGATTTTCTATCGAATCATTCTTCCTCTCATTACACCAGCATTAGCGACGTCGGCCATATTTTCATTCTATTGGACATGGGATAACTTACTAGGACCTGTCCTCTATTTGAATAGTCCTAGTAAATATACGGTTTCGCTAGCGTTAAACATGTTCTTAAGCAACGAAACGGTTTCTAACTGGGGAGCGATGTTTGCGATGTCGATTTTATCACTTGTTCCAGTCTTTCTTGTGTTCTTTTTCTTCCAACGTTATGTCGTAGAGGGGATTAGTACAAGTGGGTTAAAAGGGTGATGGCTGGAGTTAGATCCAGCTTGTTCACCTGTATAATAGAGTTGAGAAATTTGTTGGAAGTCTAATCCGTACAGATTTAGTAGAGGGGGGATTAAAGGTGATAGCTGTTTTGAACGTATTACAATGGTTTACGAAACTCGTGTATCTCAATATTTTGGCGATGCTGTTTATCCTTCTCGGCTTAGGCCTGTTTGGTTTTTTTCCAGCATTGATTGCGACGTTTTTCGTTATGTATCAGTGGATAAATAAGAAACCGGATGTGGCGATCTTTCAATCCTTTTGTCATGCGTATAAAACGTATTTTATAACGAGCAACGTGTTAGGATATTTGCTTGGTGGCACGGGAGTTGTTTTGTATATTGATTTGTATGTGATGAATTCGTCACAATATGTCATTTTACATTATTTAAGCATTCCTCTCCTTGTTCTTGTATTCCTCTATAGTTTGATGCTCTTTTATGTTTTTCCTACGCTTCTTTATGTGGAAGATGAATCTATTTTGAATGTACTAAAGACAGCTTTTCTAACGATGGTCATTAACCCGATTCCTACATTCGCCATGATCGCTGGTTCATTTGGATTAGCGTATATCTTATTTATATTTCAAGCGTTAATGCCTATTGTAAGTGTGAGCTTGTTTGCATTTGTTATCATGATGCCTGCTCATCATGCTTTTCTAACGATTCAACGAAAGAAAGGGATGTTAAGTGAAGCTAAACGAAAGGAAGTGAAAAATCGTGAAGCCTTTAGTCGCGAATGAAGAACAAATAATCCAGATTATTGATCGAATGGTTGAACGAACGTTTGCGATGGATCATTCGTGGGATTGGCCAGCAACAAGCGTGGATCGATACATTATTTATGGCGGGCTACTTCCTTATTAGGATCGGTACAGAATTGAGAGATGAACGCTATACACAGGATGGCTTACTGCAATTTCAGGGACATGAGAAGTATCTACAAGATCTGATTACGAATCTATATTATCATGGCTGGGATCATGTTCAAGGAAATAACATGTCGAGTATTTATTGGGCGCGCGGTAATGCTTGGGCGGCGTATACGATGGCTCAAGTTGTAAGAATGATCGATGTAAAAGAGCCTACCTTTATGGAAATATACGGTTCTTTACGAGATCAATTAAGTGCTCTAATAGAGTTACAATCTGATAAAGGATTATGGCACACCGTCTTGACGGATCCAACGTCATATGAAGAAACGTCTGGATCAGCAGGAATAGGAGCAGCGCTTGTTCTAACAGGTCATACACCTAAATCATATCGTTCTGCACAAAGGGTTTTAGAAGGCATATTAGAGAAAGTTGATAAGCATGGAAATGTTTTAGATGTGTCAACAGGAACGGCTGTTATGAATACGGTTGAAGGATATTTACAAACATCGAAAAAAAGAATTGAGGGCTGGGGGCAAGGATTAGCATTGACCTTCTTTTCACATGTTCTCTTAAGAAATAAAAATGCACAGTCTTATGAAAGAGGCAATACGAGTAGTGAATAGAACTTCTTATGTATCTATTCACTATTTTGTATAGAAATTTTTTGAAGGAAGGAGGCGAGGTGGAGGAAGGAGTCATTTCAGTAAAATTCAACTTGTTTGTAACAGCTCAGCACGATGCGTTTTTTCTTATTCATTATGAATGTGAGGAGTTAAAAAATGAGGAGGATGGGCATGATCCAAAAAAAGATGACGGTTCTAATGATTTTTTTAATGATTTTTTCATTGTTTGCGAGTAGCGGTGTCTTCGCTGAAACGAGCATATTATCTGAGACCGAGGAAAAGCTACATTTGAAGTTTGATCTAGGAACGGAGACAAGCCCGGTTGCTGAAGGTTATACGAAGGTTTCACAAATGACAGAGTATACTAATGAGTTAGGATATGGCTTTGAGTTAGTGAGAGTTAATGATTCTAGAGACCAAGAGGGTCCAGATGATCTTAGACGAGATTTTGTATTGGCAAGCGGAAATCAATTTACCATAGATGTACCAAATGGAGAGTATGAAGTATTGATTACGACTGGCTCTCAATGGGATAACAATCGGACAAGCTATGCTCTTCAAGCTGGTAATGTGAAGGGCGGTGAGCGTACAGGTGAAGGGGAGTTTATTGTTTATGAGGACGTTGCACTTGTAGAGGATGAACAGATTACAATTGATTTCTCCGATGAATGGGCAAGAATCAATGCGATAGAAATCATTCAAATACCTGAAGAGGAAGAGCTAGATTTACCTGAAGAGCCTTTACATTTAATGTTTGATTTTGGGTCGGCCAGTAGTCCTGTTGAGGACGGGTATTTACAAGTAACCAATACGATGCAATATACTGATGAAAGAGGATATGGAATTAATAAGAACGTTGATCAAAGAGACCGAGGAGCTCCTGATCCACTTAGACGAGACTTCATTATTCATAATGATTATGAGTTTATGGTTGATTTACCAAATGGAGATTATTTCGTTCGAATTATTGCTGGAGATGAGATAGCCTTTAATCGATCAAGCTTCGTCATTGAAGGTGAGAACCAAGGCAATATTACTTCAAATGCAGGGGAGTATGGAATATTAACAGCGATGACGACGGTAGAGGATGGTCAATTAAATATTGAAATTGGAGAAAATGGTCGTATTAATGGGCTAGAGATCATTCCGATGTCGGAGATTACGAGTCTTGAAGTAGTGGATAAGGTGTTATCACCAGAACCGGCCGTTACATTACGGTGGGATGAAGATTCTTCAGCGCAAATGTATCATGTTTATCGGAAATTAGTAGGGGAAAACGACTTTACCCTTATTGACGAAGCAGAAGAAGGAATCTATATAGATCATACGGTTAATATTGGTTACGCTTACAATTATGCGGTTACGTTGGTTACGGAACTAGGGATTGAATCTGATTACAGTAATGAAGCGACTGTGCAAATGGTTGATGAAGAAGTTACAATTCCCAATGCTCCAACAGGATTAAGCATCGAAGGAGCTTTATTAGACGAAGTGACGATTTCGTGGGATGAAGTAGATGAAGCTACCCAGTATTATATTTACCGTTCTCGTTTTGATCAGTCTAAATATCGGAATTATGAAATCGAGTATACAAAAGTTGGAGAGAGCTCTGAGACAAGTTATACCGATGATTCTATCTTTACGTATAATCATTATTATTATGTTGTTCGTGCTGTGAATGATGGAGGAATATCGGGTCGTTCTGAACCAATTGAATCACCTATTACAGAACAGCGTTTACGACAGATGGAGAGCTTGAATCGGTCATTAGTGGCGGTGAAGACTGAAGAGGGGGTTTATATCGGCTGGAGGATGCTTGGAACAGACCCTTCGCATGTTCATTTTGACGTTTACCGGGATGGAGTGAAGATTAATTCAGAGCCAATCACCTCTAGTACAAATTATGTCGATACAGATGGAACGATTGATTCGACGTATCAAGTGAGAGTTAATAATGGTAGCGGTGATCCGTTAACGGAAATTGTTGATGTATGGTCAGAGCAATATTTAAGTATTCCACTTGATAAGCCAGAAGACGGGGTGACCCCTTCAGGTGAAGAATATACGTATACGGCAAACGATGCGAGTGTCGGTGATTTGAATGGTGATGGTAACTATGAAATTATTTTAAAGTGGGAACCAACAAACGCTCAAGATAATTCCCGGTCTGGTTATACGGGAAATGTTTATTTAGATGCGTACACGCTCGAAGGTGAGAAACTATGGCGAATTGATGCCGGACATAACATTCGCGCTGGAGCGCATTACACACAATTTTTAGTCTATGACTTTGATGGAAATGGCAAGTCAGAGCTCGTATTTAAAACGGCGGATGGAACTGTCGATGGTGTAGGTAATGTTGTTGGTGATTCTGAAGCGGATTGGCGAAACTCAAATGGCTATATTTTATCAGGTCCGGAATATTTAACCGTGTTTAACGGTGAGACTGGTGAAGCGTTGGAAACGATTGATTATTATCCGCCACGAGGTAATGTATGCTCATGGGGGGATTGTTACGGGAATCGTGTTGATCGATTCTTAGCGACGGTTGCATATTTAGATGGGGAACGCCCAAGTATTGTGATGGCACGTGGTTATTATACAAGGTCCGTTCTTGCTGCGTATGATTGGCGAGATGGACAATTAACGGAACGATGGATTTTTGATAGTAATGATCCTGGTCATGGCGCTTATGCAGGACAAGGAAATCATAGTATTTCGGCTATTGATGTGGATGGGGATGGCTTTGATGAAATTTATTACGGTGGAATGGTTGTGGATCATGATGGTACGGGCCTCCATACGACTGGATGGGGACATGGGGATGCGAATCATGTAACAGATTTGAATCCGAATCGTCCTGGTATTGAAGCATTTCAGCCTCATGAAAGCAGTGGATCGCCAGTTGGATATGGGATTCGTGATGCTGAGACTGGTGAACTACTATGGGGTGTACGTACTGGATCAGATGTAGGTCGAGGACTTGCAGCAGATATTGATCCTCGCTATGACGGTGCAGAGCTGTGGGCATCTGATTCCTGGGATGGAAGCTCAGGTGGTAGTGGCCTGTATTCTGTTGAGGGGGAGTTAATTACAGAAAAAACGCCGATGTCGATTAATCATGCGGTTTGGTGGACAGGTGATTTATTACGTGAATTGTTAGATCATGATTTCAATCCAAATAGTGATCCGCATGGTGTTGGTAAAATTGAAAAATGGAATTGGGAAACAGAGGAGCTTGAAACGATTTTTGTTCCAGAAGGGACACGTTCAAACAATTGGACGAAAGGAAACCCTTCTTTGCAAGCTGATCTATTTGGTGATTGGCGAGAAGAAGTGATTTGGCCTTCCGCTGATAGCACTGAATTAAGAATTTATACAACGACTCATGAAACGGACCACAGGATTTATACACTGATGCATGATCCGACATATCGTGTGGCAATTACATGGCAAAATGTTGCGTACAATCAACCGCCTCACCCAGGGTTTTTCTTAGGGCATGGTATGGGTGAGCCTCCTACTCCAGCGATTGTAACAGGAGATCAGTATGTAGGGCTTGATATTTCTGAGTTTGAACAGTTCATTAAAGATGCTGAGCAATTTACAAATGAAGATAACATATATACAGAGGAGTCTTTTGCCACGTTACAGTCAGCAATTGAGCAGGCAAAAGTAGCAGTGACAAGGATTAGAACTGAAGAGGAATTACAATCTGCGATAGCTGAATTAGAGGCTGCAATAAGTGGATTAGAAATGGAAGACAAGAAAGGGAAAAAAGAGAAGAAAGACAAAAAGGACAAAAAAGACAAAAAGGACAAAAAGTGAGTGGAAGATGTAAGTAGATTTTGGATTATATTTAATGAAAGTCAAATGATAATGAATAAGATGTCCTAAAGGGTCTGAATGTGACCTTTTAGGACATTTCTTTGTACATCATTATAAAGGGCGCTAAAAAGTTAAACAAAAAACTTTTTTAGTGCCCTCCTTACGCGTTTTTCTTATGGTTCTTTTGACCAACGATCGATGAACACATTAATTGCTCCATCACCAGTTACATTTGTAGCCGTACCAAAGCTATCTTGCGCCATATACAGGGCAATCATAAGACCAATTGCTGCTTCATGAAAGCCTAGAACGGATGTTAATACACCTAGTGCAGCCATAATCGCTCCACCTGGAACTCCTGGGGCTGCGACCATAATAATACCAAGCATGAAAATAACATACAACATTTCTAAGAACGTTGGCTGAGTAAGCTCAGGGCTCATCGCCATAACAGCAACAGCACACATGATAATGGTGATGACACTACCTGACAGGTGAATTGAAGCACAAAGAGGTACACCGAAATTCGCTACACTTTCTTTTACTTTGTTTTGTTTGACTGATTTTAACGTAACAGGAATAGTAGCAGCACTGCTCATTGTACCAATGGCTGTAAAATAAGCAGGTAACATATTTTTCAATAAGGCAAAAGGATTTTGTTTCGTAACGATTCCTGCAACGGTATACTGGATGATTAGCCATACCCAATGAATAACAATCGCTAAAATCAGAACAATTCCAAAAACCTTCAATGTTGCAAAAACCGTTCCTTCTGAGCCGAGTTCGGCGAACACACCTGCAATATAAAATGGCAATAGTGGGATAATCACTTTTGCGATTACGAGTTCAATGATGTTTTTCCCTTCATCAAACATATTTTTCAACCATTCGCCTTTTATCTTTGTGATTCCAATACCAAAAACAAAGGCTGTGACAAGTGCAGTTACAACTCCCATAAGGGGTGCGATATCCATTTCTAAAAACGGTTCTAAAGCGCTTCCTTCGCTTACCGCTTGACTTTCTGTTGATATAAATGGAATAACGGTCATTGCTACTAAAAAGGCTAATAAACCAGCTAGAATCGTTGAAACATACGCTGTTCCAACTGTTTTTCCAACTAATTTCCCCGAACCTTTTCCAAGGCCCGCAACTCCGCTAGCAATAAAAAACAGAATAATAAATGGAATCATAAAGTTGATAAAGCTGCCAAAGACGGACTTAATCGTAATGAGGATACGAACTAAGAAATCAGGACCGACTAAACCAATTGCAACTCCTATAATAATTCCTAATAGTAACTTAAAGATAAGTTTCATATGATTAGCTCCTAACCGAAAAATGTGCATTTACAGAAAACAAATGTATATTCTCATTCTACAGAAATCGACGTAATTCACAATGCTTCTAACTAAATTCGGAATAGTAAATGAATTGTAAAGATTAAGAGTTAACGAAATTATTTGAGAATAGCTATGAGACTGTCTTTGACACAAAATGGATCAAATCATTGGAGAGAAAACAATAAAAGCTTTCGAAAGATAGTAAAATTGTAGTAGGATAGGTGTAAGAATAGAAGAAAAGGTGCTGGTTGTATTGAATGCAAGAAACGAAGAAATGAACGCTATACTTTCATATATCCAAGATCATCTCTACGAACCTGTAACACTTGCTCAATTGGCAAATCATATCTCATATAGTCGCTATCATTTTGCTCGAATGTTTAAAAAGGCTACGGGTTTGTCACCGCTTTATTATGTCGCTTCGCTTCGTTTACAAAAGGCAAAGGATCTATTATTGCAAACAAACTTAAGTGTTCGCGATATTGGCATGGAGATTGGACAACAAAGCTTAGGAACCTTTACGACTCGGTTTACTGAAAGAGTTGGTGTCACCCCTGTTCAATTCCGTCACTCTATGAAGCAGGTAGATGAACAACTACAATCTCTGAAACAATTAGAGAATTGGGAAGACACTAGTCAATGGTCTAATCCATCTTTGAAAGTAGAAGGAGTGATTGATTCAACTCATGAATTCAAAGGGTTTGTATTAGTTGGTTTATTTGCTAAGCCTATCCCTGAAGGTTTGCCCCTATATGGAACGTTGCTATCTCGTCTTGGGCCATTTTCGTTTACAAATGTAAGGCCGGGTATTTATTATTTATTGGCTACTTCTATCCAATGGGGAATGGCAGCACAAGACATTTTACTTCCACATTCGACGCTTCGTGCAAGAGTGAAACAACCGATTGTGATTTCAAATGATCATATGGTTCAACCTCAAAGAATGACTCTACACCCACCGTTAATTGATGAGCCACCTATTATAATTTCTTTACCTGTGCTTATGAATCGTTTTCTTCAAAGGAAATAACCTTGTTACCCGTTAGACCATAAAAAAATAACTCAAGCAGCTGGTCGATATCACTATCTTCGTTTTCGTTTTGAACAGAGAGCTGGATGAATTCGTGTAAGTACATATTTAAATACCGAAGTAACACTTTATTTGAATAGTGTGATGAAATGTAACCTTCCTCTTTTCCTAATGCAACAAGCTTTAAATAAAAGCTTATGAATTTTTCTTCATTGTTCGAGTAAATGAATGTAAGCGGACTCACCGGTGAATCATGTCCCTTAATGGAAGCGGCCTTCTTTAAGTTTACAGATTCGTGTGTGAATAGTTCTTTAAGCTTCTGATTAAAAGGGAGCTGAGAATACAAAATGTGTTCATAATCCGCTAGAATTTGGTCAATCCAATGATTCATCATATTTTCATAAAGATTTTCTTTTGTTTCAAAATAATTAAAAATTGTAGCGGGTGATACATTCGCAAGTTCAGCTATTTCATTTACATTTACTTTTGAAAAACCGTGCTTCGTCATTAAGTGAAAGCACGCATTATAAATTTGCTTTATTTTTTTTTGTTTTCTTTTTTCAAATCCATTCATGTTTATATAGACCTCGTTTTATAGTTTTATGATATTTTACTATAAAACTATTGTTGCGTCGAGAGGTGTGTGGTAATATAGTTTTATAGTTATTTATATTTTAACTACAAAACTATAAAGAGGTGTTTCGAATGAAAAGTGTGCAAATTCCAACTTTTTTTCATGAGGTTTTTGGTAAAAGGCAGCTTTTGCTTCATTTAATTAGTGTATTAGTTGTTGGTTTTGTTTTGACCATTTCCTTATTTTTATACAGCTATGATAGCTATGAATTAATCCCTTTTTGGAAAATGGGCTTAGCATTTATTCTTATTTTTGATATTTTTGCAGGTGTCCTTGCTAATTTAACGTCTGGTACAAATGATTATTATATGCAAAGTCACCTTAGACGAATGGTTTTTATAGCCATTCATGTTCATATTTTGTTGATTGCTTACTTATTAGGTGCGAACTTCTTCATTGCTTGTCTAGTCTGGCTGTATACGATTTGTTCTGCCTATATAGTGAATTTGCTGAAAGATGAGCCACAAGTATTTACTGCGGGGGTGCTGTTTCTTGTAGGCTTATTAGGTGTATCAATGTTATGGATTACGGAACCTCTCATGCTTATTGTAGCCATTGTGTTTCTCTTTAAAGTTATATTCAGCTTTGGAGTGAATCATTATAAGGAAAAGGAGAGAGAAGAATGAGCCCTTTTTCTATACGTAAGTTGGAAAGTACAGATCGCTCAGCATTTATTCATGTAATGGTAAATGCTTTTGAGAATGATCCTTTATTGCAACATGTATTTTCTCAATTGAATCATAATGACAAACAAAAAAAGAGAATGGTTGCTTTTTTTCGTTTCATATTTGATCAATCCTTCCTTTTTTCAGAAGAAGGTTGGGGGATTTTCGAGGATGAGCGGTTAGTAGGAGCATACATTGTCCAATCACCTTCTAAGAAAAGCAACCATATCGGACGTGACACGTGTCAGCTAATTTTGTTTGCATTCACCCTTTTGCTTAAGATAGGGTTTCGTTCCTTTTTACGGTTGAATGATTATTTTGTATCAACAAGAAAGGATTCAATGCTGAGATATCATTACTTAATTGTCATTGGTGTTTCTGTTGGCATGCACAGGAGAGGGATAGGTCGAATGATGTTAAATCATTTAGTTGATGAAGTAAAGGCAGATGATAAATCGATTGGAATTGCATTGGATACGGAGAATACTCGCAATGTTGCTATTTATGAGAGAGTAGGGTTTAAAATGGCTAAAGTGATACAAAGTAAAGGGCTGCCAATTTATTGCATGAAAATGGGCATGAAAAGCTAATTCGTTCATAATTAGGCGCACATCTATCTACTCTTCTTACGTACAATAAGATAAAATTAGACTAATTAAAGGAAGAGAGATCATGAGTCAAGTTGAAGAAAAGCTTCACTGTATCAATGCGCAAAAAGTTTATGATTGGAGCATTCAGCCGCTGGAGACCGAGCTTGAACACACCATCCCCAGAAAACATCGAAGCTTCAAAGACCAAGTGAATGGAAATATTCGTATCTCCTGTGGAGAACAAGCTCTAGTTTGGGAAGCGAGCTCTGATTTGGACATTTCTGGTACTGTCACGGTTACTCATTTAAGTGGGTGTGAGGAGATGGAGGTTTTCGTTGATGGTGAGCATGTGTTTACGCTTACTGTTGGCCAATCGCGTTCGATGACCTTCTCTGAAATCCATTCAGTCGAAGTCAGGTGCTTAAGTGGAACAGATTACTGTTTAGGGAAGTATTGCTTGCAATTACATTATGAACTTTCTCCTGAACCGAATCGTGAATGCACATATGAGTGTTATTTTTCAGATGAGGATGGTCATCCGATAAATATTCAGGAATTGTCGTGTGAAGAGGTTCTTTTTAACGATCAAGAGGATGTAAGTGTTGCGCTAACTCATCAACAAAACGTACAACTTCAAAAGGTTATCATTAAAAAAAATGGCTTTGTCACAATTGTTATGATTTGTCCTAACGAAGAAAGAATTCTTTGTACGGTTCCTTTTGAAGTAGAAGAAGTGTTATATTTATGTGCTCCTGATGGAACAGAGAGTAAGTGCTCTGTTATTGAAGCTTATTGTAAAATGAATCGCTTGGAGCTAGATCAAGCTGAACGATTTATAATTAAATTATTTCTTTGTCAAGAAATAAAGGTAACACGTGATGTGACGATTGAAATAATAGGGAGTCGTTGTAGCCCAAGGGTTAAGCAACTAAATTAAGCAACTCATCAATGAGATTTGATGAGTTGCTTTAGTTTATATTGCTAACAGATAAGAAATCAGGAATCACTTCGTGGGGTGAGTGCTAGTTGTTTATTTTTTATTGGGTGGTGAATAGAAATACAATATTGACCAGTGCAGGGGAAAGGAGAAGTACCATTCTGACAGCTCAGTTGTACTTCTACAATGTTCGTTAACGTTCTAGAGCGAGTATTATACTGTGGTACTGAAAAAATGTGTTGTTCTCCTGTTTGAAAAATCACTATAACCTCCAGAGTGCTCGTGCAGCCGTCTCCATAATAAATGGACACCGTCCCAATGGGAACACTATCTCTTGTACTCCATATAGTAACTGTTTCTCCACAAGAAATTTGATAAATACCATTTATTTCATTGCCGTCCATTTTGTTAGCCCTCACTTTTAGGGTCTCCAAAAAAGTTGAAAACCAAATTTTTTCAGTGTCCTCTTATTATTCATTAGAGTTCTGTTCTAGTATATGCGTATATGTAATAGTGTTTCTTTGAAGATAAGGTTGCTGTTGAGTAATTTGTAAAAGAATGAAGCCACTGAAAATGGAACTTTTTTCAGTGGCTTTAAAAAGTGTTTTTCAACAATGATTAAGCTAACACACGTTTATAAAGTGTAATACAATACGTACCACTTGTTCCTGTCGCTGCTTCAATCGTAAAACCGGTTGGACCTTGAACAGAAGAGCTAATTGTAAAGCCAGGATCAGCTGTAATTGTTGCGGGCTGTGCGCCAGCAACTGTTCCTGTAACTACTGCTGCACTGGCAGCAGAATTAAATACTTGAAATGTTCCTTGAGTGTAATGACCTGGATCACTTGTCCATACTAGTGTGTCAATGCTTGCATCAGTTGCATTGAAATTACCAGAAATACATTCTTGAAACATAAAACCTGAAGGAGCACATGCTCCACCACTGCATGACATGTTTGATGTCCCCTTTCGTTGTAACGTTACTTTCATAATAGTAAATGACGACAGGGAATATTTTGATATGGGCCATCGACTTAATTTGGAAAAATCCACGATCATCTATTTTGGTCATTAGTTTTATCTATTTTAGCAATTAATGCTTCTGTGTGTCATACGTTATCAATAGGTTTATAAAATGGAAGAAGGGTGGAATAAGATTGGTAACGATTAGTTTGTGTATGATAGTGAAAGATGAGGAAGCCGTTTTAGAACGCTGTTTATCAGCTGTGACTGAAATAGTCGATGAAATCATAATTGTCGATACAGGTTCAACAGATAGAACCAAAGAAATCGCTCATCGTTTTACGGAGAAGGTGTATGATTTCATATGGATAGATGATTTTGCGGCAGCACGTAATTATGCTTTTTCAAAAGCGACAAAAGAATATATTCTTTGGCTTGATGCTGATGATGTCATCGATGAGTCCAATCGTCAATCTTTTCTAGAATTAAAACAAACGTTACCAAAAGAAGTAGACAGTGTTATGATGGAGTACCATATTTCGTATGACTCTCATGGTAGGTCGACGTATAGTACGATGCGTAATCGATTAGTCAAAAGAAAGAAGGACTATAAATGGATTGGGGCTGTTCATGAGTATTTAGATGTACAAGGGACTGTGGCTAAAAGTAAAACGGCCATATATCATAACAAATTAAAAGAGACAACAGATCGTAATTTAAAGATTTATAAGAAACGGCAAGCTGAGGGAAAACCGTTTATAGCAAGAGACTGGTTCTATTATGGGAATGAATTGTTAAATCATCAACAGTACAATGAGGCTATTAACGTATATGAAACGTTTTTGCAAAAAGAAGAAGGTTGGGTAGAAGACCGAATTGCTGCTTGTATTCAAATGGCTACATGCTATGCCCACTTAAATAACTATGACGAGCAAGTAAAAAGCTTATATCGTTCTTTTCTGTATGATCAGCCGAGGGCAGAAGTATGCTGCCGGCTAGGGGAAATATACTTAAATTATTATGATGAGGTAGGAAGGGCAAGCTTTTGGTATGAAACAGCACTAGCGTTAGGCTCTCCACCTGATATTAGAGGGATACTTCATCAGCCTCATGCATGGACTTGGCTTCCACATATGCAGCTAGCCGTTTGTTATGAACGATTAGAGAGGTTGGAGGAGGCGATTGAGCATTGTCAAACAGCATTGCAGTATGCACGAGGCCATAAAAGAATTCAACTCAACCTCGACTATTTAAAAGCTAGACTTGCTCAAGTTAGTCAAGTTGAAATGAAAGATGGACAGTTGCCTCCTTTATTAAAGCAGTCGTTTTATGAATTTATTCATGGGAGAAGTGTTGATGCGTTCGATTATATTTATCGAGTATTAGTGAATGAGCCAGAAAATGTGATGGCAGAATCATTGTTGTCCATTTTCTTAAAACGATTAGGCTATGATGAAGAGGCAAATTATTACAAAACGAAAGTAGGTGAGTCTAACGTTGAACAGGTGGTTGAACAGGTGCCTGAAAGTTCCGAATTCATTATGAAAGATTTTAAAAAGGAGCATATATCAAAGGATAAATTAAGTGACATTTATTCCATCAATCGAATTGGTATGATCGCTCCCTTATGTACAGGAGATGTACTGGAGGTTGGGTGTGGAAGTGGTCAATTAACGGCAGCGATAGCTATGCACGCTGATCGCACCTTTTCTGTCGATCAAGATCCATTGAAAATTGAGCATGCGCGTTTGGAAGTCTATAAGCTCGGCTTAGATACGTGTTTTTTTCAACTGTATGATGATACAGGTTGGAAGCTTAGTGATAATCAGTTTGATACGGTGGTGCTTGATCATTTGTTACAAAGCGTTGTTGACCCAGCTACCTATGTAAAGGAAGCAATACGCGTATGTAAAGATGGTGGGAGAATTATGATCACTGTCCCAAGAGGCTATTTGCGTCCAGAACGAAATCAAATTCGCATTATGACGGAAGAAGTGGTTAGAAAGCTAGTTACTTCGAGTAGTGACCTTTCTTTTGAAGTAGTCGATCTACCTTTGAAATACTCTATTGTTGGGTATATTAAGGTGAACAAGGTAGTGCAGGATACTCATAAATCAGCTCAGCAATCATTCCTCCCTCCTCATCCAGTTACTCCCCTAGATGAATTAGAAAAAGTCACGGTTATTGTACCAACATACAATCGGGCACAGCTGCTACGACATTCTCTTCATAGTATCTTTCAACAAACGTATCAAAACCTTGAAGTCATTGTTGTCAATGATGGTTCTACAGATCAGACCGATGAAGTGATGAAGCCATTTCTAGCTAAAGTGAAGTATATAAAAAAAGAAAATGGTGGTTTATCTAGTGCGGTCAATCGTGCTTTGCCAAAAGCAACGGGAACTTATATTTGGGTGTTTGCAGATGATGATATCGCGTTACCGAAAAAGGTTGAATTACAAGTTCGAGCATTTCAGCAAAATAGAGAGATCGATCTTATTCATACATCAGCTATTTTCATGAAAAAAAAGAAAGATGACGTATCTTTTACGGGAATGTGGCAAGCAAGGCACATCGATCCTTCCAATCAGTTAAAGGAGAAGTTAAAAGGGAATATGTATTTTTCACCTACGGTTATGGTGAAAAAGCAAGCTCTAGAACGAGCGGGTTTGTATGATGAAACATTACGACGAGCGCAGGATTATGATATGTGGCTAAGGATGAGCCGATTTGTGAATGTAAAGGCTTTACCTATACCAACGGTCCATTATGAAATAAATGAGCATCGGCATAATGCTGAGATAGACGAACGAACAAAAGAAGGGGATCAGACTATCGTTCGTAAAGCAAGAGAGATTCCTTTAAATGAACTATTTGTCCGTAATCCATTTACTGATCACGATGTCTTTATCATTGAAAGTCTACTAGAAAGAGCTCTTTATATGGCTTATCATCAATTAGTAGATGAGTGTACGCTTGATATTCAACAAGCTAATCAGAAAAGGAAAGAACATGGGGAGCCTCTCCTTTCACTTCGAGGTGCTCAGCTTATTCAAGAATTAAATCATTATTTTAATCAAATGGACGCACCTGATGCGATGATGGATATGTATGAGCTCATACAAGCAGTGGAGAAACAGAATAAATTATAAATATGAACAGCACCTTCAACGCTTGTTTTGAGCTCATGAAGGTGCTGTTGCTTTGAACATTGCAAATTGCAATAAGTTTAACGCTTTTGTCCATCGCCTAAATATATTGTATTTCTAGTAGAGATTTTTATAGGATGTATTTGATTAATGTGCAGTTCATTTCGATAACGTTCAAAAACGTGTTCTTTTGATTGAAAATGACGTACATGACTTGCTGAATCAAAGTTGGGCACAGAAAAGATCACCTTAACCCCTTTTTTTATATTCGCTAATACAGGGAGATCTTGTTGCAAGTGCTCAAGTACCTCAAAAAGTATCACGAGATTATAATGCTCTTCATAAATAGAGGATGTATAAGCGTCATCAATGGAAAAATTCTTTTGAAACAAAGGATTTCTTGTTTGGGCAAGAGATATAGCTGTATCGCTAAAGTCAATGCCTTTGTACTGTGTATAGTGATGATCGAATAGCATTTGTGCAAATTGCCCAACTCCACAACCAATTTCGATCATTGCTGGGTTATCGATCGTCTTAATGATTTCAATTGCTTTGTTCCAAACTTTGAAATAGGGGCTAGTGCTATAATGCTTTCGATACATATTCTTGTATCCGCCATTTTGATATGCGTTATTGTAAAAGTCTTTACCTTTCTCCACATGCTCTCAACTCCTTAGAATAGAGTATGCTGCTGCACGTTAAGGGGGTAGGTGTTTGATATGGATGAATGTTTAAATAGGCAGGTTCATATAATGGAGAATATATGCAACGTTTTTGGGGAAGGAGACTTTTGTATGAAAAAGAGAACCATTTTATTATTAATACGGAAGTTTCATCTATTGGCTCCGAAGCACCAATTGAAATTCGATATGATGCAAGCATTAGAAGCTGAGGCCAATGTCTTATATTGGCACGAGGATGGAAGTATTCTCGATATTTTAGCTTCATTAGAGCAAAAGCCTGATTTTATTTTGCATTATGATATAGCTTGGGGATATTATTTTGCTCCTCGTATTACTGATTTAGAGAAGGTGGATATTCCAAAAGGGTGTTACGTTATGGATATTCATTGGGAAAAGGCAAAAAGGCTTCATTATTTTCTACAATCTAAGGTGGATCTTGTTTTTTCTGTTACGAAAACGGCTTTTTTAGCTAATTTTCCTATGATGAAACAGAAATTCCGTTGGCTTCCCTTTTCAATCAACGATAAAGTCATAAAGGATTGGGCAATGCCTAAAGATATTACGTACCTTTTAATGGGGCTTGTGTACTTAGAAGGGGAACACCACCCTCCAAAAGGGAGATACCCTTTCCGCGAGGAGGTCGTCAATCAGATGAGAGATGTAGAAGGGTTTACTTTACGAAAGCATCCTGGTCACTTTACGAAAAACGCTACTTTCATTAATGAAATGTATTCAAAAGAACTCAATCGTTCATCCATTTTTTTTACTTGTGGGGGAGCGTTTAAATATCCTGTAATGAAATATTTTGAAGCATTAGGCTCGCGTACATTGCTCATTGCGGAGTCCAATGAAGACATTATTGAATTAGGGTTCAAAGATGGTGAGCATTACGTTGCTTGTGAGTGTTCGGAGATCTATGAGAAGGCATTATTTTATTATCATAACGAGCAAGAGCGAATGCGGATTACAAATAATGGATTTCGATGGATTCATACCCATCATACAAATGAAATACGTGCTAAGCAGTGTATGGAAATGATTGAGAAATGTATACATGATAAATAGAGAAAGACTGACGAAACGACAGTCTTATCTTACAAAATAAGAAATTATAAAATTCGAGAAAAAAAAGAAGCTACATGCTTTTTCTACTCTTCTATTTCGTTTCATGAATAATCGCAGCACATACTTCATTGATTTGAGACGGTTTCATCTCGGGCCAAAATGGTAAGCTTAATACCTCCTGACTAATTTTTTCTGAAATGGGGAAGTCACCTTCATGAAAATGATAATGTCTGTAGGCTCTCTGTAAGTGCAAAGGAATTGGGTAGTGGATACCGGTTTGTATACCTTGCTGTAATAAGCGAGCTTGTAATTGATCGCGGTTGGCTACTCGAATGACATATAAATGAAAGGAATGATCAGCAGTTTCATTAATATATGGAATAGTGACAGGACAATCTTCTAATAAAGTAGAATAGAGTGCAGCATGAAGCTTGCGCAGATTCGTCCAATGGGTTAAGTGCTTTAGCTTAACACGTAAAATAGCTGCTTGTAGTGTGTCAAGTCGACTATTGTACCCTTCTGATAAATGCTGATATTTCTCCACTCTTCCATGGTTAGAAAGCATTTTGATCCTATTAGCTAAAGAGTGGTTATTTGTGACAACAGCACCAGCATCTCCAAATGCTCCTAAGTTCTTTCCTGGAAAGAATGAGAAGGTTGCGGCATCTCCGAAATGACCTGGCTGTTTACCATTTAGAGTAGCGCCATGTGCTTGAGCTGCATCTTCAATGACATGTAATTGATAACGATGAGCAAGTTTTATAATTTTTGGCATATTTGCCATCTGTCCGTAAAGGTGAACAGGGATAATAGCAGTTGCTTTGTTGTTTGAAAGGAATTGTGAGAGACTTTCAGGTGACATTGTATACGTTCTTTCATCTATATCAACGAAAGCGATCGTAGCTCCGACTGCACTAATCGCTTCGGTCGTTGCGATAAATGTATTTGGAACAGTAACGACGACATCACCTTCACCGATACCTAAAGCTTTTAGAGTGAGAATGAGCGCGTCAGTTCCGTTACTACAGCCTATCGCATATTTCGTGTCACAATAGGCAGCGAACTCTTGTTCAAATAAAGTAACGTCTTCTCCGTTAATAAATTGACCTTTTTTCATGACTTTTGTTACCGCTTGTTTTACCTCGTCTAAAATTTCTCTATAACAATCAGTAATACTCGTAAAAGGGATCGTCACGTTATGTCTCTCCTATCTTTGTAGACATCGATCTGATTAATATCGTTGATGACTTTTGCAGGATTACCAGCTACGACTTTGCCTGCAGGTACATCTCTCGTCACAACAGCACCAGCACCGATAATGGAGTTTTCGCCAATTGTGACACCGGGAAGTAGAGTGCTATTTGCTCCGATTACGGCTTTTTCTTCAATTATGACACCAACTAAATGCTTTTTTGTTGTCGAACTGTTTGGATATTTTGCATTTGTTAAGACAACGTTAGGTCCGATCCAACAGCTTGCTTTTAAATGAGAAAACTCAGGAATGAATACATTTGAATGAAGCCTTACATCGTCTTCGATCTTTACATGGTGTTCAATACATGATCCCGTACCAATACTAACGTGGCTCCCTATTTGACAATATTCTCGAATAGTGACATGGTGCCCTGATTGAAAAGAGTCTCCAATGTGGACTCCTTCATAAATGACAGTATGAGAACGAAGAGTCGCATGACTGCCTATGAAGGTCGCTATGGCCGAATGTTTTTTTTGTGTGGAAACACCAATCAGTACGTAATCACCAATGGTGGCATGAGTGCCAATCGTGATAGAAGAATGTTTATGATTCATCCTTTTAGACCTAGCTTTCTGAAATGTGGGCCATCAGTTAATTTAACTGGACGTTTTTGATCGGAAGCTTCATATATGGCATGAATCAGGGCTAGTGAGTTCTTTGCATGAATTCCATCAAACATTGAAGGCTCCCCATTTCGTAAACAGATTGACACGTGATCAAGGAATTTCTTATGCCCGAACCCATAAACGGTATCTGGGAACTCATTTTGGGAGCTTGGTATTGGATGCTGTGTAGAATGAGTAAATTGCCATCTTTTAATTTCATTTACTGCAAATCCACCAATTTCAGCCATTCCCTTTTCTCCTAGAATCGAAATCGATCCTTCCGTATCAATCGGCCTAGTGGCGGTGGTTGCTTCAATGATCCCTAAAGCTCCATCGGCAAATGTTAAAAGCGCTGTTGCTGTATCCTCTACTTCAATATTCAATAGTCGTGTAGCGATATTGGCTGAAACTTCTTTTGGCATACCTAGTAACCATTGAAGTAAATCGACATGATGGGAGGCTTGGTTTGTTAAACAGCCACCATCTAAACTCCATGTTCCCCGCCATTCGTCTTGGTCGTAATAGTGTTGCTGACGTGACCACCGAAGACGTACCGTTGCTAAAACGATTTTGCCAAAAGCATGATCATCGATCGCTTCCTTTAGTGATGTTATAGCTGAATTTAATCGATTTTGTAAGACGACAAATAGACGAACTTTTTTCCTCTTACACGCAGCTATCATCCTATCGGCATCCTCTAAGCGGAGACAAATCGGTTTTTCGCAAACAATATGCTTACCATAGCAATTGACGATATCAATCGTATGTGCTGCGTGAAGACCGCTTGGTGTAAGAATGGATACAACATCGATGTCTTCCGCTTGTAGCATTGAATGATAGTCAGTGTAGTAGGGTATATTTAATTCCTGTGCCCATTTATTTGCGCGATCCTCTTTAGTATCACAAACAGCTACAAGTGATGTTTCAGGTAATTCTGTTAGAGCTTCTATATGTTTCTTTGCTATACGTCCACAACCAATAACTGCAAATTTTAAAGGTGATTGTATCATAGAGTTCCTCCGGGTGAGATGGTTATAACTGTATAGTATGTCGGTGTGTGAACAATGGTTAAAAGTCCTTATAGAAAAGTAGTGTAAATGTAATTTTAAAATTTGTAATTCAATGAAAAAGAAAGTTCAAGGATTGCTTCGTAATTACCTGTTTGACTAAGAGGAGAAGAAGTAACCGCAACTTGAATACTGTCAATTGTGCCAAATGTTTTTGACATACTCTCATTTGGTGGAATGAAAAATTGAGTGTTAACATTGTTGTTCACCATTATGACAACTGTTCCGTTAGAGAATGTATTTGTTTCTGCGCCATTATTGACTGCTAAGATCGTCCCATTTATCGGGAAGTTTGTTTCATCTATATAAACGGTTGTAAACAAGGAAAGATCAGTAATCGGTGTCGGATCGGCTACAACAATATTTCTTTGCAATTCCAACGACATATAAACAGCATCATTAACATGGGAAAAGGAGTTGGAAGAGCATTTTGACAAGGAAATCCCTCCTTGCTGATGACTTCTTTTTTGATTAGTCTATTCAAATACAGAAGGATTGCTTGGTCGTCTTTCCTTCCTTTATGTGAAAATGGTTAAATGCATGGTTTAAAGTAATCGTATTTCACAAGGTAGAAAAAAAGTATTGCATTTGGGATCTATTCATTTTATAATCAATTCAACGAAAGCGGTTTCTGAAATAATTCTATTGAAATATAATGAAAAATGAATTAATGATTAAAAAGAAAATATTTTGCAGGATATTTAGAATTATCATTTATTTTTTATATTTTCGAAAGCGCTTTTTATATAGTTTTTTTTATGGTTTTTACGAAAGGGGTTTAGTAATGGCGTTTATTCAATTTCCGAAAGAGATGAAATGGGGAGCAGCAACAGCATCCTATCAAATAGAAGGGGCTGTTAATGAAGGTGGACGTGGCTTATCTATATGGGATACGTTCTCGAAAACCCCTGGTAAAGTATATAACGGAGACAATGGCGATGTTGCGTGCGATAGCTACCATCGTTATGAAGAGGACGTTGAAATTATGCAGGATCTCGGTATTAACATGTATCGATTTTCAGTTGCGTGGCCTCGTATTTTCCCGAATGGAATAGGAGAGGTGAATCAAGAGGGGCTTGATTATTATCATCGTCTAGTAGATTGTTTGCTTGAGGCTGGAATTGAGCCGTTATGTACACTATATCATTGGGATTTGCCACAAGTGTTACAAGAACAAGGTGGATGGGATAACCGTGAAACGATCGAGGCATTTGTTCATTATGCGAAAACGATGTTTAACGAATTCGATGGTAAGATTACGAAATGGATTACGTTTAATGAGCCGTGGTGTGTTTCATATTTATCGAACTTTTTAGGAGCGCATGCTCCAGGATACACCGATCTACAATTAGCGACGAATGTTGCCCATCATTTGCATGTTGCTCACGGTAAAACGGTTATTGCATTTAGGGAGTTAGGCACACAAGGGGAGATTGGCTATGCTCCTAATGTTGAATGGAATGAACCGTATAGTGCTAAACAAGAGGATAAGGACGCATGTGCGCGTGCGAATGCTTTCTTTATTGAATGGTTTTTTGATCCTATTTTTAAAGGTAGCTATCCGGCATTCCTTGTTGATTGGTTTAAAGGAAAAGGTGTGACTGTACCAATTCAAGAAGGAGATATGGACATCATACACCAACCAATCGATTTTGTTGGAATTAACTACTATACAGGTAGTGTCGGGCGATATAAGAAGGATGAAGGATTGTTTGATCATGAGCGTGTTGACACGGGCTATCAGAAAACGGACATTGGGTGGAACGTTTATCCAGAAGGTTTTTATAACGTATTACGATATTTGACAGAGCGTTATGGAGCATTTCCAATCTACATTACGGAAAATGGTTCGTGCTATAACGATGACGTGGAACATGGCAAAGTGAATGATCAAGGTCGCATTGATTATTTGAAGCAACATTTAACATCGTTACATCGTGCTATGCAATCAGGTGTAAACATTAAAGGATATTTAACTTGGTCACTATTGGATAATTTCGAATGGGCTGAAGGGTACAAGATGCGATTTGGTATTGTTCATGTCAATTATCGTACTTTAGAAAGAACGAAAAAAGAAAGCTATTACTGGTATCAACATATGATAGAAAATAATTTTTTTGAAGTGTAGAGCAAGAGATTGGCTAAGGAAATACTTCACTGACTTCGTCGGTGAAGCTCCTTAGCTATAGAAAATGTAGAGTATCTTTCGTAGGAAAAGAAAGCGCTTCAATTCCTTTAAGGGGGTGATGTTTCCAACGGAACAGGACATGTTAAATTTGAATTCTTTTAGAAGGGGCAAAGCAAACTTAATTTAAGGGGGAAATAAAAATGAAATGGTTAAAGGTTGCAGCGACATCTTTATTTGCAACATCTTTGTTAGTTGCATGTGGAGGTAATGATGATACTTCGTCAAATGACGGTGATAACGGAGGAGGTACATCAGGTGGAGATCAAGTTGAACTAGTATTTTGGGAGTTTGGAAATACAGGATATGATGTTTTAATTGAAGAGTATGAAGCGGATAATCCACATGTAACGATAAACCTACAAAATGCTGATATGAATGATGTACATGATAATTTATTTACATCCATTTCTGCTGGAAGTGGAGCTCCTGATATTACAATGATAGAGGAAGCGCAAATTGAGCGTTTTCGTAGTGTTGAAGATTCATTCGTGAATTTGTATGATCATGGTGCAGGTGATGTTGAAAATGAATTCTTAGATTGGGTATGGCGTAATGCTGAGAATGGAGAAGGTGACTTCTTGTTTGGACTACCTACGGATATTGGTCCAACAGTCATGTTCTACCGTACCGATGTATTTGAGGAGGCTGGCTTCAACTCATCACCTGAAGCGGTTTCGGAATTAATGTCTACTTGGGATGAATATGCGCAAGTAGCGAGTGAAATATATAATAATACAGGTAAATTGATTACTGACAGTGCTGAACTTGTTTACAATGCAAAACGTGACCAAGCAACACAACAATACTTTAATACTGAAAATGAATTAATTATTGAAGAGCACCCTCAAATTAGAGAAGCGTATGATTACACAACCGACCTTATTGAACAAGGTTTTGCGGGAGATATTCCACTATGGACTCCTGAATGGCATTCAGGTATGGGAGATGGTTCATATGCAACTATGTTAGCTCCTGCTTGGATGCAAGGTGTTATTAAAGATAATGAGCCTGAGGATGGAATTTGGTCAATAACAACGATGCCAGAAGGTGCAGGGAACTGGGGTGGTTCTTATTTGTCTATTCCAGCTGAAACAAACCATGCTGAAGAAGCCTATGAGTTTATTCAATGGTTAACGGCTCCTGAGCAACAATTAAAAGCATTTTTAGGGTATGGTCTATTCCCATCAGCACCAGCTGTGTATGAGATGCCTGAATTCTTAGATTATGAAGATGAATACTTTGGTGGAATTGCAACAGCGCAAATTTTCTCAGAAGCTGCTCAATCTGTTGAGCCGGTTTATAAAGGTCGAAGTTATTATGATGTTGATGATGAGATGAAAGAAGCTCTTGATAATATTTCAGCAGGAGCAGATCCACAAGCGGAGTGGGAAGCAGTAATTGAAAGAATGAATAGAGTGTTGGATAGACAATAAATAGCCTTAGAATTGGGGGATGTCCTATTATGAAGTTTTGTGGACACCCCTAATTGATTTACGAATTTAATAAGATTCATATGAGCACTATGATAGTAAGTATTGATTGAAGGAGGCTAAACGATGGAGACGATTCCGAGTACAAAAACGAAACAGACTAAAATGACAGAGAAACGCAGAACTGCTATATCTGCTTATCTCTTCATATCTCCATTCTTTATATTGTTTATAATTTTTGGGTTATTCCCAATGCTTTTTAGTTTTTATTTGTCGTTCTTTCGTTGGGATGGCTTAACTCCAATGGTCTTTAGTGGACTGAGGAATTTTGAATTTATTTTTACAGACCCAGTTTTTTATTCATCGATTTATAACACGTTCATTATTGGTATTATGGGAACACTGCCACAGATTGTTGTAGCTATTGTACTGGCATTTGCTTTAAACTCAACTTTGATTCGGTTCAGAAATACATTTCGGACATTAGTATTTTTACCATATATTACATCGATTGTAGCAGTCGCCATTATCTTTGGTGTTGTTTTCAATAATCAACCATTTGGTTTTGCGAACTATTTACTTAGCTTCTTTGATATTGATCCTATTCGTTGGAGTCAAGAATATTGGCCGGTAAAGTTTGCTATTGCGTCAATGGTATTTTGGAGATGGGTTGGTTACAATACAATCATTTTCTTGGCTGGAATGCAAAGTATCCCGAGAGAATTGTATGAAGCAGCTAAAATTGACGGAGCCACCATTGCTCAGCAAATGAGATTGATTACATTACCAATGCTAAGACCAATCATGTTGTTTGTTGTATTCACGGCAACTATTGGAAGCTTTCAACTGTTTACAGAGCCTTTAGTTTTCTTAGGAAGAGGCTTACGAGAGGAAGGAATTACGATGGTTGCTTACTTATGGAGAGATGCATTTGTCTATAATTCGTTTGGGACAGCATCTGCAGCAGCAATCATTTTATTCCTAATTATTATTGTTTTAACGGCTATTAATTTATTTATTACAAATCGTATTGGCCGTTCAAAGAAAGTCGGTTAAGGAGGGATTGAAGTGGCTAAAAAGTATTCAGAAGTAGGTTCTAAGCCATTCTCATTGAAAAAGCTATTTGTTTATTTATTTCTTGTAACTGGGTCATTGCTATCCCTATTTCCATTTTATTATATGTTTGTAATGGCAACACGAGCAAATCGTGAAATTAATCAAGTCCCACCACCCTTTATACCAGGTAGTGATCTAGTACTGAATTTCCAAAATGTACTAAGCAATATTAATTTTTTTGGAGCGATGTTAAATTCATTTATTGTCGCCTCATCAATTACGCTCGGAACATTATTCCTTTGTTCATTAGCGGGCTATACGTTTGCCAAACTTGATTTTAAAGGGAAGAACTTTTTGTTTGTGATGATCTTAATTACGATGATGGTTCCGCCACAGTTAGGGTTAATTCCTCAATATTACATTATCACATCATTAGGTTGGTTAAATGATTTAAGAGCCATTATTGTACCTGGCTTGATTAATGCTTTTGGTATATTTTGGATGAGGCAGTATATTAAAGAGGGAGTACCTTTTGAAATCATTGAAGCTGCCAGAATTGATGGATGCTCTCATTTTCGCACGTACTGGAATGTCGTTGTACCTACGATTTTACCAGCTTTTGCCACGTTAGGGATTATTGTATTTATGCATGTTTGGAATGATTTTTTATGGCCGTTGGTTGTATTGAGAGACCCTTCTGTACACACATTGCAAGTTGCATTGCGTGCATTGAATGATGCAAGACAAATGGATTATGGCATGATTATGTCTGGAACATTCTGGGCGACCGTACCACTCATTATTATTTTCTTACTTTTTAATCGCTTATTTATTCAAAGCTTATCTGAAGGTGCGGTAAAGAGTTAATAATAGAATAAAGAAAAATAAATAGAGCTGTATTTATTTCACGACAAAAGGCTCTATTTATTTTTCTGCTCATATCTTAATGTGATTCGGGGTGTTGTTCATCATGAGTTCAATGATTTTTAAAATCGCAAATCTAATTTATACGTTTATTTACTTAAATATCCTCTGGCTCTTATTTTTTTTATTGGGATTTGGGATTTTAGGGTTCATGCCTGCGACGTTAGCTTTATTTTCTTCCATCAGAGACTGGTTAAAAGAAGGCAACGAGGTTACGATAAAGAAGTATTTCTACTACTATAAGACAAATTTTTTTAAAACAAATGTGTTAGGTATTATATTTTATTTTATATTTTTTATTATATATGCCAATATAGAATTTGTTCCTTATTTCTATCCTAATGAAATTCACCTATTTCTTTATATTATCATTGGAAGTGTAGGGGTCATTTCACTTCTTACATTTGTAAACTTATTTTCGATCATGGCCCATTTTCACTATAGTACATTCCAATATGTCAAAGTAGCGATTGGATTTGTTTTTTATAAACCATTTAAATCATTGTTACAACTTATGTGGATTGTTGCCTATTTGGGGCTGGCTATTTTTTTCCCAACGGTTTTCATAGTAATAGGAATAAGTGTGATTTCCTATGTTTTAATGGCAACGAATTATTCTCTATTCAATCAAGCTATTGATGTATAATGGACATAGTAAGAGAATGGTAGGAGAGAAGCGATATGGCAACTATTTATGATATAGCAAAGAAAACGGGATTTTCGATTACAACTGTATCAAAAGTATTAAATAATTATTCAGATGTTAGCGATAAGACGAGAAAAAAAATCATTGAAGCTGTTAACGAAGTAGGTTATTATCCAAACTCTAATGCTCGCACCCTTACAACGAAAAAGTCGTGGTCACTTGGTGTCGTGTTTGTTGAAGATTCTGGAAAAGGGATCGAGCATCCATTTTTTAGCGCGGTCATTGAAAGTTTTAAAAAAAGTGTTGAAAAATCAGGATATGACCTATTATTTGCTTCTAATCGAATAGGTCATGAGGAGAAATCGTATTTAGATCACTTCTTATACCGTGGTGTTGATGGTGTTGTTGTAGTGTGTTCCATTTTAAACGATCCAGATGTGGAGAAGTTAGTTCAGTCAAATATTCCAACTGTTGTTATTGATTTAGACAGTCCTGAATCAAGTGTGGTGTATAGTGATAATTATTATGGAAGTGAATTAGCTGTCGATCATCTTTACTCATTAGGTCATCGAAAGATTGCACATATACATGGAGACAAAAATGAGTTTGCCGGTGTGCACCGTCTAGAAGGATATATTAAAGCGATGAACAAGCACGGATTATCATTAAAAGATGAGCATATTGTTGATGGAGGCTACTTTTCTTTTTTAGGAGGACAAGAAGCTATGAAAGCGCTACTAAAGTGTGTAGATAGACCAACTGCTGTTTATGTAGCAGGAGATTTTATGGCACTTGGAGCGATCAATGAGATTCAAAAAGCACAACTAAAAGTTCCTGAAGATATATCTGTTATTGGGTTTGATGATATTCAAATGAGTAAATATATGTCACCTGCGTTAACAACGATTAGGCAGGATACCGAATTAATTGGCAAAACAGCTGCGAATTTACTAATTGAGCAAATTAATGATAAGAAAAAAAGAGCGATGTCTGTTAAAATCCCAGTATCTCTAATAGAGAGGGATTCTTGTAAGCCTTTAAAAAATAATTAAGTTCGTTCCTCTTTCATTAAAGCAACTTTTTGAAAGAAGTATAGCTGTGACTAAATCATGAATGATGAGTAGCTACTAGCCATTGTGCCTTTCACATATGATATGATGACAGT